>NZ_AP024678.1:312236-624473 GCF_025999095.1 Thermosynechococcus sp. | reverse complement strand
CTGCGCCAAAGTGAATCTCGCAGTGGCTATGAACCTGAACTAGGGGGAGCCCATCGCCAACGCGGTGTCTATGTCGATGAAATTACCTGTATTGGCTGCAAACACTGTGCCCATGTGGCGCGAAATACGTTTTACATCGAGCCCAACTACGGGCGATCGCGGGTGGTGCGCCAAGATGGTGACCCCCTGGAACTGATTCAAGAAGCCATTGATACCTGTCCGGTTGATTGTATCCACTGGGTAGATTACACGGAGTTAAAACGGCTGGAAAAAGAGCGCCTCGACCAGGTCGTTCCCCTTGCCGGTTTTCCCATTGATCCAGCCACTACCCACCGCAAGAAACGGCGATCGCCCCCTAGAGCTGAATAGCATCTGCAGGCATCACAATGAGCGTTGTTCCCTGACGGCCAATGACAATCACCCGCTGATGTTCGGGAATGACCAAGTGGGGATCGTCACAGCGAGCCTGCCAGGAAATCCCTTCGTACAGTACTCGCCCCGTCTCGCCAGCGGGAATTCTCGTAATTGTTTCGGCCTCGGCAGGTTCCTGGAGCACTGGCGGAACTCGCTTCGGTTGATAGCGCCGCAACAGAAAGACCACAAGAATGGAGAGCACCATCCAAAGGAGAATCTGTATTGAAAAGCTGGGAATTAGAAACGAAAGAAATGCAACAATAAGAGCACTGAGGCCGATGGTAGCTTCCATAAAAGCCGTCGGCAAAACAAGCTCCATCACAAAAAGGATGATGGCAAGAATGAACCAAATCAAAAAGGGAGACAGGGCCATTGCTCTTATCACCCAAGGTCGCTACTTCAACAATAGCTTAAACTTCCCTGCTCCAGCGAGCGGATTTAACTGGGTTGAATGCTTCAATGCTTGCCAAAAGAGTCCTACTGGAACCTATAGGAGTGACCCTGCGTCAGGGTCACTAGCGCTCAAGGGAGACTCCTCCAATTCTGGACAATGATGAATTCAATGAGGCAAACAACAATGACGGATCTACTTATCCCCCTGCTGGTGGGACTCTTCACCCTTGGACTGTTGACAAGTTGGCTGTGGCGACCGACAGCAACGCCAATTTCCCGTGCTGAACAGGTCAATACCCCTAATTTTGTTGCCGATGCCCCACCGCCGGATGATGAAGGTACACCGCCCCGCCGTGGATAGGCTAGGATTTCCCTAGGAGATTCTAGACTAGAACTGGCTAATTGAGTGATCAAGCAGCTTTGGTCAGCAGGACAACAGTTTCAGGCGGGTTTCTTTGCCTTTGGTCGTGGTCTTTTTTTTATAGCCCGTTATCATCTTTGGGGCTATGTGCTGTTACCTGCCTGCTTGAGCCTTGTTCTGGGGGTAACGCTCATCATTGTGGCTTTCTGGGCTGTTCAAGTCGTTGGTGATTATTGGTTTGTTGCTGAAGAATGGCAGTGGCTCTACCAAGGATTCATTGATATTTTGGCAACCCTCATTGCTGTCTTTTTAGCCCTGATTGGCTATCAAACACTGATTCCCCTTGTGGTGATTCCTTTCCTTGGCCCCCTGCTTAACCGTGTTGAAAAAATTACCACGGGACAAACAATAGAGGTGGGGTGGCAACGTGATTTATTGAATGCCGCTGTCGGTAGCTGGTTTGCACTGCGGGATGCGGTGCTACAAGTGATCCTCCTGCTGCTTTCATTTTTAACGGGGCCACTGCAACCGATCGTGATGGCGATCGCCAACAGTTATTTTCTGGGACGGGGCAGTTTTGACTACCTTTTAGAGAAACACAGCACCTCCCTCAGGGAGCGGAAACTTTTGACCCGTGCCTATAGGCCACAGATCTATGGCCTTGGTTTGGCGCAGTTTTTGGGGCTGTTGATCCCCTTAGTGGGTTTGGTACTGGTACCGGCAGTGGGGGTGGTGGCTGCTGCTTTGCTCATGCAAGATCATCCACCGCAACAACAGTTGATGGCAGCGAATGCGGTTTCTCGGCGTTGATCTGGCCTGGAAGGGGGGAGCATCGGGGTACTGCTGTTTACAATGGCAGGCCCAGGATCTGGAGCTTGTGGCTCTGGATCGCTCCCGCAATACGGCGGAACTCCTGTCATGGATTGATCGGGAGGCACCCTCTGCGCAAGCAGCAATAGTGGCGGTGGATGCGCCCCTAATTATTCCCAATCCCAGGGGAATGCGCTCCTGCGATCGCCAGTCCCATCAAGTCCTTGGGCGCTACCATGCTGGCTGTTATCCTGCGAATCAGCAGTCCCCCTTTGCAAGCCACACCACGGGTTTTAGTGAAGCCCTCAGCCAACGGGGCTTTCGCCATGCTCCTACCATCCGGCCGCAGCAATCGGGACGGTTTCAAATTGAAGTTTTCCCCCATGCTACGGCGATCGCCCTCTTTGAGCTTGATCAAATCATCAAGTACAAAAAAGGCCGCCTGGCAGAGCGACGCAGGGGGTTAGCTCGTCTTCGCGAGTTAATGACAACCCGCCTTTGCCACTGTGAGCCGTCCCTAAGGTTGCAGTTCCCGGCAGCCCTGCCCACCAGTGGGCGCGATCTCAAAGTGTTGGAAGATCAACTGGATGCCATTCTCTGTGCCTATACAGCAGCCTATTGGTGGTACTGGGGGAGCGATCGCCACTGGGTGCTCGGCACCGAGTCATTTTCACCAGCGCCAGCAACCACCGATGCCTACCTGAAAACAGGATATATCGTTGTTCCCCGTCGTTAACTTTCACGATTGCGATAGCGTTGCAGTTCCGTGCGTAGGGCTGCAATTTCAGCGCGCAAATCATCAATTAGAGCTTGCCAGTCCACCCGTTGGCTGCCTCGCGGCACCACCATTGCGGCTTCTTGGCGGGCACGAGTCTGTACCTCTTCCATGAATTCATGGAGCCGCTGCCGCTGTTCGGCATCAAATCGCCCCACTTGACTCAGGAATTCGACAAACAGATGCTGCGCCTGATCACGCAGGAGCGTTGCAGTCGCTCGACCAAGGAAAAAGGCCTCCAGCGGCGATTGACTCATAGGAGTGTCGTTCCTCATAGGTTGCGTCTCTCAATCCCTGAGTGTAACAAAGTTTTACAGTGAACAGGCCTTGCCTTGTCCCCCTTCTCCAGCTTTTTCCTATAGAGGCGATAAGAAACTCTTTGATATTTTACTAGCCAAGTTGTCCCCAGAAAGGCATAGAATTACTTCAATTAAATCTTCTCTTATCATAGCTATAAGCAAGGTATAAGGATACTCCCTCAGGGCTAGGGGTTCGCCTCAATCATGCTCTAGCTATGAAACCCTCTCTAAATTCGTCAAAAGGGGCAGAGATGCTAACCAATTTAGTTAATCGAGTTGACTTTCGCTATTGGCGCGGTGATCTCTTTGGTGGGCTAACTGCTGCCATTGTCGCCTTGCCAATGGCCTTGGCCTTTGGGGTCACCTCTGGGGCTGGTGCCACAGCAGGACTCTACTGCGTCATCTGTCTTGGCTTTTTTGCCGCTCTTTTTGGGGGCACGCCAACACTCATTTCCAATCCCACAGGGCCAATGACCGTCGTGATTACGGCAGTGATCACCCGACTGACCAGTGAATATCCCGAACAGGGGTTATACATGGCCTTTACGGTGGTGATGCTAGCGGGCTGTTTTCAAATCCTCTTTGGTCTATTGCGGTTGGGCAAATACATCACCCTCATGCCCTACACCGTGATTTCTGGCTTTATGTCGGGGATTGGCCTGATCATGATCCTGCTGCAAATTGGCCCACTGTTGGGGCACAGCAGTAAAGGTGGGGTCTTGGGGGCCGTGCAAAACTTGCCAGAGTGGATTCAAACACTGAACCCAGCTGCCCTTACTTTGGGCTTATTCACCCTCGGACTCATTTATTTCACACCCCAGAAAATTCGTCGGCTTGTGCCGCCACAGCTCCTCGCCTTGGTTTTGGGCACGATTCTATCAATGATCTTTTTTGCGGATGCCGGTTTGGCACGCATTGGCACGATTCCCACTGGTCTACCAGAGTTTGTGCCGCCGACGTTTACGCTGCCTGCTCTGAAAACGATGATTGTGGACGGGGCAATGCTGGGGATGCTCGGCTGTATTGATTCGCTCCTTACCTCGGTGATTGCCGATAGCATTACCCGTACTCAGCACAATTCCGATAAGGAACTGATCGGCCAAGGCATTGGCAACCTGGTGTCGGGCTTGTTCGGCGGTTTGCCCGGTGCCGGTGCGACGATGGGTACAGTGGTCAATATCCAAGCGGGGGGACGCACCTGCTTATCGGGTATGATCCACGCCGTGATTCTGCTGATGGTGGTGCTGTGGGCGGCCCCATTGACGGAACCGATTCCCAATGCCGTGTTGGCGGGGATTCTCATCAAGGTGGGGATTGACATCATTGACTGGAATTTTCTCAAACGCGCCCACCTGCTGTCACTGCGGGCAGCTTTCATTATGTATGGCGTGATGCTGCTGACGGTCTTTGTGGACTTGATTGTGGCTGTGGGGGTTGGTGTCTTTATTGCCAATATGCTGACGATCAAGCGCTTGGCGGATCTGCAATCGGAGGAGGTGAAGGCGATTACCCACGCCGATGATCAAACCCCCCTGACCCCTGAGGAAAAAGAACTCTTCCACGAAGCCAAGGGTCAACTGTTGCTGCTGCACCTTGGGGGCCCGATGAGTTTTGGCTCCGCTTGGGCAATTTCGCAGCGGCAGGCAATCATGGCGGACTATAGGGTGCTGATTCTGGACGTCAGCAGTGTGCCGCTGTTGGGGGTGACGGCAGCCTTGGCCATTGAGTCACTCATCCAAGAGGCGCAAAAGCATGGTTTAGCGATTTTTCTGGTGAATGGTTCGGCAGATAAGGTGCAAGAGCGGCTCCAACGCTTCCGCATTTTGGATCGGTTGCCCGCTGATCATGTGGTGAGCGATCGCCGACAAGCCCTCGAAAAGGCCATCCAGTTTCTTCGCCAACCAAACGAATTGCTGGAGGCGACAACGGGTAGCTAGGAATAGCGGGAGACGGCAGGGTTTCCCTGCACATACCACCGCCACGGCGTCTCCTGCCCCTGGGAAATACCAATGCGGGTGGTCTGCACCACCGGGTCTGTCAGGGGCTGGGGCGGTTTTTCTAACCAGAGACCGCTCTCTTGCCCTAGCATCAGGCCAGAAAGCCGGCGATCGATCCCCAGGACTCGACACAGTTTTCCCGGACCAGCGGCCATAGGGGGCGGTAAGGGGGGGCTGAGCATCTCTAGGGCACGAATGAGAACAGCACTGGCAAAATTTGGGCGATCGCTAGCGATATTCAAGCAGTGGTGAATGCCATAGATTTGATAGACATAGATGGTGCCCGGTGCCGCAAACATGGGAGCATTGCGAGCAGTTTGGCGACGGTAGCCATGGCAAGCGGGATCTCCGGCCATATAGGCCTCGGTTTCGACAATGCGGCCACGGTAGAGCTGACCATTGGCCTGTTGACGCACGAGAATACACCCCAGTAATTCTGCAGCGACCACTGGGGCCGGACGCGCAAACCAATCAAGGGGCAGACACTGGTCTTGCTCAATGGAAACTCTGTTCAAGCCACAAATCCTCCATCAAGGCATGGCGTAGCGGCCCATTCAAGCCAGAGACGGTGTAGAGCATTGCTTCGCGATAGAGACGCTGCACGGTGTGACTCAACATTAAGGCACTGCCACCCGTCGTAATCAGGGCAGCTTGAGCTGCTTGGACGGCAAGGTGGATGGCGGCGGCGCGCAGTTGGGCATGGTAGGGGGGATTGACCTCCTCTAGCTCCCTTTGAATCTGGTCGTAAAGGCGGTGCCAGCGATCGCGCAAGTGGTGATAGAGGTCTTTGGCGTCGACACTCTCAGCTAGAATCTGCAAACTAGCACGGGCACAGCCCATGGGGGCGGCACTGCCCCGCAGCAACTGCTGGCGATCGCGAACAGCCAGCCAATCTGCCGCAGCGATACCCACCACCTCTGCCGGCGGGACTAACCAATCCACCAGCTCTGCCTGCACCGTTTGGGTTGAGGGCACAGCAGCTAGAGGTAGGGGCAATGAGAGGTGCAAAATGCCGCCGCCGGCCTGTTGGGCATTGATAAAAGGCATGAGGGCAAAGAGAATCCGCTGATCCGGTAGGGGAGCGGCAGCGATAAACATCGTCATATGCTGAAAGCCACTGAGCCAGGGCAACGTTCCCCGCAGGAGATAGCCCTCACTGGTGGGTTGAGCTTGCAGCTCCCCTAGGTTGTGACGCAGATGGGAAAAGCTGACACCCACCAACACCTGCCCCTTGATTAAGTCCGCCAAGTAGGCTTGGGCAACCCTCCCTTCAGGGTGTTCGAGAATGATGCCCAAGGCAGATTGATGTTGTGCCACCAAAAAGGCAAGGGCACCGGAGGTTTGTGCCAGTTGTAAGCTCAAATGCCACAGCGTACGGCGATCGCACTCCCATCCCCCGACTGCTTTGGGTACCCCCAAACGAAAAATGCCCAAGTTCCCTAAGGCTTGCAGGCTCTCCGATAAAAGGGAGTTTTGCTGATCAAGGCGGTTGGCCATGGGAGCGACAACGCTAGTGAGGTACCTCTGAATGTCCTTTAGAAGAGGCGGCGCTGCCAAATCAGCAAAAGCTAGGGCATCCATCGCTTAGGAGTAGGCCAGATGGGCACGGGGGTTGTAGGACTCAATGGCCTGAAGCTGCCGGTAGAGATCCCGTTCGGCATCGCTCAGTTGGGGCGGCAGTGTAATGACAATTTCCACCAGTTGGTCACCGCGATCGCCATCGGGACGAGGGTAGCCCTTGCCCGCCAGTCGCAAACGCTGCCCTGTCCGTACCCCTGCTGGAACCACCATTTTTACCCAACCATCGAGGGTCGGAGCTTCAATTTGCCCGCCAAGGGCAGCCTCACTGGGGGTCACGGGCAGTTCACAGACAATGTCATAGTCCTCCAGGCGAAAGAGGGGATGGGGAGTCACTTGAATTTTCAGATAAAGATCACCGCCACCCGTGCCTTGACCCCGCAGCCGAATCCGCTGACCCGTAACCATCCCCGGTGGCAGCGTCACTTCTAGGGAGCGCCCATCTCCAAGGCGAATCCGCTCCCGTCCTCCTGCGTAGGCTTTTTCGAGGGGGATTTCTAGCGTGGCTTCAGCATCGCGACGACTCACAGCGGTATAGACGGTTTTGACGGTGCCGGGGCGAAAGTAGTCTGTCTCTATGGTAGACGAGCGACGGGGGGGATCCGCAGAAACCGTAGAAGTGCGGGGCGATCGCCGACCCAACAGTTGATCCAAAAACTCTTGAAAATTATCTTCACTGAGGTCGGGTTCTTCCCTAAGACTAGTACCATTGCGACGAGCCATAGCGGTGCGTTGGGAAGGGCGAGTGCGAAAGCCAGGCTGTGACCAATATTCACCGTAGCGATCGTATTGCTCACGGCGAGCCGGATCACTGAGGACTTGGTAAGCTTCACTAATGTTTTTGAACTTCTCTTCAGCGGCGCGATCGCCGGGATTCAGATCGGGATGATACTGCCGAGCCAGCCGCCGATAGGCGCGCTTAATCTCCTCAAGGCTGGCATCGCGATCCACGCCCAAAAGCTGGTAGTAATCTCGAAAATTACGCATCGACAGTCCTAATCTACACTCACAGTTGCCGCAAAGAATACAAAAAAGCCCTACCAGTCATCGTCATCCCAATCGTCCCATGGGGCTGAATCACTGCGCTGGGAGTAGCTGCGGGAACGCCGCGTGCGCGGTGGCTCATCCCACTCGTCCTCATAATCATCCCGCCGCCGCTCTCGACCCCGCACCACATCCAGACCTTTATTTACCGCTTCCCTAAGGTTGGGCAGCTTAAAGATCTCTTCATCGTCTTCCACCTCCTCTTCCCTCAGGCGCAGTTGACGGACAAAGTCGTAGAGCCGCTCTTCAAGGGCAGCATAGGTGAGGTCAATCTGGCGATCGTCTTCATTGCGAATGGCCTCCTGCAATTGCCGCACTAGGGCCTCAATACCACGGCGCTGCTCAGCGGCAAATTGATAGCCAAATTCCTGAGCCGCTTCCCGCAACTGGCGTTCGGCTCGGTTAATCAAATCCTGGGCGCGGTTGCGCTTCTCAATGCGTGCCCGCCGCTGGCGATCGCCCGCTGCATTGGACTCGGCATCCAAGAGCATCTGCTGAATTTCCTCTTCACTTAGGGTTGATGCCCCCTGAATGACCACACTTTGCTCACGACCGCTAAAGCGATCCAAGGCCACCACTTGCAGCAGGCCATTGGCATCCAAGTCAAAGGACACTTGAATTTGGGGCACCCCCCGAGGGGCTGGCGGAATTCCCGTTAACTTAAAGCGTCCCAGGGACTTATTGTGGGCTGCCAGTTCCCGCTCCCCCTGAACCACGTGGATTTCCACTTGGCTTTGGTTATTTTCTGAGGTTGAGAAAATATCGGAGCGACGCACCGGAATTGTCGTATTGCGGGGAATCAGCACCTTAGTCACGCCGCCAATGGTTTCCACACCTAAGGAAAGGGGCGTTACATCCAACAGCAGGATATCTTTCACCTCCCCTGCGAGAATCCCTGCTTGAATCGCGGCACCGACGGCCACCACTTCATCGGGGTTGACATTTTGCTTGGGTTCACGGCCAATCATCTGCCGCACCAGATCCTGCACCATGGGCATCCGCGTCGCACCACCCACCAGTACCACAGCATCAATTTGACTGGGAGTTAAATGGGCGTCCATTAGGGCCTGTTCGACCGGATAGCGCAGCCGTTGCAATAGGTCTTGGCTAAGGTCTTCAAATTGGCGACGACTGAGGGTGGTTTCAATGTGTTTTGGCCCCTCTGCTGTGGCGGTGACAAAGGGCAGATCGATATTGGTTTCCAGTAGGCCGGAAAGTTCAATTTTGGCTTTTTCGGCAGCATCGGTGAGCCGTTGCAGCGACTGGCGATCGCGCCGTAAATCAATGCCTTCCTTAGCGAGGAAGTCTTCGGCTAGCCAGTCCACAATCAACTTATCAAAGTCATTGCCCCCCAGTTGGGTATCGCCGCTGGTGGCCTTCACTTCAAACACGCCGTCACCAACCTCGAGAATGGAGACATCAAAGGTGCCACCGCCCAGGTCAAAAACGAGAATCGTCTGCTCCTGCTGGCGATCGAGACCATAGGCTAGGGCTGCCGCGGTGGGTTCATTGATAATCCGCCGCACATTGAGACCCGCAATACGTCCCGCATCACGGGTGGCTTGCCGCTGCGAGTCATTAAAGTAGGCCGGTACAGTAATCACCGCATCGGTGACCGGTTCCCCGAGGTAGCGGCTGGCATCCTCCACCAGCTTGCGCAAGACCATGGCTGAAATTTCTTCGGGGGCAAATTCCCGTTGCAGCCGGGGGCACTTGATGCGCACCTTTCCCGATTCATCGCGGCGGATCGTATAGGGTACCCGTTTGGATTCAGCCGTCAGTTCACTATATTCACGGCCAATAAAGCGCTTCACGGCATAGAAGGTGTTTTGGGGATTGAGCACCGCCTGCCGTCGCGCCAACTGCCCCACAAGGCGCTCGCCGTCTTTGCCAAAGGCCACCACAGAGGGAGTGGTGCGGGAGCCTTCTGCATTGGCAATTACTACCGGTTTTCCCCCTTCCAGTACAGCAATGACGGAATTGGTTGTCCCCAGATCAATGCCAACAATTTTGCCCATGCCGTTTGAACGACTCCGCACTGGTTAGAATAAATGAATAGCGTTATAGTAACGGATTATTTACCCTTTGTTACGCTTATTCGATTGTACGAGATCTGCCCCAGACCGTCAGAATCACTCTTTTCCCTGTGCTGCGCGATCGCCACGACGCTACGGACAACCTCAGTCCCCGCACTTCACCTTCACCGCTGCTCATCTGTAAATTCTGGGGGTAAGATGACACTCAAGAGGTTGCAGCACAGGTTATCAACTGTTGCTACGCCCAATTCCGAGAAGGAGACTGCTCTATGTTACACCGCAAGCTTTATCAACTCTATACCGACGGCCAAGAAGTCTGGATTTACTTGCGGGACCAACAACGCCTGATTGACCGGGCACGCATTGTGGACATCGAAGGGAATGTGGTTACCATCCGCTACGAAACGGAGGAAGACGACGAAGTGTGTGCTTGGGAGGAAATCGTCAATATCGAAAGCATTGGCTCCATTTCACGGCGACTGGCAGCAGTCCCCCGGGGCTATGCGGAGTTAGCCATCGCGGATGAATGTCCGGAGGCGGAGCAATTGCCGAAGCATTCCTCGGAAACCGAACACGAGCGTTGATTCTGACTCATGCGCTCAGCCCCCGTTGTGGAGGAAATAGCCACGATTGATGCCCAGTACATGGGGCGCTGCCTTGAGTTAGCGGCTCAGGCCAAAGGCCGTACGGCCCCGAATCCCCTCGTGGGCTGTGTGATTGTGGCGGAGGGACGTGTCATTGGGGAGGGATTTCATCCCAAGGCGGGGGAACCCCATGCCGAGGTCTTTGCCCTGCGCAGTGTCAGGGAGAGCGATCGCCCCCTCCTCAGCAAGGCCACCCTCTACGTTAACCTTGAACCCTGCAACCACTATGGCCGCACACCCCCCTGTACCGAGGCAATTGTTGCTGCTGGTATTCCCAAGGTGGTGGTGGGCATGATTGATCCGAATCCCCAAGTGGCCGGAGCAGGGGTAGAGCGGCTGCGCGCAGCGGGCATAGAAGTCACTGTTGGCGTGCGGGAAGCAGACTGTCAACGCCTGAACGAAGCGTTTGTCCATCGGGTGCGCTACCAGCGTCCCTTTGGCATTTTTAAGTACGCCATGACCCTCGATGGCAAAATTGCCTCTAGGGCGGGCCATAGTCTCTGGGTGAGTGGCGAAGCCGCACGCGCCATGGTGCATCAACTGCGCTCTGAATGCGATGCTGTCATTGTGGGGGGCAATACCGTGCGGCTGGATAATCCCCTCTTGACCTCCCGCCATGAGCACAATCCCCTACGGGTGGTGATGAGCCGTACCCTTGATCTGCCGCGGGATGCCTCTTTGTGGGAAACCACCACCGCTGCAACCTTGGTGGTTACTTCCGCTTCGCCCCAGCATCCCCTAATTCCGCAACTGCAGGCACAGGGTGTGGAGGTAGTGCACCGAGAGCCGCTAACACCGACCGCCGTTATGGCACTGCTTTATCAACGGGGCATCATGACCGTGCTTTGGGAGTGTGGCGGTTCCCTGGCAGCGGCAGCGATCGCCGAAGGCATGGTACAGAAGGTGTGGGCATTTATTGCGCCAAAAATTATCGGTGGCTTCGATGCCCCCGCCCCAGTGGCCGATTTAGGCTTAACCAAGATGCATGAGGCCTTGTGCCTAGAGGACGTGACTTGGCAAGCCGTGGGCGAAGACATTCTCGTAGTCGGCTACCTACCGTCTAGGCGTCCGGTTCCGTCACCTCAATAATGGTGCAGCCCGTTTCTGTGGGGGGCGTATCCGCCTGCTCATAGAGCAAATCAATCCACAGGGACTCTGGATAAGGCTTACGGCTAGAGACATAAAAAAGCCAATGCTGGCTGACATTGAGGGACTCGCGCCGCAGCTTGGCCATTGCAGGGGTTGTAATCAGCCGTAAGGCGGCGTTGGCATTGCGCCACTGCTCAATAATTCCAGCGGCGACCCGCAGGGTTTCCCCCTGGCTATTTTCTAATTCCAAAATGGCATCAATGTGGATACTCTCCCACCAGTGCCGTGGATCCCTGAGATCTAATCCTTGGCCATCCATATAGTCAATGAGGTTGGGGAGATATTCGCGAATGAAGTTTTGGACAACACTAAATGGAGGAAAAGGACGCAAGACTTTGAGGTGGCTCGCTGTTTGTTGAAACCACAGCTTGTGGTAAGTCATGGGGACAAAGCTCCGTCAGAAGGGCGATCGCCAAAAATCGTTACAAACTCGTTTATTCTACCAAGCAAGCTTGCTTTGATTGTCCCTAGGAGCAAAGATGGATATGTGCCACTTTTAACTCAATTTGGCACAAGTGTTATAGGACAATTTTGGGGTGACGACCAAGGAGAAGAGGGATCTAAACTGACTTAAACTATTAAAAAAACTATACACACTAATTATCAGACTTTAATTATACTTATTAATTTATCGAAAATAGCAATTTTTCTCCCATGGGAATTAATCAAGCCCAAAGCGTGATGAATTCGGGCTTTCTGATTATTAACCAGTAGGTAGGAAATTCGTATTTTTGTTTTTTGGCAAATCATTCATCCGCCGGAGGTGGCAAGGCAAGGCGGAGGCAAAGGCTTGTCATTTGGTTGGGGATTGGGTAAAGTCACCTAAAAGTTTCGTCGTGGTGCCAAAACACCCTTTGCATCAACAACAGATTGGGACAGTTTTAGGCATAGATGCGGCGAGTGGCATCCGGCTCCCTTGAAGGATTGCTCATGATGTGTGTTCTCGGTTCACCGCTTTGTCGAATCACTGTCAATTTTGTGTGCGAGGAGGATTACCTTGAGCAACGATAGTTTTACCCCTACCGCCTCTCAGGATGCACCTCTTGTGTCTGCTGCTATGCTTGGTCGTTCGCTGCGCTCCCTTTGTTCCTATCTGCCCCTGCTGGGTACCTTTGTTCTGATTCAGCCTACCCACGCCCTTGATCTGACCACTCTTGCGAACGATCTAGGTTCAAAGGACGTTCGCCCCGAATCCCTTAGCATGCCCTCTCTTTTCAGCACTGAAAGCCAAGACTCCCCTACTGACTTTGAAAATCTTCTATCCGCCGACAAAACCGACTTCCTCGTGGGTGTTAGCCAAGGGGCATGGCAACGCACTCTCCAGCCGCAGGTGAGTTTTGCCCCCCTCTCCCTGAAAAGACCAGTGCTGACCCTCTCTGCCTCTGCTGCTTTTGACCGCCTCAGTCGTCCACTTGAACCGACCTTCACAGTGGTGGATCGGCGGGTTCGCACCAATAGCTTGGCAGATCTGGTGACGCAAGCCACCACCTCTGCTGTTGCTTCCTTGGCCATTGATACCTCCCTTGGGATCGGTGGCTCTTTGGAACAAACCACAACCAAAGTTGAACCACAATTCACCGAGGGGGAAACCACACCACTCTCCGAGCAGGTGGCATTTGTGAACTCCTCAGCAGCACCTGTTTCCACTTCAACCCTGGGGTCTGTCCCCTTTGGGCGTGCTTCTGAGCGGCAGCGTCGCACCAGCCCTGCGCTGCTTGCAGTCCAGCAACCCCCTACTCGCCCGGCTCTACCCCAGCCCAGCGTTATGAGGCGCCCGCAAACAACAACGGTAACGGCACCCCCCCCTGCCGCTGTACAACCCATTGCGCCCCCTGTGCCCGTCAAGGTGGCACGCTCAATTATCAATCCACCGTTACCCAGTCCTCTTGACTTACCCCCTCTACCCAACGCCGATCGCTTCCTGCCGAGCCTAACCACAAACTTTATTTGGCCGGCGCGGGGCGTGTTGACTTCTGGCTTTGGCCCCCGCTGGGGACGGATGCACTGGGGGATTGATATTGCGGCCCCCATTGGCACCCCCATTTATGCTGCCGCCGCCGGTGTGGTCACCTACTCCCAGTGGAACTCTGGTGGCTACGGCAATCTTGTGGAAATTCGCCACACCGATGGGACGCTGACGCTCTATGCCCACAACCATCGCAACTTGGTGCGGGTGGGCCAATACGTTGAGCAGGGTCAGCAGATTGCTGAAATGGGCAGTACGGGTCGCAGCACAGGTCCCCACGTCCACTTTGAAGTGCATCCCCCAGGACAGGGTGCTGTTAACCCAATGATCTTCCTGCAACGCAGCCAAGGGTAGTCATTGACGGTCTATTTTGTGGGTGCGGGGTTAGGTACCCCAAGCTCTCTCACGCTCGAAGCATGGACCTGCCTGCGGCAGGCGCAGGTGGTTCTTTACGACGCCCTGCTCTCCCCTAGCCTTCTTGAACTCACCCCCGCTGATTGCTTGCGGGTGGCGGTGGGCAAACGCGCAGGAGCTGAGGCCGTTCCCCAATGGGAAATCAACCGCCTTTTAGTGGCCTACGGCCAGCAGTACCCGCGGGTTGTTCGTCTCAAAAGTGGCGATCCGGGGCTATTTGGCCGTTTGCATCAGGAACTTGAGGCTGTCTTGGGGGCAGGTTTAGAGGCTGTGGTGATTGCGGGGGTGTCCTCAGCGCTGGCGGCACCTTTATTGGCTGGCATCTGTGTTACCGCAAAGGACGTGAGTCAGTCCGTAGCCATTCTGTCGGGGCATGCGCCAGAGACACTTCCCTGGCCAGCGATCGCCCAAATGGAGACCCTGATTTTTTTGATGGCCACCCGTTCGCTGCGATATATTGCCGAGGAACTGCTGCGGCAGGGGCGATCGCCCACTGAAGGATTGGCGATTCTGCAATGGGCGGGGCAACCCCAGCAACAATTCTGGTTGGGCACCCTAGAGACCTATCTGAAGATGCCTCACTTTCCAGACATGGCTCCTGCGGTCGTTGTCATTGGCGCGATCGCCCAAAAACGCTACCCTTTGGCTAGTCTAGATCTGGTCTTCCCTGAATTTTTGAGGATTTCCCCATCATCAATGTCTCCCCTCTACGGCAAAACGATTCTCGTCACTCGTGCGGCAGCTCAAGCGAGTGAGTTTACTCAGCAACTTATAGCAGCCGGTGCCGCCGTTTTAGAAATGCCGACACTGGAAATCGTTCCCCCTAGTTCTTGGCAGCCCCTCGATCAGGCCCTGGCACAACTCGATACCTTTGACTGGCTGATTCTGACTTCCCACAATGCCGTTACGTTTTTTATGCAACGGTTACACCATCATGGCAAGGATAGCCGTGCCCTCGCGGGTCTCAAGATTGCTGTCGTCGGTGAAAAAACTGCCCAAACCCTTAACAGTTACGGCTTAGTGGCTGACTTCACCCCCAGGGAATTTGTCGCCGATGCTTTAGTGGTAGAATTCCCAGAACCTGTTGCCGGCTTGCGTTTTCTCTTTCCGCGGGTGGAAACGGGCGGACGACCAATCTTAAGGGAGAACTTTGCCGCTGCCGGCGCTGAGGTCGTTGAGGTCCCTGCCTATGATTCCCGCTGCCCCCAAGCTGCCGATGCCCGCATTCTAGAAGCGCTGCAAGCTGGCCAAGTGGATATGGTCACCTTTACCAGCTCCAAGACAGTGAAACATTTTTGCCAATTGGTGGGTGCGAAGGCAGCCAATTTACTCCAAACGGTTCAGATTGTCAGTATTGGTCCCCAAACCTCCCAAACCTGCCGTGAGCTCTTGGGACGGGTGGATACTGAAGCAACAGAACATACCCTTGAGGGAGTCCTTCAGGCATTATTACGGCTCACTTAGGACGTGGGGATGAAGAAGGTACCTCAATCCGCTAGTGTGAGAAAAGGACTGTTGTAGAGCAATTGTGGAGCATGACACACGCAACCGATGTGTTGACCCTTGGCCGTTGGATGGCGGCAGATTTTAGTAACCAAGCCCAAGCCTTTGAAAATCCACCTTTCTATGCCCATATTCGAGTGTGCATGCGCCCCCTGCCCAAGGGTCTATTGGAGGGCATTGCCCTTTATGTGGAACAGGCCTATGACTATCTCCTAGGCGTTCCCTACCGCACACGGGTTTTGGAACTAGTGCCCGCCAATGACCACATTGTCATTAAAAATTACGTACTCAAGGATGAAAAACGCTTCTTTGGGGCAGCTCGCGATCGCCAGCGGCTTCAGGCCATGAGAGCCGATGATCTTGAACTCCTCTGCGGCTGCAATATGCTCACCTACTGGACAGGACATAGTTTTCGCGGTGAAGTGGAGCCGGGCAAAGCCTGTAAAGTCGTGCGTAAGGGACGCGAAACCTATCTCGATAGCACGTTCGAAATTGATGGCGATCGCTTCATTAGCCATGATCGCGGACGGGATCCAGAAACCGATGAGCACGTTTGGGGATCCGTAGCCGGTCCCTTTCACTTTGTGCGCTGGCAGAGCTTTGCTGATGAAGTTACTGCCTAGGCGGCTTGCCAATCTGGCAACCGCTTGCCTTGGTAATAGAGCCGAAAGAGTCCCCAAGCTCCCAGGGCGATCGCTACCAAGCTAACCACTTGCGCAATTCGCAGGGGGCCCAGCATCAGGCTATCCATGCGTAGCCCTTCAATCCAAAAGCGACCCAAGCTGTAGGTAATGGCATAGACCATCAGAAGCGTCCCCGGCTTTTGATAGCGAGGTTGACGAAAGAGCCACAGCAGGAGAAGAAAAACCCCTAAATTCCAAAGAGACTCATAGAGAAACGTGGGGTGGTAGTAGGCTTCATTGAGCAACTTTGGGGGGCGGTGCTCCGGAGGAATATACAGCTTCCACGGCAAATCCGTGGGGGCCCCAAAGGCTTCGGAGTTAAAAAAATTCCCCCAGCGACCAATGGCCTGTCCCAAAATCAATGAAGGGGCAACCACATCCGCCACTTGCCAAAAGGAAAGCCGCTGCACATAGGTAAAGATAGCCATCGCCACCATGCCACCGAGAATAGCGCCGTGAATAGCAATGCCGCCTTTCCATATTTGAAGCACTTGATCTAGGTGTTTTTGATAAAAACCCCAGTTAAAGGCGACGTAATAGAGTCGTGCAGCGGGAATAGCTGCAACCACAAGCCAAATGGATAGATCCGCAATCTGATCAGGGTCAATCTGCCGCTGGCGTGCCAAGCGCTGACTCAGCCAGAGGCCAATAAAAACAGCGACAGCAATCAATAACCCGTACCACCGAAGGGTGATAAACCCTAGCTCAAGGGTGGCACCGGGGGATTGGAAAGTGGCGATCATGCCTAGGGCAAGTTCTAAACGGCGCGAGCAGTCTGAATGACAGTGGCAAAGGCATCGGCATCCAGGACAGCCAATTGAGCCAGCATCTTGCGATTCAGTTGAATGTCTGCTTTTTTCAGGGCACCCATGAGTTGACTGTAGCTCATGCCATGTTGACGCGCAGCAGCATTAATGCGGGCAATCCAGAGCCGCCGAAAGTCGCGTTTGCGCCGCCGGCGATCGCGATAGGCATTGCACAGTGCCTTCATGACCACCTGATTTGCCGTGCGGAAGAGCTTCGAGTGCCCCGCCCGATAGCCCTTGGCGAGCTTGAGAATTTTTTTACGCCGTTTGCGGGCAACGTTACCCCGCTTGACCCTTGCCATAGTTCAACTTCACCCTTAATCAAAAACTGAAAAACTGAAAATTGATAAATTAAGCGTAGGGCAGCATCAGCGATACTCGCTCAATATCCCGTGGATCGACCAGAGCTTTATGGGAAAGACGATTCTTGCGATCGCTCCCCTTGTGTTCGAGTAAGTGATTTTTGTTGGCCTTGCGGCGGACAAACTTACCACTACCCGTCGTCCGAAATCGTTTAGCAGCAGCGCGACGTGTTTTTAGCTTTGGCATAGCTTTGCCCTATTTTAGACACAGCTTACTAGTGTACTATTTTGAAGAGAGTCTTGGCAAGCTGCATGGAACTGGAGTTTATTCCTGTCGAAGAGTTTTATTTTGCCCTTACACTGGCCATGCGCACCCTAGAAGATTTAGGCGATGCGGCATTTGTGGAGCGGGTGCGATCGCGCTTGCAAGAGCGGTTTGGTCAGGCCTCGACTGTGGCTGCTGCCAAGCAAAACACCTTTAACTATCTCTTTCGGGTCAAGGGGGTTGACAATAGTCCAGCACCGCAATTAATCCTTTCGATTGCCGACTGGCAGGGGAAAATCCGCCTCAGCAGTGACTACGGCTGGACATTGGATGCACAGCGCAAAACCATCCGCACTGCAAAATTTGGCGATCGCCCCCAATTTTGCCAACAGGTGAAAGCCTACTTAGCCCAATGGCTGGAACTGCCGCAATTTCTCGAGGCCTAAATGTTTGACCTAGGAACCGCCCTTGACACAGCCATTAAAACCTGGTCGGTGGTGCATACCCCCTTTTTGCCCCCAGATCGGGTGGTGGAGGTACTAGGCACCCTTGAGCAACGAGCCGATGTCCATGGCCTAGCCTGGGGAGGCTATCCTCAAGCGGAGCGCTGTCGGCTGGCGATCGCCCCCATTGAACTGCGTCTTGAGGAGCAACAGCCTCCCCTGGCTTTGGTGCGAATCACCGGCAACTTTCTCTTTGATGCGGCTACCTACAGTGATTTTGAGCAGGCGATCGCCAATGGGGGTCTCGAAGAAGGGGATTATGGGGATGTCATTCTCCTGGGAGAACGGGGAGCACAGGTCATTCTCATCCCTGAGAAAGTCTCCACCCTACAAAAAGAGTTAAAACAAGTGCGCACAGTACCGGTGACTGTTGATCTCTGTGACTGGTCAGAACTGGCCGTAGCGCCCCCCCAACGGAAATCCCTCAGTACCGTCGAAGCATCATTGCGCTTGGATGCCGTGGCCTCAGCCGGATTTGGGGTTTCCCGCAGTAAGATGAGCGAGTGGATTAGCCAAGGGCTAGTGCGGGTCAATTGGCAAATGGTGCAGCAACCGCGGCATCTCCTTAAGGTCAATGACCTCATTGCCATTCGCGGCAAAGGGCGATTGCAGATTCAAGCCATTCAAGTCACCAAGAAGGAGCGCTACCGCATTCAGATGGAGCGGATTCGCTAAAGCCATGGATCTACTGTTGTCGAAATTGCTGCCACCGCTGCTGTATCCATTGTCTTTGGCCTGTTGGGCGCTAGTTTTTGCCATTGTGCGCTTTTGGCGTGCCCCCAAACAGGCAGCGATCGCCCTGGTCATTGCCCTAGGTATTTTACTCTTGAGCGGGAATGACTATGTGGCAGCCGCTCTCATTGCTTCCCTAGAGCGGCAGTATTTACCCCCTGATCCGATGCCCAAAGCTGCAGCCATCGTTGTTCTCGGTGGTGCTGTTGTTCCCCAAAGTGCCCCGCGCCCTTGGATCGAAGTCACAGAAACGGGCGATCGCATTCTCTACGGTGCCCACCTCTTTCGCCAAGGCTATGCCCCCTACCTCATCCTTAGCGGTGGCCGCATTGACTGGCTCGGCGAACCCTTTCAGCGGGGCGAGGCGGCAGATATGGCGGAAATTGCCACCACCTGCGGCGTGCCAATGGACAAGATTCTGCTGGACACCACCTCCCTAAATACCTATGAAAATGCCGTGAACGTCAAAGCCCTTCTTGAAAAGCATTCCATTCAGGGAGAGCTACTGCTGGTGACATCCGCCTACCACATGCCCCGCGCCGTCGCCATTTTTCGCCGTTTGGGGATGAACATCATTCCAGCACCCACAGACTATCGCTACCCCTCGATCGCGCGATCGCCCACCTGGCAAAACCTGTTCCTCAGCCTGATCCCCAATCCCTACAACGTGGACATCACCACTATTGCCCTGCGGGAATATCAAGGTCTTCTCATCTATAGGCTGCGCGGTTGGCTTTAGAGGGCTTGGGCACGCAGAAACGCCTGACACACCTCCACAAAAGCAGGGGCTGACTCATAGGGCAGGACATTGCGCCCCGGAATTACCTCCCCTTGCACATTGAGAAATGTCTTGGCGTAAAACTCTAGGCGTTCTGCAGGTGATTCAGCCCCACCCTCGCGACTGATACTGGAAGCCTGATCCCCCATCACGACAAGCACTGGTTGACGAATATCCCGCATTTTCTGACGGTAATCCCGCCGCCAAAAACCTGAGAGGAAAGAGTACACTGCATGGCGACTCTCAAGATCAGCAGCACCCGCCGCCAGCATTCCCAGCCATTCGTCATCCACATCCTCCCCCTTGGCAAACAGTTGATTGATTGAAAACCGACGCAGAAAATTTTTCTGACGCGCATAGAGATAGAAGACGCGACCCAATGGCGAGTCAAAAAGATTCCAACGTACCTTCTGCCACCTAGGGTCAGTATTTTCAGACACCAAAGCAGGGGCAGGTGGGCCACTGAGGATCAGTGCTCTTACTCCTTGAGGATCAAGATGTACTAGCTCCATCGCTACGGGAAACAATGCCCCTTGAACAACGAGGATCACTGGTTGGCAGATCTCAGATGTAATGAAGAAATGTAACTGCGCTGCCCAATCTTCCGGATAGTAGGCGCAATGGGGCAAATCACTCTGGCCACAGCCCAGCAAATCAGGGATATAAAATGAATAACCTGCCCCTTGAGATTGCCAATAGCTGACACAGCGCTCCCAAAACTGCCCAGAGAGCCCCACCCCCACGGGATGGATAAAGAGAATGGGGGAGCATCCTGCTTGAGAACTGAAGCGATAGGCGCAGGAAAAGCCCTGCCACTGATAGATTTTAGAGATGAATGATGGCATTGCAGACAATCCTTCAATGTTTCCCTAGCCCAGAGTTAACGTCTAACACTAAACCCAACAGTAAGTCACCGGCGTGAACAACAGGGTTGATCCCCAATGTGTAGGGGTATTTTAAACAAACTTTTACCTTCTCTTAACTCCATCCCGTAAATGTTTGACTATGCTGGCGATGGGGACATTGTAGCGGCTCACCACTTGGAAACGTGTGGGTAACCGCCACCCCGAAGCTACTGTACGTAAAGGGTTGTTTACTCCGCTAGGAAACAGTACCATGTTGACATCTGCAAAACGCTATGCCCCTCTGGGGATATTCGCTGCCGTGGCGGCTCTTTCCGCTAGCCTGATACCCCCTACCTTGTCCCAAGAAGCCGCCACGATTCGTATCGATGGCTCCAGTACAGTCTATCCTGTCACTGAAGCAGTTGCCGAAGCTTTTCAAAAAGCTGAAGGCGGCAAAGTTCGTGTTACTGTAGGCATCTCCGGTACCGGTGGCGGCTTCAAAAAGTTTTGTCGCGGTGAAACCGACATCTCCAATGCCTCCCGCCCCATTTTGGCCAAGGAAATGGAAGCCTGCAAAGCAGCTGGCGTCCGGTACATTGAGCTGCCCGTTGCCTATGATGCCCTCACCGTAGTTGTGAACCCCCGAAATACTTGGGCGAAAAGCCTGACTGTTGCTGAACTGAAAAAGATTTGGGAACCAGGCTCTACAATCAACAACTGGAACCAAGTGCGCAAAGGGTTTCCGAATATTCCTCTGAAACTCTTTGGTGCAGGAGCAGATTCCGGTACCTTTGACTATTTCACTGAGGCCATCAACGGTAAAGCAAAAGCTAGCCGCAAGGATTACACTGCCAGTGAGGATGATAACGTTCTTGTGCAAGGGGTATCCCGCGAGCGGGGAGCCCTAGGCTACTTCGGCTATGCTTACTACGCAGAAAACAAAAGCAAGCTGAAGCCAGTGGCCATTGACAACGGCAAGGGTCCGGTGATGCCCTCTGAAAAAACAGTGGTTGACGGTACCTATCAGCCACTCTCCCGACCCATCTTTATCTATGTCAACGCTAAAGCTGCACAACGTCCTGAGGTGAAAAAATTTATCACCTACTACCTGAACAACGCTCCTGCGATGGTCAAGAAAGTTAAGTATGTTCCTCTTCCCGCTAGTGCCTATAAGACAGTTCTTGCCAACTTTAACAAGAATCGCATTGGCACCATTTTTGGCGGTAAGGAGGCAGTTGGTCTCACCATCAATGAGTTACTGAGTCTAGAGGCCAAGGAGTAGTCTAAGATAGGGGGAAGGACGCCTAACTTGAGGCCTCTTTCCCCAATTGATTTTAGGTGGCAGAATTTTACCTATGGTCGATCAACCCTTAGCCCCACGCATTGAACTGCCCATTTCGGCAAGTGCCAGACAAAAACGTATCTGGGTAGAGCGCATTATTGGGTCTTTCCTTTTTATAGCGGCATTTTCTTCGGTGATGATCACCACTGTGATCATCTACATTCTCCTGAGTGAAACTGCTATCTTTTTCCAGAAAGTGATGGAGGTTCATCAGGAATCGCTAATAGGTGCCCTTGCAGAATTTTTGACAACCACAGAGTGGTCCCCTTTGATTGAGCCGGTCAGCATTGGGGTGTGGGCACTGCTATCGGCAACTATTACGACCTGTGTTATTGCCAGCTTTGTTGCGATCCCATTTGGCACGATTGGTGCAATTTATCTGAGTGAGTTTGCTCCGGCAAAGGTGCGAGAAATTCTGAAGCCGATTTTGGAACTATTGGCTGCTGTACCCACAGTGGTCTATGGCTATTTTGCCCTCCTATTTGTTACGCCATTGCTCCAGAAAATCATTTTGGGTGTACAGCAATGGTATGCGCCCGGGAAGGAACCATGGGAATACTACGAGCTACCCGGATTCAATATGCTAGGCGCTGGCATTGTGGTTGGTTTGATGGTTATTCCCTATATTATGAGTATGTCTGAGGATGCCCTGCAAGCTATTCCTTCACACCTACGGGAAGGTTCTTACGCTATGGGGGCAACTCGCCTACAAACAGCTTTGCGGGTACTATTACCTGCGGCAACCTCAGGTTTAATTGCCGCCTACATCTTGGGTTTAGCACGGGCGGTCGGGGAAACAATGATTGTTGCTGTGGCTGCTGGTTTGCAACCCAAATTTACCTTCAATCCCCTGGAAGGGGCAGCAACAACAACAGCCTATATTGTCTCGGCGAGTCTTGGAGACTTGCCCCATGGTTCCTTGGAGTACCAATCTATTTTTGCAGCAGGCATCATGCTCTTTTTAGTGACATTCCTCATGAATGTGGCCGGTTACTTTATCAGCCGCCGCTATCGGGAGGTGTACTAAATGATTGACATATTACGGAATCCGCTGGCAATTCGAGCCTCTATAGAGGTCCGAACGCGCTGGGAAAAGTTTTTTATTTTCTTGGGCTTTTTTTCTATCTTTATTGCCCTACTGACACTGGTACTCCTAGTGGGAGATTTGCTCCTACGGGGAGCTCCGCTCCTGAACTGGAGGTTTTTCACGTCACCTCCTAGTGGAGATCCGGCTGAAGCAGGTATTTTAACAGCGTGGGTAGGTAGCCTACTGGTTATTCTAGTTACAATTGTGGTTGCCGTACCACTGGGAGTGGCAGCCGGCATCTACCTTGAGGAGTACGCGCCGAAGAATTGGCTTCTTGATTTCATTGAAATCAACATCACCAATTTGGCCGGTGTTCCTTCCATCATTTATGGCCTGTTGGCTCTAGGGTTTTTTGTTTATATTCTCAAGTGGGGTGAAAGTATTCTTACCGCTGGCTGTACCCTAGCCTTGTTGATTTTACCGGTGATCATTGTCGCCACACGGGAAGCGATTCGGGCAATTCCCCAAGGTATTCGTGAGGGCGCCTATGCTGTGGGAGCCAGCCGTTGGCAAACCATTGCTGACCACATTCTACCCTACTCTATGGGTGGGATTCTCACTGGTGTGATTGTGGGGGTGTCGCGAGCCTTGGGAGAAACGGCTCCACTAGTAACCATTGGTGCGTTAACCTTTATCACTTTTTTGCCGGAAGCCCCATTAAAGGCCGAGTTTCCCTATATTTCGTTCCAATGGCTCTGGTCACCCTTTACTGTGTTGCCAATTCAAATGTTTAACTGGGTGTCACGCCCGCAAGAAGAGTTTCAGGTAAATGCAGCGGCAGCAGGGATTGTCCTGCTTGTTTTGACCTTGGGTGTCAACGCAATGGCCATTTACCTTCGTTATCGTTTTAGGAAGAGCATCAAATGGTAAAACCAACAGATTCAGGACAGGGAGTTCCCCCAACCCAACAGTCCTTAAAAAAGCTGGCTGAGGTGCGAAATCTGAACTTCTACTACAAGAGCAACCAAGCACTGAAGAATATCAGCCTGGCGGTTTATGAAAAGCAAGTAACAGCTTTAATCGGCCCTTCTGGTTGTGGCAAGACGACATTGCTGCGCTGCTTCAACCGCATGCATGATCTGTATCCTGGTAATCGCTACGAAGGGGAAATCTGGTTGGGGGATGAAAACCCGCGCAATCTTTTGCAGATGGATCCCATCGAAGTGCGCATGCAGATTGGCATGGTCTTTCAAAAGCCAAACCCTTTCCCTAAGTCCATTTACGAAAATGTGGCCTACGGCCTGCGCATCCGTGGCATCACTAACCGTGCCATTCTTGATGAGGTGGTGGAGCGATCGCTGCGCAATGCCGCTCTCTGGGATGAAGTTAAAGATCGCCTCAAAGAGCCAGGGACCTCTCTTTCGGGAGGACAGCAGCAGCGGCTCTGTATTGCCCGTGCCCTTGCCACTAATCCGGAGCTGATTCTCTTTGATGAGCCTACCTCTGCTTTGGATCCAATTGCAACAGTCAGTATTGAAAACCTGATTACGGAGCTCAAGGATCAAGTCACTATTTTGATTGTGACCCACAATATGCAGCAGGCCATTCGCATTTCCCAGTTCACTGCCTTTATGTACCTCGGCGAGTTGGTGGAGTACAACGACACCATGTCTATTTTTACGAAGCCCGTGGAGCAGAAGACCGCCGATTACGTCAATGGTCGTTTCGGTTGATTGCCTGGGCCACTGCAAGTCTGCTTGAGAATGGGGGCTAGGGGGTGAGGCGGAATTGCCCATAGGGGTTTTGTGAGTCGCGCCGGCCAAGAGGACTACGGTGGGGTGATCCGATCAGCGAAACCACAGGATTGGTTACCTGGGCAAACGAGCGATCGCACTGTCAACACAGTTATTCAGCAGGCTCATCCTGGTGCCACTGTTTTACATCCATAATGGGGATGCTTCTCGGCAAACAACGGCGGAACGGGGGCACTTAGCAGCCACCCTATCGGAGGATTAGGCAGCCCTCTGTTGGGTATAGCAACGGTTGGCCCTTGAACAGGATCTGAGGGGATTATCCACAGTGGGCAATTGCCCGGAGACGTCGGCTTGCCCTTAGGGCATTACTTGCCCATGATCGGGGTACTCTCTTGCAGGTGCTACAACAGGGACTGGTCACCCCTAAACATCAAGCACCTGAACATCAAGCATTTGTGCAAATCTTGATCGCGACTTAAAAATTTTGCCTAATCTGGCATTATGCTGTATAGAATCCCCGTGTCAGTAGTCGGGTATTGGCATCCCCCTTGCCAAATGCATCAATTCTGTCTGCCGCTTGAACGTTTTATTCACCGTAGCCCTATGTTGCAATTAGACCCCATTTCCAAAACGACCCATCAACATTCTGGTCACAAAGGTTTAGTGATGGCAATTGGGGGAGCGGAGGACAAAGTCCGTGGGCGACAAATTCTCACCACCTTTTGCCAACGCGCGGGCGGTCTAGATGCGGTCATTGGTGTTATTCCCTCTGCTTCCCGTGAACCCGATGCCATGGGGCGGCTCTACCAGGATATTTTCCGCGATATTGGCGTGCGGGAAGTGGACGTTCTCTTGGTGGGCGATCGCGCCGATGCTGAACAGGAAGAGATGCTGACTCGCTTGAGTCGCTGTACTGGAATTTTTATGTCTGGAGGCGATCAACTGCGCTTGTCGGCGCTGCTGGATGAAACCCCCCTCCTGTACCAATTGCGCCATCAAGTCTGGGAAGGCAAATCCATCCTTGCGGGTACCAGTGCCGGTGCCGCTGTCATGGGTGAGTGCATGATTGCCAGTGGGGGCAGCAATGAAGCCCCAAACCGCTCCCTAGTAGATTTGGCCACAGGCTTGGGTATTCTTCCCGATATTTTAGTCGATCAGCACTTCCACAACCGCAATCGCTTGGCGCGCCTGATTAGCGCCATTTCTGCTCATCCCGACAAGCTGGGCGTTGGCATTGATGAAGATACTTGTGCCATGTTTGAAGCCAATGGTACGCTGCGGGTTCTTGGTCGTGGCTCTGTCACTATTATTGATCCTCGAGATGTCAGCTACACGAACTATGCCCATGTCGATGTCAACGAACCTCTGAGTATCTACAACTTGCGCCTACATATCCTCAGTGATGGTGACTGCTACGATCTCCGCACCCATCAAGTGCAGCATAAGTGCATTTTGCCTCCCCTAAATTAAGTTTTCGGGAAAGTGTTGTTTAAGATACAGTTTATTGCGTCACTCCCCTCAAAACTAAAAATGGTAAGTTGTCCTTAAAAAAGCCACTCTTCTATGAAGATTCTCAAAGTACAAACGCTGCGGGGTCCCAATTACTGGAGCATTCGGCGTCATAAGCTGATTGTCATGCGTTTAGATCTAGAAGAGGTGGCCAACACCCCCTCCAACCAGATTCCCGGGTTTGTGGATGGGTTGGTGCGGGTTTTACCCAGTCTTTACAATCATTTTTGCTCCCTTGGCCACGCAGGGGGCTTTCTCACCCGCCTACGAGAAGGCACCTATCTTGGTCATGTGGTTGAACATGTCGCCCTCGAACTCCAAGAACTGGCAGGGATGACCGTTGGCTTTGGCCGCACGCGGGAGACCTCAACACCGGGGGTCTATCAAGTAGTCTACGAATACCAAGTGGAAGAAGCAGGCCGCTATGCCGGCCGAGCCGCAGTGCGACTGTGCCAAAGCATTATCGATACGGGCACCTATCCCCAGCGAGAACTGGATCAGGATCTCGCCGATCTGCGGCAGTTGAAAGCAAAAGCCTCCCTTGGCCCGAGTACGGAAGCGATTGTCCGCGAAGCCGAAGCCCGCAATATCCCTTGGTTTGAGTTGAGCAGTCGCTCGATTATTCAATTGGGCTATGGTGCCCGCAGTCATCGCATGCAAGCCACGTTGAGCGATCGCAGTAGCATCCTGGCCGTTGAACTCGCAGGGGACAAAGAAGGGGCAAAGCGACTGCTTGAGGATGCAGGACTTCCCGTGCCTAAGGGAACCGTCGTCCGCTATATTGAAGACCTCCCCGCAGCCATTGAGGAGATCGGTAGCTACCCCATTGTCATTAAGCCCCTTAACGGCAATCACGGTCGCGGGATTACGATTGACATCAACAGCCTAGAAGAAGCTGAAGAAGCCTTTGAAATTGCCAGCAGCATCTCCAAATCAGTCATTGTGGAACGCTATCATGCGGGTCGCGACTTCCGGGTTCTGGTGGTCAACGGCAAAGTGGTTGCTGTTGCTGAACGGGTGCCCGCCCATGTCATTGGCGACGGCCGCTCCACCATTGAAGAACTGATTGAGAAAACGAACCAAGACCCGCAGCGGGGAGACGGTCACGATAATATCCTCACCCGCATTGAGGTCAACCACGACACTTGGACACTCCTGGAAAAACAGGGCTATACCCTGAATACGGTCTTGCAACCGGGGGAAATTTGTTATCTACGGGCCACGGCGAACCTGAGTACCGGTGGCATTGCCGTTGATCGCACCGATGAAATTCACCCGGAAAATGTTTGGATTTGCCAGCGGGCCGCTCGGCTCATTGGCCTTGATATTGCCGGTATTGACGTTGTCAGCCCCGATATTAGTCAGCCCCTGCCTAAAGTTGGCGGTGTGATTGTGGAAGTCAATGCTGCTCCCGGCTTTCGCATGCACACAAACCCCAGCCAAGGGATTGCCCGCAATGTTGCTGAACCAGTGTTGAATATGCTCTTTCCACCGGGAACGCCCTGCCGCATCCCGATCTTTGCCATTACGGGCACCAATGGTAAAACCACCACCACCCGTCTCATTGCCCATATCTGCAAACAAACGGGACAAACCGTTGGCTACACCACCACAGACGGCATCTATATTGGGGATTATCTGGTGGAAAAAGGAGACACCACAGGCCCCCAAAGTGCCCAACTAATCCTGCAAGACCCCACCGTTGAGATTGCCGTCCTCGAAACGGCGCGCGGCGGAATTCTCCGCTCCGGCTTGGGCTTTGACCACTGCGATGTCGGCGTGGTGCTCAATGTGCAGGCTGACCACCTTGGCCTTGGCGATATTGACACCGTTGAGCAATTGGCGGACTTAAAGGCAGTGGTGGTGGAATCCGCCTGGCCGAATGGCTACGCTGTTTTGAATGCCGATGACCCCCTAGTGGCGGGAATGGCACGCCAAGTCAAAGCGCAAGTGGCCTATTTCTCGATGAATCCCCACAATCCAATCATTCGGCAGCATATCCAGCAGGGGGGACTCGCCGCTGTTTATGAAAATGGCTATCTCTCAATTTTGAAAGGGGACTGGACGCTGCGGATTGAGCAGGCAGAAAATGTGCCCCTGACCCTGGGCGCTCGAGCGGGCTTTATGATTGCCAATGCCCTCGCTGCCAGTCTAGCCACCTTTGCCCAAGGCATCAGTATTGAGCATATTCGCGCTGCCTTGACCACCTTCCGAACCTCGGTGGAGCAAACCCCCGGTCGGATGAACCTCTTTGATTTGGGGCAATTTAGTGTCTTGGTGGATTATGCCCACAATCCAGCAGGGTATGAGGCCATTGGTGAATTTGTCCAAAAATGGCCGGGGCAGCGCATTGGTGTCATTGGAGGACCGGGGGATCGCCGCGATCAAGACTTGGAACAACTGGGGGAACTGGCGGCGAAAATCTTTGATTGGATCATCATTAAGGAAGATGATGATACCCGTGGCCGGCCCCGTGGCGATGCCGCCTATTGGATTGAGCGGGGGGTGCATCACCACAGTGTCCAGCGGCAATACGATATCATCCATGACGAGGTAGCAGCGATTCAATTTGCCCTCGATCGCGCTCCCAAAGGATCCTTAGTGGTGATCTTTCCAGCGGAAGTCAGCCGCACGATCCAACTGATTCGCCAGCATCAGCAACGACTCCAAGAGGAAACGACCAATGGCTTTCACAGTGAGGGAATGCCCACCAGTGGTGATCTCAACCGCTCCATCTCTCATTAGGGAGTTTCTCTACCGCTGGCAACCCTGATAGTATCACCCTCAATGAGCAGTCATCAGGTCCAGGGTAAATGGCAATTTTGGATCGATCGCGGCGGCACGTTCACGGATATCGTCGCCCGCCGTCCCGATGGCCACATAGTGGTACACAAGCTGCTCTCAGAGAATCCAGAGCAGTATCGCGATGCGGCGGTAGCGGGAATTCGTACCCTCATGGGATTGGCAGGGGATGCACCCATTCCCAGTGAAGCCGTTGAAATTGTGAAACTGGGGACAACGGTGGCCACCAATGCTCTTTTGGAGCGCAAAGGCGAGCCAACGGTTCTACTCATCACCCAAGGCTTCGGGGATGCGCTAGCCATTGGCTACCAAAACCGCCCCGATCTCTTTGCCCTAGGAATTGAGCAACCGCCGCCTCTTTACACCAAGGTCATCGAAGTCAAAGAGCGGATCAGTGCCCAAGGGGAAATTCTCATCCCCCTTGATTTGGCGGCGCTGAAACCGCAACTGGCAGCGGTCTACGACGAAGGCATCCGCAGTTGTGCCATTGTCTTCGTCCATGGCTACCGTTACCCTGACCATGAGCAACAGGTAGCTGCCTTGGCAAGGGAAATGGGCTTTACCCAAGTGTCCGTTTCCCATGAGGTGAGCGGCCTCATTAAGCTGGTGAGCCGCGGTGATACGACGGTTGTTGATGCCTATTTGTCACCGGTACTGGATCGCTATCTTCAGGGGGTGCAGGCGGAGCTAGGGGAGATCGCCGTTTACTGTATGCAGTCCAATGGCGGTGTGGTGGCGGCCTCCTGCTTTCGCGGTAAGGATAGTCTGCTTTCAGGCCCTGCGGGGGGGATGGTGGGGGTGGTGCGTACTGCTTTAGCTGCAGGGATTGAACGGCTGATTGGTTTAGATATGGGGGGCACCTCCACCGATGTCTGCCACTATCGTCACAATTCTAATGCCCCTTGGCCAGAGTATGAGCGGTGGCAGGAAACCACGATTGCAGGTGTGCGGTTGCGATCGCCCCTCCTGGCAGTGCATACGGTGGCAGCCGGTGGGGGCTCCATTTTGCGGTTTGATCAGGGTCGCTACCAAGTGGGGCCAGAGTCTGCGGGCGCCAATCCCGGACCAGCGGCCTATCGTCGTGGTGGCCCCCTGACGATTACCGATGCCAATCTCCTCTTGGGAAAAATTCAGCCCGCCTATTTCCCTGCTGTCTTTGGGGCCGATGGTCAACAGCCTTTAGATCGCAAGACGGTCGAACAGCAATTTGCTCAACTGCGCCAGGAAATCTACAGGAGCACAGGGGATGCCCGCCGTGTTGCCGATGTGGCCGCTGGTTTTATTGAGGTGGCCGTGAATACAATGGCACAGGCAATTAAGAAAATTTCCCTGGAGCAGGGGCATGATGTGCGCGAGTACACCTTGTGCGCTTTTGGCGGTGCCGGTGGGCAACATGCCTGTTTAATTGCTGAAGCCCTGGGAATGCCCCAAGTTTATATTCACCCCTACGCGGGGGTGCTCTCAGCCTACGGCATCGGTCAGGCGGAGTTGCGGGTGCTCAAGGAGCAGACGATTGAACAACCCTTGATCTCCGATGGATTTGCTGAACTCCAGGGACAAATTGAGCGCCTAAAGGCTCAAGCGGTGGCTGAACTGGTTGCCCAGGGGGTGGATCCGGCGCAAATTCAAAGTCAAGTGCGCATTGGCCTAGGGTATGTCGGCACCGATACAACGCTGTGGGTGCCTTGGTCAGATCAAGAGACCATGGCAGCGTCCTTTGCCCAAGCGCATCGGGATCGCTATGGGTTCAATTTACGGGGGCGATCGCTGCGGGTGGGTCAAATTGCTGTTGAGGCCGTTGCCCTCCAAGGGATGGCAACCGTCACCGTACCTGCAGCTACTGGCGAACTCATTCCCCTTGACCATGTACCAGTTTACAGCAAAGGCCAATGGCACCAGGCGCCAGTCTATGAGCGCGATCGCCTGCCGGCCCATCAGGTCATTGCAGGGGTGGCCTTGATCTTAGATGCCACAGGAACAAATGTTGTAGAGGCGGGCTGGCAGGCGGAAGTGGATGAGCAAGGGGGGCTGTGGCTGCGTCCTCTCCAGGCCTTAGCAGCGACACCAAAGCAGATTGCTCCTACGGTTGCCGATCCCGTACAGTTGGCCATTTTTCAGCAGCTGTTTCGGGCCATTGCTGAGCAAATGGGGGTCACACTCCAGCAGACCAGTGCCTCGGTAAATATCAAAGAACGGTTGGATTTTTCCTGTGCTCTCTTTGACGGTGCCGGCAACCTCGTGGCCAATGCTCCCCATATCCCTGTGCATCTGGGGTCAATGAGCGAAAGTGTCAAGGCACTCCTGGCAGAGAAAAACAACGCCCTCCGTGCGGGTCAGGTTTTTGCCACGAATAATCCCTATCGCGGTGGTACCCACCTGCCGGATATTACTGTGATTACGCCCGTGTTTTTCAAGGGGGAAGCACACCCCGCCTTCTTTGTTGCTTCGCGGGGGCACCATGCTGACATTGGGGGCATCAGTCCCGGATCAATGCCTGCCAATAGTACCGATGTCCGCCAAGAGGGGATTCTTTTTGACAATGTGTTGCTGGTAGATGGCGGGGAGTTTCAACAGGACGCCATTTATCAGCTATTGACCCAGGGGCCCTGGCCAGCCCGCTATCCGGAACAAAATATCGCCGATTTACAAGCGCAAATTGCTGCCAATCAGCGGGGGGCACAGGAACTGATGGCGCTGTGCGATCGCTATGGTCGCGAGGTAGTCGCTGCCTATATGGAATTTAGCCAGGCCAATGCGGCTGAATGTGTGCGCCAATGCCTGCGATCGCTCCCAGGGGGCCGCTTTTGCGTTGCCATGGACAACGGCAGCCAAATTCAGGTGCAAATCACGATTGATACCACTCAAGGTATAGCTTGCCTAGATTTTGAGGGAACCTCCAAGCAAACCCACGACAACTTCAATGCCCCCCTCGCCATTACCAAGGCGACAGTCCTGTACGTCCTGCGGACACTGGTGCGGGAGGATATTCCCCTCAATGCCGGCTGTCTGCGGCCCATTGAGCTGCGGGTGCCGGAAGGCTGCCTGTTAAACCCAACATTTCCAGCGGCGGTGGCGGCTGGGAATGTGGAAACTTCGCAAACGCTGGCCAATGCCCTCTACGGCGCCCTCGGTATTATGGCGGCGGCTCAGGGAACGATGAACAACCTCAGCTTTGGGAGCGATCGCTATCAATACTACGAAACCATTTGTGGCGGTGCTGGGGCAGGAGCCACCTTTGCCGGAGCCAGTACTGTGCAAACCCACATGACCAACTCTCGGCTCACTGATGTCGAAGTGCTAGAAAGCCGCTACCCCGTAATTGTCTGGGAGTTTTGCCGCCGCCGGGGCAGTGGTGGCAAGGGCCAGCAATCGGGCGGCGATGGGGCCATTCGCGTCCTTGAGTTTCGTGAACCCATGACCGTCAGCCTCCTCAGCCAATCGCGGAACATCCCCCCCTTTGGGCTGTTTGGGGGTGAATGTGGGGCAGTGGGTGAAAATCAATGGCTGAAACTCGGCGAACCCCCCTATCCTTTGCCCGGAACGGCCACCATTACTGTTGCAGCGGGCGATCGCCTGCGCATTTGTACTCCCGGCGGTGGCGGTTTTGGGGTACCTAATCTGTATCCCTCAGATTAGATATATCAATCAAGTTACTCTTCATCATCGGTGGGTTGACCGTTGCTGCTCACTTGTTTCAAATGAATGTGCTTCCGGCCAAGGGTAATCTCAAACTCATCCCCCGGTTTGAGATTCATTTGTTTAGTATAGGCTGCCCCAATGAGCAAATTGCCATTGGCTTGTACCGTAATTCGATAACTGGCACTGCGCCCCCCCCGGCTGCCACCGCGGCCTGACTTACTGTCAAGATTGACGCCTAAGGCTTCAAGAAGTGCCTTATTAAACTTCAGTTTGCTGATCCGCTCCTTGCCGGTTTTGGTCACGGTATAGTAGCCACAGGCCTTTGCTTTTTCTTCGTGGCTGAGATGTTGCAGCTGTTTGTACTTTTCTAATAAAGCAGCACCTGTCAAGGGTTCTACTGGTTTGCGTCCCATTTTAACCTACCTTATTCAATGATCAAGTACTGTCTATTCATTGGCGATTCGATCAAAGATTGCCAAAGCGTGACAGCGAAGTCGTAATCAATGAGTGTCTATCTTTAGCAAACCATAATTTTTTTCGGAATTCAAGTTGTGATCGCCCTTGAGTCGGGGTTTTACATTTCCTTTGGATGAGTTACATTGATAGCCCGTTTCACAGGCACAGAAGAGGCTCAAAAAATGTGAGGGCTACTGTAGGAAAGGACTCTACCTCTTTTACACCCCTTGTAGTAGAGGCTCAACACTACAAAAGCCACGATGGAATCTTCTTCTATCACCGCTTATAGATCCCATAGTTAAGACAAGGGTGGTATATGCTCCATACTTCAGAACATGACTCTAATAAAACTTACGGCGCTTTTTGCAAGAATTGAATATACGCACAACAGTCGCTTCAGTGGGAGGTGGAAAAGCCCGAGGGTGACTTTAGTCCAGACATTGCTAAAGTAAAGGCAATCCTAAATTCGCTGAAAAACCCGAACGACCAGACAGAAAGTAAGGGGAACCCCAAGAGTATACTTTGATTTTAATTTTAGGCCGACTCTCACGGGTGGCACATTCTTCCCCATAGGAATGCCCTAAACTGTGTCAAGGGTGTGGTGCCCTATGATTCCACGTCAACTGGTATTGCGCAACTTCCTCAGCTATCGCCAAGCCACTCTTCCCTTTGCGGGGTTACACCTGGCCTGTATTTGTGGTGCCAATGGGGCGGGCAAGTCTTCGCTCCTTGAGGCGATCGCTTGGGCACTCTGGGGGCAAAGCCGCGCTAGCCGTGAGGATGATGTGATCTACTACGGCGAAATGGAAGCCCAAGTGACGTTTGAGTTTAGCGTCCAAGGGCAGACTTATCGGGTGGTACGGTTGCGGCGACGGGAGCAACAGACGGTCTTGGAGTTGCAGATTCAGACGGCGGCGGGCTACACTCCGCTAACGGGGCGATCGCTACGAGCGACACAGGAAAAAATCATTCAAATTCTTCGCCTTGACTACGCCACCTTCGTCAACAGCGCCTATTTGCGCCAAGGCCGTGCCGATGAATTTATGGCCAAACGCCCCAGTGAGCGCAAGCAACTGCTGGCCACCCTTTTGGGCTTGGATCAATACGAGACCCTAGCGGAAGCGGCGCGCGATCGCGCCCGTGACTACAAAGCCCAAATCAGTGTTCTGGAACAACGGCTTCAGACTTTAGCCGATCAACTGGCCCAAGAGCCCCACCTGCGTGCCCAACAGGCAGCGGTGAACCAGCAGATTCAACAGCAACGGCAGCAGGTACAGCAGTGCCAACAACGACTCCAAGAGCAACAGGCTGCCTACCATATCCATCAACTCCAACAGCGGGACTATGCACACTTGCAACAGCAGCGCGATACGCTGGCGGCAACGATCGCCCATCTGGAGCAGCAGTGCCAGACCCTTCGCCAAGAACAGGCGGCTATTGCGGATTTGGCAGCCCGTGCCCCCCTATTGGAAGCCGCCGTCAGGCAATGGGAGAGCCTGAAAATTGCCGAAGCGCAATTGCAGCAGTGTTTTGGTAACTATCAACAGCTGCGCCAACAGCGCGATCGCCACCAGCAGAGCCTCGACCAACAGCGGCAAGACCTGCTGCGCACCCTCCATGGATTGGAGAGCCAGCAGCAATTTCTTCTGGAACAATGCCAGCAGTTGGAAAAGTTCCTCAAGCAAGAAAATCAGATTGTTGCTGCTTTTGAACAGTTACAGCGAGCGCGCGCTCACCTCCAAGCCCAAGAAGAGCTGCAACAAAAAGTCTTTCCCCTCCTGCAAGCCAAACAGCGCCTCGAACTGGAACAGCAACAGCAGGAACAACGCCTGCGCAGCCGGCGCGATGAATTGCAGCAGTTGTGGCAGCATCTCCGTCAACAGATAGAACGGCAACCCGCTCTCCAAGAGGCAGTGACCCTGATTACAGCGCAGATTGCAACCCTTGAAAAACAGCGTATCTATCAAGACCATGTGCGGGAAAAGGGACTGGAGCGCCGCCGCTTCCTCGAACAACTGCAAGCCCGCCAACGGGAGTATGAGCGGCAAATTAATCAACTGGAGCAGCGCTTGGAACTACTGAATCAACCGGGAGCCATTTGCCCCCTGTGTCAACGTCCCCTCGATCGCGAGCACTACCAGGCTGTCCGGCAACGCCATGTCGCCGAAAAAGAGGAACTGCTGAATCAGGTGTGGGTCATCCGCGAGCAGCTGGCAGTTACCGAGCGCGAAATCCAAGTTTTACGGCGGGAATATCTAACGGTGGGCTATGAGATCTCACAACTGACGCAACTGTTTGAGCAGCGGGGGCAACTGCAGCAACAACTCCAGAGCACCCAAGATTTAGAACCGCAACTGGATCGCCTAGCTGGGGAAATTCAGCAGATTGAGGGACAGCTCCGGAACGGCCATCAGGAAAGCCTTGGGGAACTGCAAGCGATTGAGGCGGAACTGGCACGCCTGAACTATGATGAGAAAAATCTGGCGATCGCCCGCGGCCAAGTGGAAAAATGGCGTTGGGCCGAAGCCAAGGAACAGGAACTCCGCCAAGCCCAACGACAATACCAGCAGATTCAGCAACAACTGCCAAACCTGATTGCCCAACAGGAGGAACTGCAACAGCAGCTCAACGCCCTTGCAACCACTTCCCCTCTTGCTCAGACCTTGGCAAGGATTGACCAGCAATTGGCCGCCCTAGCCTACGATCCAGACCGCCATGCCCAAATTCAGGCCCAACTGGCTGCACTCGCAGCGGACTATGAGGCCTATGGGGCCCTGCAACGGGGGCGATCGCGCCAACCCCAACTCCGCCAAGACCTCAAGCACCTAGAGGAAACGCTGCAGCAACAACGGGCACAACTGCAACGCATCACTGACAAACTCGCCACCCTTGAAGAAACCACTCGCACCGCCAGCCGCCTGGCCGCCGATCTCCATCAACAGCAACAGCACCTCCTCCAGCAACAGCAGACCCTTGAGGCCACCCTTGCCCAGCATGGCAAACTCAGCGCCGAAATAGAGCAACTCCAGCGCCTGAAACAAGAATACGACCAGGGACAGCAAACCCTTGCCCACCTCCGCCATCAATACCGCCTCTACTGCGAGCTAGCCCAAGCCTTAGGCAAAAATGGCATTCCCGCCCTGCTCATTGAAACCGTCTTGCCCCATCTAGAGGCAGAAACCAATCATATCCTCGGTCGCCTCAGCAACCACCAACTCCATGTGCAGTTCATTACCCAGCGCAGCCGCCGTCGCAGTGGAGCCGACACCAAGCCCATTGAAACCCTTGATATTCTCATTGCCGATTGCCAAGGGACTCGTCCCTACGAAAGCTATTCGGGGGGTGAAGCCTTTCGCATCAATTTTGCTTTGCGCTTAGCCTTAGCACGACTATTGGCCCAGCGATCGGGGAGTGATGTCCAGTTTCTGATTATTGATGAGGGATTCGGTACCCAAGATGCCCAGGGGTGTGAACGGCTGATTGCCGCCTTGAACGCGATCGCCCCCGAATTTCACTGCATTCTCGCCATTACCCATGTTCCTGCCCTCAAGGAAGCCTTTCAAACCCGCATTGAGGTTACCAAAGTCGCCGGGGCCTCCCAACTGAGCATCATCACTTAGGCCCATCGTTGGTCTTTTCGCCAAAATGGTAGAGTAGGCTCAGGAAAAACCCCTTTGCAACGATGACGGTTGAACTCATTGCCAAGCTCAGCGATCCCATTATCAGCGCCGGCCAAAGCGCGCAGCGGCAACTGGAACTGACCCTCAGTGCTCAGCGACAGGAACAGCAACGCCCTCCCCTGAATCTCTGTTTGGTTTTGGATCACAGTGGATCAATGGCCTGGGAGCCCTTAGAAATGGTGAAACGGGCAGCCGAGTCCTTGGTCGATCGGTTAATGCCGAGCGATCGCCTGAGTGTCATTGCCTTTGACCACAAAGCGAAGGTTCTGGTGCCCAACCAGACAGTCTGGGACAAGGAGGCCATTAAAGCCCAGATTGCCACCCTCGAACCGGGGGGGGGAACAGCCATTGATGAAGGTATGAAACTAGGGTTGAAGGAAATTGCCACGGGCAAGCAGGGTACCATTTCCCAAATCTTTCTGCTCACAGATGGTGAAAATGAACACGGCGACAACCAGCGTTGCCTTGAGTTGGCCAAGCTGGCTGCGGAGTACAACATTACCTTGAATGCCCTAGGGTTTGGCGTCCACTGGAACCAAGATGTCCTCGAACAAATTGCCGATGCCGCTGGCGGACGGCTGGTGTTTATTGAATATGCTGAGCAGGCGATCGCCTGTTTTCAATCCCTCTTTAGCCACATCAGCAGCGTGGACTACACCAATGCCCATGTCCTACTCACCTTGAGTGAGGCCGCTCAACTGGGGAACTTCAAACCCGTGCACCAAGTTGCGCCCGACACGATTGAACTCACCTACGCAAGCCCCCATCCCCACGAGTATGTGATTCGCGTCGGTGATGTCTCGGCAACCATCAGGCGGACACTCCTCATTACCCTAACGACCCAGCCCTTGCCACCGGGGTCTCACCTCATCGGTTTTGTCCAAGTCCGCTATGATGACCCAGTGCAGCAGTCCGGGGGCCTTTTCTCTGAGAGGATTCCCCTGACGCTCACAGCAGAACCAGAGCACGTGCCCCAAGTAGATCCAGAGGTACAGCAAAGCATTCTCATCCTCGAAAAATACCGCAAAACCAAGCTGGCGGAAACGAAGTTGCAAGCGGGGGATACCGCTGGCGCTGCCACCTTTCTTCAGAGTGCGGCCAAAACTGCTCTACAACTGGGGGATACGGCAGCAGCAAAAGTCCTTGAAGCCTCTGCCCAAGAGCTACAGCAACAATCTACCCTCAGTGAATCTGCCCTCAAGCGCACGCGCATTGCCTCAAAAACAGTCCTGAGCAATGCCCCCTCAAACTAGCCACAGGGCATCGCCATTCTGGCAACCTAGGCGGGATTGGGCACTGCCACTATTCACCGCTAGCTCAATAAACCCATGACTGCCTACCAAGGCAATCAGATGGTGAGGTAGGGCGTCGCCATAGGTGTGGACCAGGGGAATCTGCTGCCCCTGAATCCGGATTTGGTGATAGCCCTTAGCCACCAAATGCCCAGGGAGCGTAGTAATCACATTACCAAAGTGATCAATGGCTTGAATCCAGCCTTGGACGCCCTGGGGGGTCACCTCATAGGTGAGATGGGGCAAGCGCGCCAAACTGTCTGGGGCAATGGCATAGCCAAGGAGAGCAAAATCCGCTCCGGCGGCTAAATGGGCAGCCACGGGGGCAAAAATGTCCCGCCCATGGAAGGTCAAACTGGGACTAGAGGTGCGCCAAAATTGCGGTTGGGTTAGCTCAACGACGCGCCGGGGAGGATAGCGATCGCACACCTGGCTAAAGACCCCATTATCTGGACCCACACAATAGCCAACCCCCAGATCGAGGGCGATCGCCCGCCGACTTGTGCCCACCCCCGGATCCACTACCACGACATGCACCGTTTCAGGGGGAAAATAGGGCACCGCTTGCAGCAGCTGAAAACTGGCTGTGCGGCAATCCTGTGGTGGAATGTCATGGCATAGGTCAATGACCTGAGCTTGGGGGCAAATGCTGAAAATGACCCCCTTCATCACCCCCCCATAGACATCCCGGTAACCAAAATCCGTCAGCAATGTGATCCAAGAAGCCATGGACAGTTCACAGAGACAGTCGCTTAAATAAGGGTTCAGGAATCCAACGAATCACCGCCATGATCCAGCGCCAAGTGGGTCGCACGTAGATCACGTCCTTCTTTTTTTCTATAGCTGAGAAGATTGCATCGGCCACTTCCTTTGGCTCCGCCGTAAGGTGGGGGGGCAATGTCATCCCTTCGGTCATCCGCGTCTTCACATAGCCGGGCAACACCGTTAGGACCTGTACCCCCGATTTGGCAAGGCGATGCCGCAATCCCGACAAAAATGCTGTGAAGCCAGCTTTCGCAGAACCATAGAAGTAATTACTCGCCCGCCCCCGTTCCCCAGCTACAGAGGAAATCCCCACTAACGTACCAAACCCCCGCTGCTCAAACAGATTGGCAAAGAGACTTAAAATAACCGCTGGGCCTTCATAATTGGTGCGCATCACTTCAAGAGCAAGGGATAAATTTTGCTCACATGCTTTTTGGTCTGGCATGAAACCAACAACACAGATCACAATCGCCGGTTGCTCCGGGAGTTGCTGGATAAAGGCTGCATGGGTCTCCAGCGCCAAGACATCGAATTCATGGATACTGACAGCCACACCATAGCGTATTTCCAAATCGGCTTTATCTGGCGCTAGGCGGCTCACCTGCCGTGCAGCCAACTGCATTGGATAGCCCTGAGCTGCAAACCGGTGGGCGATCGCCCGCCCAATATCAGAGGCCGCTCCCAGAATTAACACAGGAGCCGTCATAAATTTAACCTCTGCGACTGTTCTGAAGCAAAGTTCACCCTCCACTGGTGGGCATCCCTGACTTTTACAAACGTTTCTACCCGACAATCGGACTGGCGCAGGCGCAGCGGAGTTAAATGGCTATCCTTGGCAAGGTAAAAGCGACCCCCATGCTGTAGAGTGATCTCCTCCAGTTGATCCAAAAGCTTGAGGGTGCGTTGGCACATCGGAAAGTCCAGAGCCAAGGTATAACCCGCCATCGGAAATGAAAAATAACCCTGTTGATCACCCAACTTCTTCAAAACTCCGAGAAAGGACCCCGCTCCTGCGACTGACGTGCAATGCAGTAACGCCCCTAGACCCTCGCGGGCAGTGCTCAGGGGCAAGACGCATTGGAACTGGACAAAACCACGCCGCCCATAGATGCGATTCCATCCCAAGAGACTATCCAGGGGATAGAAGAAAGTATCCCAATCGACAAAGGACAGGCCAGCCTTGCGTTGACTATTGAGAAAATACAGTTGATTCAAGGCACGCACAGTTAATGAATTCAAGGCACCATTGGGAAAATCCACAGGAATCGAGAACTGACGTCGTTGCGGAGTCTGCAGTGGCCTCTGCCGATATTTGGTTGGCAGCTCCTGGCGTGTCGCGTGTTCCCCTAGCATCACCACAGACCGCCCCAACTGAGAACGAGCCGCTAGACAATCAATCCAAGCCACGGCGTAGGTCACATCCTGCGCAGCCTCAAAGAGATCAACCGCCTCGTCCAAATTCCTGGCGACATAGGTAGTTTGGCGAACCCAAGCCGTCTCAATGGGGCGCAATCGAAAGGCTGCCCTGAGGATCACCCCCGTCAAGCCCATTCCCCCCACCGTCCAGTAAAACAAATCTCGATTTTCTGAAGGGGAGCAGCGATACATTTGCCCCTCGCTGGTTAGGAGATCCAGCCAGTCTAAACTCTGAACAAAACTGCCCTCTTTGTGGTGGTTTTTTCCATGCACATCGGCGGCAATCATACCCCCCACCGTAACAAACTTCGTGCCGGGGGTAATCAGGGGAAACCAACCGCGAGGCACAAAAATCTCTAGAATCTCTGCCAGCAGAACCCCTGCCTCAGCAATCAATTGACCAGTTTGCGGATTAAACCCCAATAGGCGATTGAAGTGGCTCATTTGCAGTGTTGCTTGCCGATTGAGGGCGCTATCTCCGTAGGCACGGCCATTTCCACGGGCAATGAGTGGCAAACCTCTGTTGAGAAGCTGGATAATCTCGGATTCTGAGCGCGGGCAATAAACATGACAGGTCTGCACAGGATAGCGTCCCCAGCCGCAGAGCCTTTTAAGAGAACTCCTAGGAGTCATTAGAGAAGACATATCGTTTATCCAAGTGATACTTGACCCCATAGCCAATAGCTAAACCAATAATGGCACCCATTTCCCGCATAAAATGGCTTTGCCAAATCAACCAAAATACGGTTTCAAATCCCCAAAAAATGGCGGTTGTAAAAATTCCCATTGAAGCATACAGACTAAATTGACGGCTATAATGATGGATACCCTTTTTATGATCAAAGAAAATCCATCGCTTATCCAGATAGTATTTCACCACCAATCCCACGAGCGTACCCACTGCCACTGCGGCCATAAAATAAGGCAAGCTATTATCAATAATTAATATTATCCTCTGAAAAAATAAATTCATCAAGGTAGCAATCACCGCAAAAGCAGTATAGCGAATAATTAGGGTTTGTAAAGTCATAAAACTCCACCTAGGATAAAGCAAACCAGACAAATCAAGAAACAGATTTGACTTTGTCGATCTTTAATTGCATAAACAATTGGATCATAGTGCATCAAACCGCGGTGGGTCAGCATGATGGTTCGGGTAATCCAGTATAGAAGCACACAGCAAATGCCCCAGAGTACCTGCGGTTTTGTGTAAAGAAGCTGCACTTGGGGAGAGTTGATATAGAGCGCCAGCACCAAAATTGAGACATAACCCGCCCCAATGGCCATCATGCTAATAATCGGCAAATCGTCAACGTGGTAGCCTCGACCACTGGCCTTGAGCTGTTTGCGGTGATAGTGATCCACCAGTTCTGCTTGCCGCTTGACACTTGCCAGACAAAAGAAGAAAAAGATGGAGAACGCCAAAAGCCACACACTGAGGGAAATCCCTGTGGCAACCGCACCTGCAAAGATGCGAATCGTGTAAAGGCCAGCAAGGAGGCAAATGTCAATAACTATCTGCCGCTTTAGGTAAAAGGAGTAGGCAGTCGTGAGACCATAATAGGCAAGGAGAAGGCCCAGAAATGACCAACTAATGGTGGTGGCGATCGCCATGCCGGCGCCGAGGAGGATCAAAATCAGCCATATCCCGTGGGAGAGGGGAATATCTCCAGCGGCAAAGGGACGATGACGCTTGCGGGGATGGGCGCGATCGGCCTGCAAATCTAAAAGATCATTTAAAACATAGACACTGGACGCCGTCAGACTAAAAGCAATTGCTGCCACCAGCGCAATCCAAAAAGTGGGCAAATTAAACTGATGCCCTGCAAGCATCGGCACAAAGACCAACACATTTTTTACCCACTGATGGGGCCGAATTTCCTTGAAGTAGGGTTGAATGCTGCGTTTTGCACTCCCTAGATGTTCCACATTGGGATTGATTTGCTCGACTTTTTGGCGTAGCCGAGGAGAGGCATTGACGGTAATTGCTTTGGCCGCAACTGCCCACACAGGTAAATCAGCCACAGAATTGCCCATGTAGATAACATTTTGCTCACCAAAGTGCTCTAGGATAAACCTTGCCTTGTTTTCTCCCTTCAAATTAAGCTGGCCATCAGAACCATAAACCTCATCAAAAAGCCCCAAATGGGCAGCAATCGTTTCAGCAACGAGTTGATCAGTGGCAGTGATGAGGGCAACCTTACCCCCCTTGGCTTTCCAATCTTGAATATACTGAATAACTTCTGAGTTATAGGGTAATGTGGTAATGTCTAAATCAGCACAGGTAGCTAATTTTCCTTTGATCTGAGCAGGATTGAAGCTTCTTATTTTGAAGAATTGAATTAGAGACCTACCAAAAGACAAACAGATTAATTCTAGAAGAACATCCGTTGTCAGTAGGGTGTTATCGAGATTAACAAGAAGATAAACCATTTTTTACAATTTAAGGTTTTGCTGGGCGTTGGTGCAATAACAATAGTATTTTACTTCTACACTAATAGATGGTCGTTTGACAGACAAAGGGAAAGCAAATGGTAGTAAGAACCCAGCGAAACGAGCGCATGGCAGAGGAGAAACATCGCTACTAGGTGAAGAACTAGGCGAAATATGACCATGCACTGGTCAATCATAGCAACCAAACGATCTAGTTTGATGAGGAGGACATTGCCAAGAACTGGACGCCCCTTCCTCCGAACGGGCGAGGTAGGTCGAGGCTTTATTCTGACTGGGCCATTCAATTCTGTCTGATGATCAAGATTCTGTCCCGTCCGCCCTATCGTGCTGCGGAAGGGTTGGTGAACTCCCTGATGCGCCTGTGTGGGCTGAACTTGCCGGTGCTGAATCACGCTCATCTGTCGCGCCAGGCGGCCACGTTGGAAGTGAAGATTCCACATCGTTGGAGAACAGGTGCGATCCATGTCGTGGTGGACTCGATCGGTTTGAAGATTTTCCGTGAAAGTGAATGGTAAGGTGCACCAGCATGGGGCACTCAAGCGTTGCACCTGGCGCAAAATCGATCTGTCGGTAGATGCAACGACCAAAAGAACATCGTCCGCATCGAGATCACCACTACCCACTGGCACGACAGTGAAGTCTTTCCTGACCTGCTCTCGAAAGTCGAAGGCGACATTTCCGAAGTCAGTGCCGATGGCACTTACGACGCCGAGGCAGTGCATGCTGCCACCAGCGAACCTCAGGTGAAGGTAAGCATACCGCCGCGCGAGGAGGCGGTGCCTTGGGGGAATAGTCCTCCCCGTGACCTGATCCTCGCCGAGATTGCCGCCAAGGAACAGGAAGGTTGGAAGGAAGAATCTGGCCATCACCTGGGCAGCCTTGCCGAGAATATGATGTACTGGTTCAAGCAACTGGGGATCATCTCTTCCCACGGGCCTTTGACTGGCAGGTTGCGGAGAGTCATGTGCGTGCGGCGATCATCAAGACTTTGACCTATCTTGACACGCCACAGTGCGTGCGGGCTGGGCATAGTGCGCCTGCTGCATGAATCAGGATGGAGAGAGGGGAAGATTATGCTGGAAACCGGTGATTCAACCCATAGGTATATTAATCAATAAAGCTAATTGTGTACCAACACCCGCATAAACCATTGTTTTTTTAACCCAGATTGTCTATTAGCCACTTTAATGCACGTCTTAAAAAACCAGTGTCATATCCACCAACACAACAGTGTGGTATGGACCAAGTTGTTAGATAGATTAGTCCAGTAACGATAAAAATTCGTCTGTAGCGATACTTAATGTCTACTTCGCTTGCAAGAGCAAGACAGAAAAACATAAATATGATGACATGAACCCAACGACCCCAATCAATTGCAACGAGAAAAAGAGGAAAGATTGTTGCTATGCTAGCCAAAAACAGAATTTTTCGTTCTTTGTTCCACCATGTAGTAAATGAAAGAGGAAGTAGTGCAAGCCAAAGGAATAAAGGGGTAAAGATAGACCGGTGATTCAAAGAACTTAGTACACGTCCTAGCGCAGGACCGATATCTTCGCTAAGCCAATCGATAGATCCTTTACAGATATTGGGATCAAGGTTGCGAGTTGTTAAAGATTGACAAATGGCCTGCTCTAAAGCCTCATTGCCTTTATAAAAAAAAGCGAGAAGCAAAATTACTGAGCTTGCTATGGTGAGGATTAAGCTGTAGGCAATAGCGGTACGACTAGTGATAAGTCCGTCTTTTGTACTCACATAAATCAAATAAATAAAAAACGGTAGCGTGAAAACAGTTAATTCATGCGAGAGTGCTGCTACGCTCCAAGCAACAGATATCAAGGTTAGCTTAAAAGGGGTGACATTCTTATTGGCATATATCAGGCAAAAAAAAGCAAAGATTAGGAAAATAAGAATTTCCTTTCGGAATCCACCTTGTATATCGTAAAAAGGGAAGAGCAAAAATGCTGGCGAAAATAGAATTAAAAGCCAAAACAAACTTCTTTTCTTTCTATAATAGAGCTTTAGTACAAGACCAAAAATTAGAGCATAGACAGCTACTTGTGTGATATAGGTTACCCATAACAATGGTAAACCAAAATCTGAGACTTTTAAGAAGAAGCTCCCTATTAGTCCTCTTCGTACGAATCCTGCACTGTAATTGATTAGCCAATCACCCGTTTTCCAGTTGTTTCCGCCATTCAAAATTTCTATTGCGTAATAACGACAAAAGTAGGTAAAAAATATCCAAACTCCATATGGTGCATATTTTTCTATTTTTGTTTTGCTGAGCATCTCAGAACAATTTTCTCTCTAGAGAGGGCGTTGGTGCATTAAAGCAGCTAACGGAATCTGCGGAAAAGAGATGTGCGGTTGCATCACAAATATCATAAGTAGCAACACCCCTCCCAGGGGAATGGGTAACAGATTATGAATTCTCTGCCGCTGGGCATGACGCTCAAAGGGCAAGCCACTAGAGTAGTAGTGAACTGGTTTGGGAACCACAACCATGAATGAGCTCTTTGCTTTGCTGTCTTTCTTGGGGTTTGGGACCTGGGGTGTCGCTAGCTCTGTGCGGATTGTCAATCAGGGCAATATGGCGCTGGTGGAGCGGTTGGGCAGCTATCACCGTCGCTTGGAACCGGGGTTGAATTTTATATTGCCAATCTTTGAGCGCGTGGCCTTTGAGGAAACGATTCGGGAAAAGGTCCTAGATATTCCGCCGCAGCAGTGTATCACCCGTGACAATGTAACGATTACCGTGGATGCCGTCGTTTACTGGCGGATTATTGATATGGAGCGCGCCTACTATAGGGTGGAAAACCTGAAAATGGCGATGGTGAATTTGGTGCAAACGCAGATTCGGGCAGAAATGGGGAAGCTAGAACTGGATGAAACTTTTACCGCCCGTACCCAAGTGAATGAGACCCTGCTACGGGATCTTGATATTGCTACAGATCCGTGGGGCGTGAAGGTGACCCGTGTGGAACTGCGGGATATTGCCCCCTCGCAGGCAGTCCAAGAGTCGATGGAGCTGCAAATGTCTGCGGAGCGCAAAAAACGCGCTGCTATTCTCACCTCCGAAGGGGAACGGGAAGCGGCCATCAACTCTGCTCGGGGTAAAGCAGAAGCTCAAGTGTTAGCCGCCGAGGCAGAACAAAAAGCCGCCATTCTGGCAGCGGAAGCAGAACAAAAAGTGGTCGTGTTGCGTGCCCAAGCCGAGCGTCAAGATCAGATTTTGCGTGCCCAAGGAACTGCAGAAGCGATGAAGATTATTGCGGCAGCACTGCACGAAGATCCCAAGACGAAGGAAGCGCTCCAGTTTCTCCTTGCTCAGAGCTACTTGGATATGGGACGCACCATTGGCCACAGTGATAGCAGTAAAGTACTATTTATAGACCCCAGCAGTATCCCAGCCACGATTGAGGGGGTAAAGTCCCTAATCGAGCAGTCTCCCCGCGAGGTATAGTCCATGGCACAATTCCGGGCACAGGTGTTTGTGACACTGCGACCATCGGTGTTAGATCCCGCAGGAGTCGCCGTACAGGCGGGGATCCATCATCTGGGTTATACAAATGTGCAATCGGTGCGGATTGGCAAACTGGTGGAACTGACCCTAGAGGCCCGCGATCGCGCCACTGCCGAGGCACAACTCACCGACATTGCCGATCAACTGTTAGCCAATCCGGTGATTGAAACCTTTCGCATTGAATTGCAGGAGCTGGCGACTGCCGCAGCGTAGGCACGATGTTCAACTGGTGGGATGATCTATTAGCCAGTATCGAGGCGGGCATCAAGGCCGGCATTGAATCGGGATTACAGTCCCTGGCCCACACCCTTGCCCCTTTGCTGCAAGTGCCGGAAGCCACAGCTCCCTTCCAGCGCATTGCCTTCTTGCGGGCGGGGGTGGATCAACCGATCGCTGGCTCCGGCGTGAGAGTCGAAGGTGGCTGCTTGGTGTCTGGAGTCCCACTGGCCGCAGACAGTTCCCCTCTTTGAACTCCCGGAAGCCCATCTGTGGCTGGAAGTGCCCTCTGCCCAAGGGGGAGATCAACTGCTCCTGTGCCGTGCTTTAGTCAAAACCGGGAGCTTGCCGGAGGGGGCACAACTGTTCCTCAGCCGCAGTCAACCCTTGGGTTGGACATTTTCGCGCACGGTTTCCCTCGTGGGCGATCGCGACTGGCACCTGTGCGAGGTGCCTTTTCACCTCAAACCAGAACCCCAGACCCCCGGCTTGATTAAAATTGGGGTGGAATTCATGGGACGCGGTGTGGTCTGGCTACGGGACATTGAGCTCCTCCATGCCCCCGCCAAGTTAAAGCCAATTACTGATGTGATGGATGGATTGCTGTGAGTCATGGCCTAAACGTAGGGATTGTCGTTTTTCCCGGATCTAATTGCGATCGCGATGTGGCCTACGTCACCAGTGAAATTCTCCAGTGGCCCACGCAACTGCTGTGGCACGAGGAGACCGATCTGCGGGATTACGATTTGATTGTGCTGCCGGGGGGCTTTAGTTTTGGCGATTATTTGCGCTGTGGAGCGATCGCCCGCTTCTCACCGATCATGGCTGCCGTCAAAGACCATGCCGCCGCTGGCAAGTGGGTTCTAGGCATTTGTAATGGCTTTCAAATCCTGACGGAGGCAAAACTGCTGCCGGGTGCCCTAGTGCGCAATCGGGACTTGCACTTTATTTGCGATCGCGTCCATTTGCGCTTAGAAGCCAAAGAGCGGCCATGGCTGCAGGCCTATGGCGATAAAACCGTGATTCGCTTGCCCATTGCCCATGGTGAAGGCTGCTACTATGCCGATCCCGCCACCCTCGCCGAACTGGAAGCCAACCGCCAGGTCCTCTTTCGCTATGCCGATGCCCAGGGGAATGTCACCCCCGAAAGTAATCCCAATGGCTCCCTGAATAATATTGCCGGTATTTGCAATGCGGCCGGCAATGTTGTGGGCATGATGCCCCACCCTGAGCGGGCGGCTGACCCTGCCTTGATCAACTCCCCCAGTGACCATACCCTGGAGGGCCTACAATTGTTTCAGTCACTGCTAGGGGCCCCTGTCTGTTGCTAGAGGAACAGTGCCCAGCTAATGCATCTCCATGGAGCCACTGCTGTCTTATCTGGTGGGAGCAATTGCAGCCCTTTTTCCCATTGTTGATCCCATCGGAGCGATTCCCATTTTCTATGCCCTCACTGCCAAGCAATCTCACCAACGCCGTTGTCAGCAAGCAAAACAGGTAGCCCTCAACGTGGCGGCGGTGCTAACTGTCTTTTTCCTCATGGGAAAAGGGATTCTCGCCTTCTTTGGCATTTCTCTGCCGGTGGTACGTATTGCTGGTGGCTTGATTGTTAGCCATACCGCTTGGCAGATGGTGACATCTCAGGACCGGTTGACCCATCAGGAGCAAACGGAAGCAGCAGATAAGGCGGACATCTCCCTGACCCCCATGGCTGTTCCCCTCCTCAGCGGCCCGGGGGCGATCGCCATGACCATTAGCCTCTCTACTCGCTGTCATACCTGGCTAGAATATTTGGGGGCATGGCTGGGAATTTTGTTGCTGAGCACAATGGTTTACCTCCTTTTGATCTTGGGAGAACCCCTCAGTCAAGCCTGGGGAATTACCGGTCGGGGAGCTTTGACACGACTGTTGGGCTTTTTTATTCTAGCGATCGCCGTCCAGTTCATTGCCGACGGCAGTCTGGCGCTCCTCCAGCCCTTGTTGAGCTAGCGTAGTTCGTCCTCTTATCAATAGCTATCCAGTCCATCCAAATGCCAATTTTTGCAACCAAGGGTGCCCACGTTTACCAACTGCACCAACTCACGGCAACGGTGAACCTCTACGACGCCCCCAGGGGCGATCGCTTGGCAACCCAAGGGGCAGCAGGACGGTTTCTCTGGGTATCTGCTCTGGCGTCTGAAGGGACCTACGTACAACTGGCGGAAGATGAATACTGGGGCTGGTTAGATCCAGAGGATTACCGCCATCTCACACCCGCCACCCAGCCCTATCAACCCATTGCCCGCGATCGCGCCGACATCGAGGCTGTCCTTGAAGACGTTATTGCCTTTTGCTTGGCGGCACAGCAGGTCCCCCATGAGTATCTTTGGGGCGGAACCGTCGCCCCCCACTATGACTGCTCTGGCTTAATACAGGCGAGTTTTGCCAGTCAGGGCATTTGGCTACCGCGGGATGCTTATCAGCAGGAGGCCTTTGCCACCCCCCTAGGGAGCAACTCGATTGCGGAAACCCTACCCCAACTTCAGCGGGGCGATCTGGTCTTTTTCGGCAGCTGTGAAAAGGCGACCCATGTGGGCCTCTATCTGGGGCAGGGCCAGTATATCCATAGCTCTGGCAAGGAATATGGCCGCAATGGCATTGGCATTGATACCCTCTTCCCCAGTGAGGATGCCGTGAGCATTGCCTATCAGCAGCAGTTTCGCGGTGGGGGCCGCATTGAGTATAGTTATCTGCCCCTAGCGACCCATCCCTAGTTTTTGCGCTTTTTGATAGACCTTACCTTCCGTGAGGAGGGAAGGAGCAATGACAATCTCCACCTGCTGCATTTCCCGCAGATCCTTGGCCCCAAGGGTCCCCATACTGGTTTGCAGGGCCCCCAGGAAGTTGTGGGTGCCATCGTCCAACTGGGCGGGTCCCCGGAGAATCTGCTCAAGGGTACCTGTGGTGCCCACATGAATGCGCGTCCCCCGAGGCAGGACAGGACTAGGCGTGGCCATACCCCAGTGATAACCGCGACCAGGGGCTTCTTTAGCACGGGCAAAGGGCGACCCCATCATCACTGCATCTGCGCCGCAGGCAATACATTTGCAGACGTCGCCACCGGTGACAAGGCCGCCATCGGCAATCACAGGCACATAGCGCTGCGTCTGTTCAAAATAGGCATCCCGTGCCGCTGCGCAGTCGGCGATCGCCGTCACTTGAGGCACGCCCACTCCAAGCACCCCACGGGAGGTACAGGCCGCCCCTGGACCAATGCCCACCAGAATTGCCGCCGCGCCACAGTGCATAAGACTGAGGGCCACCTCATAGGTGACGCAGTTCCCCAAAATAACGGGCATCGGCATCCGCTCACAAAAGGCAGCCAAGTCTAGGGGATCTGTCCCCGCAGGCGCAAGGTGAGCCGGTGAGACAACGGTTGCTTGCACAAAGAGCAAATCCGCCCCTGCCGCTGCCACCACATCACCGAAACGACTGGCCCCCGCTGGGGTTAAACTGACGGCCGCAATCCCCCCTTGGGATTTGATTTCTTGAATGCGTTTTTCAATGAGCTGGGGTTGAATTGGCTGGGCATACAACTGCTGCATCAGGGGCACAAATTCATCCACACTGACGCTGGCAATGCGTTCGAGAATCGGTGCGGGATCTTCATAGCGGGTTTGAATCCCCTCAAGATTGAGGACGCCCAGTGCCCCCATTTGGCTGAGTTTGACGGCCATCGTAACATCCACGACCCCATCCATGGCACTGGCAATAATCGGAATTTCCCGTTCAATGGCACCAATGCGCCAGCGGGTATCCACCAATTGAGGATCAAGGGTGCGGTTGCCGGGGACAAGGGCAATTTCATCAATACCGTAGGCGCGGCGGGCGGTGCGATGTCCCCCTAGTTGAATTGTCATGGTGTTCCTCGCAGTTGGTAGGCTAAATGATAAGTACCGGGTTTGAGCTGTTGTGGGCAGTGGAACAAATTTACAAAAATTTACAACACCTTGACAAGCCATGGTTTGGCGCTAGTTCAGTGGTGGGTTGGGCGATCGCCGAACCGAGCGAAAGGACGTCGGACGGGGCGCTGGGGGCGATGCAGCGGGGCGCTGGGGGCGGGCTAGCCGCGCCTTGGCCTTGGCTTTCTTCTTGGGCTTCTTGATTTTGCGCGGGGGCAGAATGCCCACTGTGGTTGCCTCCTGGACCACTAACTGTGTTCCCTGCCGCTGCACTTGAAGATCCCAAAAGTATCCTGGTGACTTCATGGGGACTGTCCCCTGCAGTTTGAGTTTAAAGGCCTTGGGTTTTTCACCCCGCCGCCGCGGCAACTGCTGGATTTTAACGACGACAAAGTTCTTTTCTTGGGAGTTGAAGATCACTTCTCCGCGTACAGAAAAGTAACCGTCATTGACGCCGGGATCCACTGCTGTGGCATTGGCCTGTTGCAGGCGCTCCGGTTCCCATACGCCGACAATTTGCAGGTGCAGTTTCACCGCTTCTTTGTTTTTGTCAGCATCACGGGTGCGCGGGTAGACTACCCAGAGGTGGGGTTCATTCAAGTCGAGATACTTTTTAATCAGGTTCATCACCTGCCCCAAGAGGACGGTTTCAATTTCCACACCATCCTCGGTAATCATTACCCCTCGGTTGAACTCCTGCTCCGAAGCGGGTATATAGCGACCCCGCACAACTCCGATCGCCCGATATTGCATCCGTTCACTGGGGGGTGGGATGGGTTGGGGGCAGGAAGGAAGATCCGGTTGCCTAGGAATGGGTTCTTCAGGAGCAGCATTGACCTTGGGCAGTGAGCTACCCGCTGCGGCAACACCGAGAATTTCCGGGCGAGGCTTGGTTTCTAAATCAGGGGAAGGCGTTGGCGGCGTCGCTGGGGTCTTCTTGGCGCGGGGGCGCTTGGCGGGCGGTTCAGCAGTCATGGCAATTCTCGCAAACAGGCTAAAGACCAACTGAGTAACTGTTCAGATGAACAGGCCACGGCAATTCTCAATTGGGGTACTCTCAATTATGCGTTGCCGCTGTGAGCTAAGCAACACTTTTAGGCTTGCCCAAATTCCTGCCAAACGTTTGAGAACTATGGGGCTGATGGAACGCTCTCGGTTTGGACAATCGCCCCAAAATCGCCAATAATTGCCGCACAGTTGCGCAACAGACCAAGGAGGGCTAAACGATTGGCACGCAGCGTCGCATCCTCTGCCATCACCAACACACTTTCTTCCCCATCGAAGAAGCGACTGACAATCGGGGCAAGGGAGGCTAAAGCACGCACAATTTCGCCATAGGCCCGCTGCCCCTGGGCCTGTTGCACCGTTGGCAAGATGTCCTTGAGGGCACTGTAGAATTCCTTTTCAATGGGGGCTTGCAGGTGCTTGGCCTTGACTGCGCGGATATTGAGGCAGTCTGTCTTTAGGGTGCCTTGGCGTGCTAAGCGAGCAGCGCGGTTCACCGTGGGGTAAATGGCCATGAGGTCACCAGATTGGCGCAGTTTTTGCAGAAATTGGGCGCGATCGCGGGCATCAACCACATCCTGGAGGGCACGAGTCTGCAACTCCGGCTGATCCTCTGGAATCACAGCATTCACCAAGTCATACTCAATGCCTAGGTCTTCTTGAAGCAGTGTCCGCAGCCGTTGGCTAAAAAACTGCCGCAGTTGCTGTTCTAAATCAGCGGCACTGAGCTTGGCAGCAAATTGGCGACAAAAGGCTTGGGCAGCCTCCTGTAGCAGAGCGAGGAGATTTAGGTGGTGTTCCCCCTGCCAGAGGATGGTGATTACCCCATTGGCCGCCCGCCGTAGGGCAAAAGGATCCGAAGAACCCGTGGGACACAGGCCGAGGCCAAAGAGGGAGACGAGGGTATCCAAGCGATCAGCCAATCCCACCACCTGACCCGTGAGGCTTTGGGGCAGGCGATCGCCAGCAAAACGAGGCAGATAATGTTCAAAAATTCCCATGGCCACCGCTGGGGCTTCCCCAGAGACCCTGGCATAGACTTGTCCCATGTAGCCCTGCAGTTCAGGAAATTCCCCCACCATCTGCGTCACTAGATCCGCTTTGCATAAGCAAGCTGTGCGTTCAATGGCAGCAATATCCGCAGCCGCACAATTTAAAGCGGTGGCAATTTGACGCGCCAGAGCGGTTAGCCGCTTCACTTTGTCCGCCATCGATCCCAATTCATCTTGGAAGGTCACCGTGGCTAGTTTTCCGCAGTAGTGCTCTAGGGGCTGTGCCGTATCCGCTCTGTAGAAGAACTCAGCATCCGCTAGGCGGGCCCGAATCACCCGCTCATTCCCAGCACGAATTAAGGGCGTGGCCGCCGGATCGCCATTGCTAATCGTGATGAACACCGGCAGCAACGCCTGGCGAGTCGCATCGGTGTACACGGGAAAATACCGCTGATGGGACACCAATACGGTGGTAATCACCTCAAGGGGCAGAGCAAGAAACCGGGCTTCAAAACTCCCCAAGACCGCTGTGGGCCATTCCACAAGGTGGGTGACTTCCTCCAAAAGGGGCACTTCTAAATCTACCCATCCCCCTGCCTGGGCAGCAAGGGCGGCAATTTGCTCGCGAATCCGTTGCTGGCGGGCTTCTGGATCCACCAGGACCCCTGCCTTTTCAAGGGCAGAGGCGTAGTCTTGGGCATGGTTAAGGACAATAGCGCCTTCAGAAAGCACCCGATGGCCATAGGTGGTGCGATCGCTGGCAATGGACACAGAATGACTTTCCAAGACCAAGGGCAACACCTGCTCATCCCACAGCAGCACCAACCAGCGAATGGGACGGGAAAAGCGCAGATCGCCATCTCCCCAGCGCATGAAGCGAGGACCCTCAAGGGCAGCAATCCACTGTTGCGCCAAGGCGGTCAAGAGTTGAGGAGTTGGTTGGCCAGGGCGAACTTGCTTGAGATAGACCACCTCCCCCTTTTCTGTGGCGCGAATTTCAATCTCCTCGAGGGTGCCTTGGCGCGATCGCAGGAACCCCAATAGGGCAGGGGTGGGTTCCCCTTCCCGAAAGGCCACGGTGGCCGCTGGCCCTTTGATCTCAATTGCTTGATCCGGCTGTTGGGGCGGTAGCCCTTCAATCAGGACTGCCAGGCGGCGGGGGGTTCCCCAAACCTGGACCTTCCCCGTAAGTCCCTGCTCTTTGAGGGTTTGCGGAATCAAAGTGTGCCACTGGCGGAGGGCACTACTGACAAAACGGGCAGGCAGGTCCTCGGTCCCCACCTCCAAGAGAAAGGTATGCAGTGATGACTCAGGCATGGTGATCATTGGTTTTAGAGCATCGAGCTACTGCGGGCAGCTTCCGCTTCGTCGGGATGAATGCCAAGGCGGGTGAGGTTAATGCGGCCTTTGCTGTCCACCTCACGGATTTTGACGACAATTTCATCGCCAATTTTCACTTCATCTTCGACTTTACCGACGCGATACTCCGCCAACTGGGAAATGTGGATCATCCCCTCTTTGCCCGGCAGAAACTCGACAAACGCACCGATGGGAATAATCCGTGTCACCCTGCCCAGATAGACATCACCGGCGTTGAGCTTTCGCGTTAGGCCCTCAATGGCAGCCCGGGCTTGCTTCGCATTGGTTTCATTGGGGGCAGTAATGGTGACTAGCCCCTCTTCGCTGATGTCCACCTTGACGTTGTATTGCTCAGAGATACCGCGCACAGTTTTGCCCCCTGGACCAATGACCAGGCCAATCATATCGGGGGGAATTTGCAACGTCAGCAGCCGTGGCGCACTGGGGGGCAGTTGTGGACGGGGTTTATCGAGCACCGCTAGCATTTTCTCAAGGATATGGAGCCGCGCCGGCCGCGCCTGTTCGATCGCCTGCTTAATCACGGCAACGGGCAAGCCGGTAATTTTCATATCCATTTGCAGGGCGGTGATGCCGCTATCGGTGCCGGCCACTTTGAAGTCCATGTCGCCAAGGAAGTCTTCAATCCCCTGAATGTCGGTCAGGATGCGCACCTCATTGCCCTCCTTGATCAACCCCATGGCCGCACCACTGACGGGCTTGCGGATTGGTACCCCGGCATCCATCAAGGAGAGGGTGGAACCACAAACGGATCCCATGGAGGTCGAGCCATCGGACGAGAGCACCTCCGATACCACCCGGATCACGTAGGGAAACTCCTCCTTGGGGGGAAGGACGGGTTCAAGGGCACGCTCAGCAAGGGCACCATGGCCAATTTCGCGCCGCCCCGGCGATCGCAGGGGTTTGACTTCACCGACGGAGTAGGGAGGAAAGTTGTAGTGGTGCAGATAACGTTTGCTGTCCTCAGGATGCAGATCATCCAGGGCTTGGGCATCGGCAGGCGAACCGAGGGTGGTCACGGACATCACCTGCGTCAAGCCACGATTAAAGAGGGCACTGCCATGAACCCGCTCTGGGAGAACCCCCACCTCACACCAAATAGGACGCACTTCATCGAGACGGCGGCCATCCACTCGCACCCCTTCCTCAATAATTTGCTGCCGCATGAGCTTTTTCGTGACGGCCTTAAAGAGGGTGGGTAGGGCTTTGGGGTTTTCCGCCGCCGCCACAGCCACCGGGTGATCTTCGGGCAGGGCAGCAATTTCTTGGGCGATCGCCCCTTGCACCTCGTCGAGGGCCGCATCCCGGACATTTTTGTCCTTTTCAAAGCGTTTGAGAATGGCTTTGACTGGTTGAGCAGCGCGATCGTAGATAAAGTTTTCTAAGGTGGGGTCAATGGCCGGTGGCTCAGCGCGGACAATGTCAATGCCCAATTCCTTGAGGAGATCCCGCTGCGCTTGAATCAGGTCCTGGATCACCTCATAGGCAAAGTCAATGGCCTCAATCATGTCGGCTTCCGGCAGTTCATTGGCACCGGCCTCCACCATCACCACACCATCGGGGGACCCGGCAACGACAAGATCCAAGCCACCGCGCTCAATTTCTTTGTAGGTGGGGTTGATAACAAACTCATCCCCCACCAGGCCGACGCGCACCGCCGCCATCGGACCATTAAAGGGAATTTGTGCCAAGAGAACGGCAATTGAGGCTCCCGTTACCGCCAACACATCGGGGGGAACATTTTCATCGAGGGAAACCGTCGTTGCCACCACTTGGAGATCATCGCGCAACCATTGGGGAAACAGAGGGCGCAGCGGCCGGTCAATCAGACGCCCAATGAGAATGGCTTTTTCGGGGGGGCGCCCCTCACGCCGTAAAAAACCCCCGGGAATCCGGCCAGCGGCATAGAGGCGCTCTTCGTAATCCACAACCAGGGGCAAAAAATCAATACCTTCGCGGGGGGCAGCACGATTGGCCGTTACAAGTACAGCCGTTTCTCCCGAACTAATGAGAATGGAGCCGGCGGCTTGGGGGGCAAATTTTTGCAATACTACCTTAACATCCCGTCCATCTAGGGGGATAATCTTTTCTAGACCCTTCATTTGCGTTCTATTGTGTCCTTACTTCCTATTTCTTTCTCTCTACTAGGATAGCCGCTTCTGCCACTCATCCGCTAAAGTTCAAGGATTAGCCGTGTGCCCCCAAGAACCGCAAGACTGGGGGTAGCTGTCCAACTTTGGGTCAATAAAATCTGTATCAGTTCTGCCGATCGCCGGCCGCTGGGGCTACCCTGTAACCCCAAATAGAAACTAGCAGAGTGGTGGCTATCTTGATCCAGAACCTTCAGCAGATCATCGGCGTAGTGAATGGCTTTTGCCATTTGGGTTTGCACGCTGGTCCATAAATCTACATTGCGGAGATTGCTCAGGGTTTCGGCCACCACGTCTTGACGGTGTTGAATTAAGATGGTTCGCGGCTGGAGCTCTGGGGGTAAATCCGCAAAGAAAATGGCGGGGCCATAGCCAATGAGGTGAACGGTCTCCATCCATTTCGTTTGCGGCAGCAATAATTGGCGGACAATGTGACAGGCAACGGCAGTGATAATTAACCCTTGGCTATGGGCAACAAGATACAATTCAGCCCCCGCTTGTAACCCCTTGACAATTTCATAGGCCAACCGCAGGGTGGGACGTGGCGCCCCGGCTGGAAAAGCACCGTAGAGATACTGGGCAAAATCCCACCAGCTCAATTTTTGTAGGAATGATAGATCAAGGAGTTTCGTGAGCTCAGCGGTACTATTGATATCGAGGGGGCGCTGTTGGATTTGGCTGGGTTGGGCGATCGCTAGAATATCGGCATCGTCGGCAAGATCTTTGCTCACCAGTTGGCCAAGGAGTTTGGCATACTGATAGCGGCGATCCTTGCTGGGGTCGGGAGCTGCGGTCTGGGACCAAAAATGGTAGAGTTCTGCCTTACCGAGGAAACTTTCCAAGAGATCCGCTTGGAAGCCATGGGTTTGATTGTGAATGCCACGAATTTCTAAAGGATAAGTGGCCGTGAGTTCGGCAAGGCGGTTCAAATCCCGCCGTTGCTTGGCAGCATCGCTACCTATCCCATTCACATGGAGTAAACGCCGTCGCGGGGAAGCACTGAGGGGTTTCTGGGGCAAAAGAATCGTGCCGTCGAGGGTAGAGGTCATAGGAGATTCAGCAATTCAAATGAGAGACTTTGGCGAAACGCAATCAAAGGCGGCTAAGTTGTGATCATCGTCACAGTCATTCTATCGAGGGATAGGTCATACTAGATAGTGACTCAGTACTATCCGAGTCATCAACAGGGAACACACAACGAGCCGACAGACTGTAGGTCAGTTTGTCGGTTTTTTTTAGATAATTTCAGGCAGGCGCCACAAACAGATCACCGTTCGTTTAGATGCCAAACTCTATGGCCAACTTCAACGCTGGCAGGTGCAGCAGGGATGCGGTTCCCTGAGTGAGGCAATTCGGAGACTTTTGCAACAATCCCTTCAGCCGACGGAGATGACCTGTCCAACGGTTTTACAACGCCTGAGTGCCCTAGAACAGCAAGTGGCGGCCCTTGAACGCCAACTGTGCCCCCCTCAACCCACTATTGAAACCCTGACGAGCGCCGAGCTAGAGCGGCTAAACCGCCCACAACTGGTGGCCTTAGCCCGGGATTTGGGCGTCTATAGCTATAAGCTGAACAATCCAGCGTTGCGGCAAGCGATTTGGGCAGCAAAACAAGCGATCTATGGGCAGGGGCAGCAATGATATGCTGACCAAGGTGACTCAAAGTTAAGGGAGATGGCTCGTTCCTCAGAATCGATGGATCGCTCGCGTTTATGGTGGGCGGCGATTAAACTTCCCATGTACAGCGTGGCGGTGATGCCCATTTGGTTGGGCACGGCGGTGGCGATCGCCGAGACAGGACGGGTGCACTGGTGGCCTTTTAGTCTGTTTCTGACAGCGGCAGTGCTGATTTTGGTTTGGCTGAATCTCAGTAATGATGTGTTTGATGCCGAAACGGGGATCGATCGCCACAAGTACCATTCTGTGGTCAATCTCACGGGCAAAAAGCAACTGATCTTTTGGCTGAGCAACCTGTGCTTACTCCTGGGGCTATTGGGGATTGCCGCCATTAGTTGGCTGCAACAGGATGCAACGGTTTTAGGGTTGGTATTGCTCTGCTGTGCCCTGGGCTATAGCTATCAAGGCCCGCCCTTTCGTTTGGGCTATTTGGGCCTGGGGGAGCCGATTTGTTTTATCTGCTTTGGCCCCTTGGCGATCGCGGCTGCCTACTATAGCCAAGTGCAAATGTTTAGTTCCCACATCTGGCCGGTGGCCATCCTCAATGGTCTGACAACCACGCTAATTCTCTTTTGCTCCCACTTTCACCAGGTGGCCGATGATCTGGCCGCTGGCAAACGTTCCCCGGTGGCACGCCTAGGGACGGCTCGCAGTGCCCAACTGGTCTATGGTGCCTGTGGTCTGTTTTATGGGGTGTTGGTGGCCAGTGTCGCCTGGGGAGTCCTGCCGTGGCCAACACTGCTGGCTTTGGCTTCACTCCCCTGGGCCATTTATTTGTGCCGGCGGCTGGCGCAATTTCACAGTGTGCCTGAGCAAATCAAGAACTCAAAATTTATTGCCGTGCAACTGCATTTTTGGAGTAGCCTGCTCTTGGGACTGGGCTATTTGCCCTGAGCTTGGGGGCGATCGCGCTGCAGTGACCACTGGTATTCAACACTGCCGCCGCTCAGTTGCCATTCCTCCTCAAACTGCTTTTGCAGCCGTAGGGCTTTGCGCAGATGAATGACCGCACTGTGGAGTTGTTGATAGGCAGTAGAGTTGGGGGGGAGGGCGGGTAAGGAAACCTGTTCCAAAATTTTCAGCACTAGCTCGTAATGAATATGGGCAGGAACGGGAACCTCATCTGAGGGGTCAGAATAAAGAGTCACCGGGGCAGACACCTCCAGGGAATCACTACCTAACTTTTCAACGGCGGCGGGGACGACGATAGCTCAGTCGCTCGGAGCGATCGCGCTCGTAGGCAATGAGCCGGCCATAGATTTCGTGCTTGGTTAAGTTTAACGAAAAAAAGACATGCCGCCGCGGATTGCCAAAACCCTTACGGGTAAAAAACTTCACTGCGGGGGTATTCGCAGGGTCGGTATCCACCAGCATAAACCGTGCCCCCTCTTCAATCATGCGTTCGATGAGCTTATCCACCAGCTTATCGGCAATACCCCGCCGTTGATACTGCGGGTGGATCCCTAGCCAGTTAATGTAGCCATAAACCCACGGCGCTTTGCTAATAATTGTGCCCAAGATAAACCCGACCACCTGCGAATCGGCTTCGGCCACCAGACAGTATTCGGGATCGGTGTTATAGAAACCAATCACCTCCCATTCATCCCAGATGCGATAGAGGGAAGGATACAAATCACTCGTAAAAAGTTCCTCGCCAAGGTGAAACACGGGGGCAATGTCATCAATCCCCATCTCGCGAATAACAATGTTAGGAGGTTCAAAGTGCTCTTCTTCTTTGGCGGGAACGATGTCTAAATCAGCTAAATTGTGGTCGATGGGATCATCGGTGTGCAAAGACATACAAACGTTTGTAGGGAGCTATTTCTAGCTTAACCCATGCTCATTGGCGTCAGGCGGGCAATTCTAACGCACTTCCACAACCGCCTCTAGGGGATAGCGCACCTTGGGCAACCTTGCATAGTTGTCATCCGCCGCACGATAGCCCGCTGCACAGACAACCACGGCATGGTAGCCTTGGGTAGGGAGATCCAGCAGGCGGTCGTACTCTTGGGGCAAGAAGCCCTCCATCGGACAGGTGTCAATTCCAAGCAAAGCCGCCGTCACCATGAACTGCCCCAAGGCAATATAGACTTGGCGGGCTGACCATTCATCAATGTTGAGAGGATAGGGGGGCGATTGCAAAAAGCCCTTGACCAAATTACCGTAGTTTTGTAATTTTTCCACAGATGTATTGTGAACTTCTGCTTGCCGCGCAAGGTAGCGATCAACATCAGCAGCATTGAGATTACTTTTAATCGCAAAGACCACTAAGTGAGAGGCATCCACCACCTGCCGTTGATTCCAGGTGTGAGGCAGCAGCGCCTGCCGCAGTTCTGGGGTGTCAATGACGTAAAACTTCCACGGTTGCAGACCAAAGGAGGAAGGGGCAAGGACCAGGCTTTGCAGGAGCACTTGCCAAAGATCTTCAGGAATTTTGCGGCCAGGATCAAACTTTTTTGTGGCATACCGCCATTGTAATTGCTGCAAAATCGTTGTTGCTAAAACGGGTGTCTCAGTCATGGGTCACCACCTTTTTCCCAAGCACAAGCATAGAACCGTCTCAAAACTATCGCCTTATTGAACAGCCTTATTGAACAGGGGTGAGTAAAACTGCCAAAGAGCTGAGTAGTCAGGGCAAGGGGGCTGAATTCACAGGTAACAACTCCCAGCCGCGATACTCCTTTTAAGCTTATCGGATTTACTGCACCCCAGCCCCATTTCTCTCCTCTTTGGGAGCACATTTGGGAGCAAAACTGAGATTTAGAGCTCAAGCCCACTCAACCTCACCCTGCATGGCATCCATTGCCGATGTCAGCTTTTCGAGCAAATGACCAACGGCAAAGGTACCGACATCCCCCACAGCACGGGTGCGAATACTCACCGTCTGACTTGCCACTTCTTTAGCGCCAATGATGCCCATCACCGGTATTTTCTGGGTTTCAGCATTGCGGATTTGTTTGGCCAAGCGATCGCCACTGCGATCCACGCTCACGCGCACCCCCCGCTCTTGCAGTTGCGCCGCCACCTGTTGGGCATAGGGACGTTGCTCATCCCCCACAGGCAACAGGCGCACTTGCTCCGGTGCCAGCCAAAAGGGGAAATCCCCGGCATACTCCTCAATGAGGATGCCAATAAGCCGCTCCAGGGAGCCAAAGGGAGCCCGGTGAATCATCACTGGTCGGCGGCGGGTATTGTCCTCAGCAACGTATTCTAAATCAAAGCGCTCAGGCAGGTTGTAATCCACCTGCACCGTTCCCAACTGCCACTCACGACCGAGGGCATCCTCAAAGATAAAGTCCAGTTTCGGCCCATAGAAGGCGGCTTCACCAATGCCTAAAAAGTGCTCCATGCCCAACTGTTCTACGGCGCGCTGAATTGCGGATTCCGCCTTTGACCACGCCTCATCGGAGCCAATGTATTTGTCGGATTTAGGATCGCGAAAGCTCAAGCGGGCCTTGAATTTATTTAGGCGCAGACAGCGAAAAACGGTAAGGATGAGGTCAACCACATTCAAAAACTCGGCATCCAACTGCTCTGGGGTGACAAAGAGATGGGAGTCATCCACCGTAAAGCCGCGTACCCGTGTTAAGCCCCCCAATTCTCCCGATTGCTCATAGCGATAGACAGTGCCAAATTCCGCCAGCCGCAGCGGTAAGTCGCGATAGGAGCGCAGCTCACTTTTATAGATTTGAATGTGGAAAGGGCAGTTCATTGGCTTGAGGACAAACCCCTGCTCGTGGGCGGCAGCCTCAGCATCTTCGGCCATCAGAGGAAACATATCCTCCTTGTACTTTTGCCAGTGGCCAGAGGTCTTAAACAAATCCACACGGGCAATGTGGGGAGTGACCACCGGTAGATAGCCCCGCTTCAGTTGCTCTTTTTTGAGAAAGTCTTCCAGGGTTGAGCGCAAAATAGTTCCCTTAGGGGTCCATAGGGGTAGCCCTGGCCCCACCGGATCGGCAAAGATAAACAGGCCTAGTTCTTTACCCACCTTGCGGTGATCGCGGCGGAGGGCTTCTTCTTTGCGGCGTTTATACTCTGCCAGTTGTTCTGGAGTTTCCCAGGCGGTGCCGTAGATGCGCTGGAGTTGGGCTTTGGTTTCATCCCCCCGCCAGTAGGCACCGGCAACACTTTCGAGGGCGATCGCCTTGGGATTAATCTCGCCGGTATTTTCAACGTGGGGCCCTGCACAGAGATCCCACCACTCATCCCCCAAGTGGTAAATCGTAATTGGTTCTTCGAGGTCTTGGAGAATTTCTAGCTTGTAGGGTTCCCCCAGCTCACGGATGCGGCGCTCCGCCTCCTCACGGCTCACTTCCTCGCGGATGACTGGTAACTTGCGCTTAATGATCTTGACCATCTCCTTTTCAATGAGCTTCAGGTCTTTTTCGCTGAAGGGTTCTGGGTGGTCAAAGTCGTAGTAAAACCCGTTTTCAATCCAAGGGCCAATCGTTACCTGTGCTTTGGGAAACAGCTTCTGGACGGCCATTGCCAAAATATGGGACGTGGTGTGGCGAATACGCTTTAGCCGCTCTGACTCACTGGTTTTGGGGAGGTGAATAGGGGCAGCAGCAGACTCTGGCATATGGATATTGAACAAATCTTGAATGAGGGTGAGACTTCTATTGTGACATTCTGCTGGGGCGATTTGCCGCGAATTTTTGCGGGGCGGGTGGGGGCGATCGCCGGTGGCCAACTGGAAAAGACATGGCTATGCTAAGGTTGAAATCACGTAGTGATCATGCCACTGTCGCCCTCTATTCACCATATCTTGTATAGAAATCTCGTAGAGGAATGGAGTGTTTCCGTGAGTAGCCGTAAAGTCGTTGTCATTGATGACAGTAAAGTCATCCGGATGCGCGTCCGTGAAATGTTGCCAGAGGGTGACTATGAGATTCTGGAGGCCAAGGATGGCCGTGAAGGGCTGCAACTCATTGAGCAGTCTGATCCAACCCTGATCATGCTGGATTTTCTGCTGCCGAAGGTCAGCGGTTGGGAAGTTTACCAGGAATTGCAGAAAAATGATCTTCTAGGCGCTATTCCCCTCGTGATCATGTCGGGGCGTAAGGAAGAGGTCACCGAGAAGCTCCAAGAACCCTTTGAGTGGTTTGAGTTTATCGAGAAGCCCTTTGAAAAAGAACAACTGGAAGCAGCAATTCAAGAAGCCTTTCGCAAGGCCCGTAAGCCCAGACCCGTCAAAGCGGCAGTTCCTACGGAAGTGGCTGCTCCAGTAGCTGGGGATCTCACCCCCGTCTACGACAAACTGGCCACCCTTGAGGGCGCCATTCAAGCCTTGCAGGCACAAGCTGTCAGTGCAAATGACTTTGCTCAACTCCAAGCAACAGTTGCTCAACTGCAACAGCAACCGGCAGCAACCGGCAGTGGTGGCGATGAACATCGCCTTGCTACCCTAGAAGCTGAAAACCAGCGGTTACACCAGGAGGTGGAACAACTGAAGCGAGCTATCCACCAAATTGTGACAGCATTGCGGCGCTTGCAGGGGGGACACTAACTACTGCCACTCGATCTCACGGCGGCCAGCGAGGGCTCGGGCCAGGGTTATTTCATCGGCATAGTCGAGATCACTGCCCACGGGTAGGCCAAAGGCAATGCGGGTTACTTTGACAAAGGGGCGCAGCAACTGCGCGACATAGAGGGTGGTGGTTTCCCCTTCGATACTGGGATTGATGGCCAGGATCACTTCTGCCACTTGCGGTTGGCTGGCGCGCCGCAGGAGCGGTTGAATGTGGAGGTGTTCGGGGGTAATACCCTCTAGGGGTGAAATGAGTCCGCCCAAAACGTGGTACTTGCCGTGGTACTCGCGGGTTTTTTCAATGGCAATGACATCGCGGGAATCCGCAACCACGCAAATTGTGTGACTGTCTCGCTGGGGCGAGGCACAGATTTCGCACACCGGCTCTGCCGAGAGGTGAAAACAAATTGAGCACAGCCCCACCTGTTGTTTGGCCTCAAGAAGGGCTTGAGCTAGGGCTTGGATATCCGCTTCGGGCCGTTTGATGAGGTGAAGAGCCAGCCGTTGGGCGGTCTTTGGACCAATCCCTGGCAGGCGCTGCAACTGCTCAATGAGGCGAGCGAGGGGACGGGTATAGACGCTACTCATGGGGCAGCTAGGCAGGCACCGCAGCAGTAGGGGGGGCGATCGCGCTCAGGCGCAATTTTGGATGATCTGCCATTGTCTGTTGCAGATTCCACTCATTCTTAAAGAGCAGCACGGGCCGTCCCCAGCTATCTTTGACGGTTACTGCATTAAAGATGCGGCCAATTGCTTCGAGGGCTGCCCAACCATCTAGTACCCAACGCGCAACGGTATAGGGGAGAGGGTCAAGGCGAGTTTCCACGCCGTATTCATGCAACAGGCGAAACTGCACCACTTCAAATTGCAGTTGCCCCACCGCCGCCAGAATCGGTTCCCGCTTGGACTCATCGGTAGAGTACATGATTTGCACGGCGCCCTCTTCCCGCAGTTCGTTGACTCCCTTTTGGAAGGATTTGAACTTGGAGGGGTTGGGGTTGCGCAGATAGGCAAAAAGTTCCGGCGAGAAGCAGGGAATCCCCTCGTATTCCAATTTTCGGCCGACATAAAGGGTGTCGCCAATGGCAAACATTCCCGGATTATTCAGGCCAATGACATCACCCGCATAGGCCGTTTCCAGGGATTCGCGACCTTGGGCAAAGAGTTTTTGCGGACGGGAGAGGCGGATAGTTTTGCCGGTGCGGGCATGGTTCACGGTCATGTCTTTCTCAAATTTGCCGCTACAGACCCGCACAAAGGCCACGCGATCGCGATGTTTGGGATCCATATTGGCCTGCAGCTTAAACACAAAGCCCGTGAACTGCTCCTGAGTTGGATCAATGGGCCCGCGATCGCTCCTGTAGGCCACAGGCGGCAGCGCATAGGTTAAAAAGTGCTCCAGAAACAGGCGCACGCCAAAGTTGGTCATGGCACTGCCAAAGAAGACAGGGGTCATTTTGCCGCGATGCACAAGATCAAGGTCTAGCTCAGCACCCAGGCCATCGAGCAGTTCCAGTTCATCCTTAAGTTGATTGTATTCCAGCCGATAGGGCTCAATGTAGGGATCAATGGCAGGATCCCCGAGGGCAATGACCGTTTCAGCCGCAGCACGGCTACCGTGGGTCGTGCGCTCAAAGAAGTGAAAGTTCTGCCGCAGGCGATCATAGACACCACGAAAGCGATCGCCCATTCCCAACGGCCAGTTCACCGGATAGGGAATTAGCCCCAGCTCCTGTTCAATTTCGTCAATGAGTTCCAGAGGCTGGCGCCCCGGCCGATCCAGCTTGTTGATGAAGGTAAAAATCGGTAAACCCCGCAACTGGCACACTTGAAAGAGCTTGCGGGTTTGGGGCTCTAGACCCTTGGCCGCATCCACAAGCATCACTGCATTATCAGCCGCCGCCAGGGTGCGATAGGTATCTTCACTGAAGTCCTGGTGACCAGGGGTATCCAGGAGGTTAATCTGATAACCTTGATATTCAAACTGCAGGACCGTGGAGGTAATCGAAATGCCCCGCTGTTGCTCCATGGCCATCCAGTCGGAGGTAGCTTGGCGCTGAGCTCGCCGTGCTTTGACGGCTCCTGCCTCGTGAATGGCACCACCGTAGAGCAGTAACTTTTCTGTGAGCGTCGTTTTCCCGGCATCTGGGTGGGAAATAATGGCAAAATTACGACGTCGTTTCACCTCTTGGGTGATTTCATGGTGCAAGTCACTGGTCATGGCAGAATCGGTAGGTGTCCTCCTAGTGTAACAGATAGGCTTTAATGACAACCAACAATGATAATAATTCGCCGCTGATTCTGGTGACAGGGGGCGCGGGCTATATCGGTAGTCATACCGTTTTGGCACTCCAGCAGGCCGGCTTTCAAGTGCTTATTTTAGATACGCTGGAGCGGGGACACCGCGACTTGGTGGAGTCGGTCCTCAAAACAGAACTCATTGTTGGTGATATTGGCGATCGCCCCCTCTTAGATTGGCTTTTTCAAACCTATCCTGTGACGGCAGTGATGCATTTTGCTGCCTACATTGAGGTGGGCGAGTCTATCCGCTATCCCGATCGCTTTTATCAAAATAACGTCCATGGGGCCCTGACCCTCTTACAGGCGATGGTGGCTGCCCAGATTCCCTATTTTATCTTTTCTTCCACAGCCGCAGTCTATGGCTTGCCTCCAGAGGTACCGATTTGCGAAACCTGCCCCTGTGCCCCCATTAATCCCTATGGTCGCTCTAAGTGGATGGTGGAGCAAATAGTTGCCGATATGGGCAGTGCCTACGGCCTCAAGTCCTTGATTTTCCGCTATTTTAATGCCGCGGGTGCGGATCCCCACTCTCGTCTAGGGGAAGATCACCATCCAGAAACCCATCTGATTCCACTCGTCTTGCAGGCAGCCATGGGACGACGCCCCCACATCGCCATTTATGGTACAGACTATCCTACCCCCGATGGCACTTGCATTCGCGACTATGTCCATGTCGTGGACTTAAGCGAAGCCCATGTGCTGGGATTAAAGTACCTCTTGAGCGGCGGCAACTCGGAAATTTTTAACTTGGGGAATGCCCAAGGGTTTTCAGTGCGGCAAATTATTGAAACAGCTCAGAGGGTCACAGGTTGTTCGATTCCAGTCATTGAAGGCGATCGCCGGGCAGGAGACCCCGCGATCCTCATTGCCAATAGCGATCGCGCCCGTCGCATCCTAGGCTGGCAGCCCCAGTACCCCGACATTGAGCAGATCATTCACCACGCTTGGCAATGGCACCAGCATCGCTGCAGACACAGCCATATTCTAAGGCTATAGATGCTTAGCCAAATCAAAAAATCTTAAAAAATTCCTATGGACTCCAAGGCTAGTATTTTGCTTGCTTTTGTGGGTGATCAGGATGCTTGCCCTGAGAAAACCAATCAGGAACGCTGAATTGTCTCACTCACTAAGTTTCTAGTCCAAGACAAGCAACACCCTATCAAACAGGTGCTACTGCTTTACACCGAAGATTTTCAGCAGCGGGCGATCGCCACCAAGGACTGGCTCCACAGTGAGTTGCCAATTTCTCCTGCGGTCATCCGTTCAGAAGCGCTCAGTAGTGATTTCTCCGCGGATCCGATGAACCCCACCATTGCCGTCGCAGAAGCTAAGGGAGCACTAAACTTCGCCAAGCATTATCAAGACACCCCAGACTGGCCAGACCTGAATGGCCCCTCAGGTACCCCCGCCATGAAAGCAGCTTCGGGCATTCTACAGGCGATCGCCAGCTAGCACTAACTCCGTTTATGGCAAGTGCGCAATCCCGACGAGACTCGTGTAGGCCAAGAGCAAATCCTTGCCAAAGCACCACATACTATAAATATAAAAGCTTTATAAAAGCTGTGGAAAGTGTACGGGCACAAAGCAGTCCAGCGGATGAGATTATTGTGGTCGATGATGGCTCGACAGATGCGAGTGGCGATTTGCTGTGGCTGAAGTGAGACAACTCAGCGCCCACGGTGGTCCCCCGTTGTCCTTGGAAAGTGGTTTGGGAGGCGTTAGCGGCAGATGTCGCTGCACACTCCGATGACCGTTTAATCGATCATGCCCAGCGATTTCAGGTACAAATTTTCAGGATGAGTTACGCCCTTCACCAGAGGGGCATCAGCCGAAAAAACAGATAAGTGTTATGAGGTGATTCGCGATTAGTGTGCTGGTATTGTGCTGGATAGTCTCTCATTCTTTGTTGGGATAGCTATATCTCCCAAGGCTATCATTACAGGGGCAGCTGTGGCTTGTCCTCAGCTAGGCTGATGATTGCCCAGCTTCCCAAATGCCAATTTGGCGTTCAAGGGAGATGTGACGCCCTGGGAGTGTAAACGCAATTGTGCCTAACTTTGCAAGTAACTGGGTACCAAGGGCAGGGCATCCTGAAACAGGGGAGTGGTCAAGTAGCGCTCGCCAAAACTCGGCTGCACCATGACAATTAACTTACCGGCATTTTCAGGACGTTGAGCCACCTGAATAGCCGCACAAAGGGCAGCCCCGCTGGAAATTCCTGAGAGGAGGCCTTCCTCACGGGCTAAGCGGCGACCAAAATGGATGGCTTGATCGTCGGAGACAGGGATGACTTCATCAATCAGTTCTCGTTTGAGAACGGGGGGTACAAAGCCAGCACCAATGCCTTGAATTTTGTGGGGTCCCGGTTTGCCTCCTGAAAGAACGGGGCTATTGCTGGGTTCGACGGCGATCGCCTGAAAGGTAGGCTTCTTGGCTTTGATCACTTCTGCCACCCCCGTAATCGTGCCCCCCGTACCAACGCCAGCCACCAAAATATCGACTTGGCCGTCCGTATCTTGCCAAATTTCGAGGGCAGTGGTTTCACGGTGAATCTTTGGATTGGCGGGATTTTTGAACTGTTGTAACATGAAAGCATTTTCAAGGGAGGCAGTAATCTCTTCAGCACGACGAATAGCGCCACTCATCCCTTCGGTGCCGGGGGTCAAATCCAGCTCTGCTCCATAGGCCCGCAGCATGGCTCGGCGCTCTGCACTCATGGTTTCTGGCATGGTGAGAATCAACCGGTAGCCCTTTGCGGCTGCTACCATTGCCAAGGCAATCCCGGTATTTCCCGATGTCGGCTCCACCAAAACCGTTTTACCAGGGGCAATGAGACCCGCTGCTTCTGCTTCCTGAATCATACTGAGGCCAATGCGATCCTTAACCGAGGCCGCAGGATTCATGCTCTCTAGCTTGACAACAATTTCTGCAACACAGCCCTCCGCCTGGGGAATGCGGTTCAGGCGTACGAGGGGCGTCCGACCAATGAGGGCAGTAATATCGGGGGCAATATTCATGGGGGTGTCAATCTCCAATTCAAGACAAAAAGGTTAGGAAAATCCGATGAATGCCAGCCCCAGCCTAGATGTAGTACATGACATCCACTTGCTGGTAAGCCTGCCGGCGATCGCACAAATCCTGAAGGGTGTGCTTTTTCAAGACATCCTTGGCCGCTTCACAGGCCTCAAGCCACACTGAGCGGATCAAGCTACGTTCCAGATCACCGTTGTCGGGCAGCTTTTGCGCCAGCTTGGACTCGATTCCCTCAATACAGTTGAGCACGTCTAAAATTGAGATTTGCCAAGGTGCTTTTGCCAGCAAGTAGCCACCCCGTGCACCCCGCTGACTGCGAATGAGACCCTTGCGGCGGAGGGTTGCCATCAGTTGCTCCAGATAGCGATCGGGAATGTTGTGCATGGCAGCAATTTGGCGAATTTGTAGCGGCTCCGCCTGTTCATAGGCCGCTGACATTTCCAAGAGCGCCAAGAGGGCGTACTCACTTTTGGCAGACAGTTCCACAAGACATTTGGCCCACGCACGACATTGAGCAGATTGCCTAACCCATAGTATATCCTAGTTCTTGATCGGGATTTAGGAGATTCTTAGGAATCTTCACCGTAGCGCGGCTTGAAACCCCAAGAATTCACGGCATTGCGGAAACACCCCTCAACAAGTTTATTTGAAAAACAGGTTAGACTTAAGAGAGGCTCTAGGTTGAGGCCCAAGTCTGCTCGATGGTAAGAATTCTGGCCATTGAAACCAGTTGCGATGAAACGGCTGCTGCCGTAGTGCGCGATCGCGCCATTGAAAGTAATGTGATTGCCTCCCAAGTGCGCGCCCATCAACCCTTTGGCGGTGTGGTGCCGGAAGTTGCCGCCCGTGCCCATCTCGAAAACATTAATGCGGTCATCACAACAGCGATGGACGAGGCTGGTTGCCATTGGTCTGCCATTGATGCCATTGCCGTCACCTGTGCCCCCGGCTTGGTAGGGTCACTGCTTATTGGGGTTACGGCCGCCAAAACCCTTGCCCTTGTGCAGCAAAAACCCCTCTTGGGAATTCACCACCTTGAAGGCCACCTCTATGCCTCCTACTTGGCGGACCCAACCCTTGAACCACCCTTTCTCTGCCTTTTGGTCTCTGGTGGGCATACCAGTCTCATTGGCGTTTATGGCTGTGGCGAGTACCAGCTTTTGGGGCAAACGCGGGATGATGCAGCAGGGGAAGCCTACGATAAGGTAGCCCGCCTACTGGGCTTGGGGTATCCGGGGGGACCAGTCCTCGATCGCTGGGCCCAGCAGGGGAATCCAGAGGCCTTTGATCTACCAGAGGGAAATATCCGCCTCCCAGATGGCAAGGTGCATCCCTACGATTCCAGTTTTAGTGGCCTGAAAACGGCAGTGGCACGGCTGGTGGAGGAGCTGCGTCAAAGCCATACTGAGTTGCCGGTGGCTGACCTCGCGGCCAGTTTTCAGAAGGCTGTGGCCCAGGCCTTGACCAAGCGGGCGATCGCGGCAGCGGTGGATCATGGCTTCCAAACCCTCGCCATTGGGGGAGGAGTCGCGGCAAATTCTGGCCTGCGACAACACCTCACTGCGGCTGCTGAACCCTTGGGCCTACGGTTAATTTTTCCGCCCCTGCGGCTGTGTACCGATAATGCGGCAATGATTGGCTGTGCGGCGGTCGACCATTTCCAGCGGGGCGATCGCTCCCCCTTAGACTTAACCGCGCGTTCACGCCTTAGCTTGTTGGAGATTTCTGCCCTCTATGGACCCACGCCCCTGGCAGTGAGTTAAGCGCAATTGAGATTAAAAAGAACGCCAGTTGACAGACAACAATACTGGGCCCAGAGGGCCAATTCATGCCTGCTGACACGAACATGCCGACAATGGCACTGCCCACCCCCACTAGGGCTGCCAAAACCACGTACTGCGAAAATTGCCGACTCCAAAGGCGGGCACCACAGGCGGGGATGACGACAAAGGCACTGATCAGGAGTACCCCTACTGTTTTAATGGAGACTGCCACCACCAAGGCTAATAGGGTAATAAAGAGTAAACGCTGCGTTCTCACTGCCGCCCCCTGGGCCACTGCCAAAGCCTCATTCACCGTGATTAACAATTGCACCCGTAACGTGAGCAGGATGAAAATGCCAACAAGGGTGCAGAGTGTGCCACTCATAACCAGATCGGCTGGGCGCACCGCCAAAATATCGCCAAACAGTAGGTTATTCAACCCCCCTTGGTAGCGATCGCTCAAACTAAGCAGCACCACCGCCAGTGCCAACGATCCTGAATAGATGATATTCAAGAGGGCATCGGTCCACAGCCGGGCATGCTCGAGCAAATAGGTGACACCAAGGGCAAAAACCACCGCAAAGGGCAGCAACATCACGGACGGATTCAGCCCCAGAATAATCCCTAAACTAATTCCCAGTAGTGCCGAATGCCCCAAAGCATCACTAAAAAAGGACAGTTGCCGCAGGATGGTAAAGCTGCCGAGGGCACCCGCCATCCCTCCCGTAAAGATGCCTGCCCACAGTGCTCGCTGCATAAAGGGCAACTGCAACAGTTCAATCATGCGTGCCAACACCATGGGGACTTCTCGTTAGAGCCTGCCAAACAGTAATAGAAGAATAATATGCTATTGAACGAGGTGGTTGTGAGGATGGGGTTACGTGTATCGTCTGCTGGCGCCTGCCAAAATTAATCTCTTTTTACAAATTATTGGCAACTGTTTGGATGGTAGTGGTTACCACGAGCTGGTCATGGTCATGCAGGCGGTTTCCCTCATGGATCGCATTGAACTCATCCCTCGGCGCGATCGCGAGATTAAGGTTCATTGCACGAACCCCGCTGTTCCCTGCGATCAACGAAATCTTGCCTACAAAGCCGCGGCATTGCTCCAGCAGCATTTTCCCGATCGCGATGGTATTGAAATTTTCATTGAAAAACGGATTCCTCTGGGGGCGGGCTTGGCGGGAGGGTCAACCAATGCAGCAGCGGTACTCGTGGGCTTAGATCTCCTGTGGCAGTTGGGATTGACCCAAGAAGAATTGCAAGCCTTTGCAGCGCAATTGGGGGCCGATGTTCCCTTCTGTCTGCAGGGGGGTACTGCCCTGGCTTTAGGGCGCGGTGAACAGTTGACTCCCCTGGCGGATTTACAGGGATTAACTGTGATTCTAGGGAAGTATCGCTCCCTAAGTGTGGCTACCCCTTGGGCCTATCAAACCTATCGGCAGGAATTTGCCGCCACCTATGCCCAAACCCCCAGTGAGCAGGAAAAAGCCCGCCAGGAGGGGGGATCCGCAATCCTATTACAGGCCATTCAGCAGCGTGATATCGCCCAATTGGCCGCCAACCTCCGTAATGATTTAGAGAAAGTAGTGTTGCCCCGCTATCCCTTGGTGGCAGAGCTAAAGGAGCAATTCCTCGCTACGGGGGCGATCGCCAGCATGATGTCGGGATCCGGGCCAACGGTTTTTGCCCTAGCGCCCTCTGCCGATGAGGGCTACAGGATCATGCAACGGGTACGGCGCGCCCTACCAGACCCCGACCTTGATCTATGGGTATGTGAGTGCTGTCCCCACGGCATTCAGTTGGCGACCTCCTAGGCAAACTCCTCCAGATAGTCTTGAATTTCCCGCCGCCGTTGGGATTGCCGCAATTTTTGCAGGGCGCGGTGCTCAATTTGGCGAATCCGCTCCCGACTCAGTCCCAGCAGTACTGCAATTTCCGCCATCTCAAGGGCAGGCTGTTCCCCTAGGCCATAGTGCAGTTCCATCACTTGGCGCTCACGGGGGGATAGATCCTGCAAAAGTTGCTTCAAAGTCGTACGTAGGGACTCACGCAGGATCACCTCATCGGGGGTAGGGGCAGGGGATTCAATCAACTCCTGCAATTCTGTTTCTTGGTCGGAACCAACCCGCTGTTCTAAGGCCACGGATTTGGGAACCGCCATCAGCACCTCCCGCACCTGCGACACCTCAAGATTCAGTTCTTGGGCAATGTCTGCCAGACTGGGCATCGCTCCCTGTTGAGCCGCAAGACGCCGTTGGACACGCTTAATTTTATTGAGCTTTTCCACCATGTGAATGGGTAGGCGGATTGTACGGCTTTGGCTAGCAACAGCACGGGTGATACTTTGGCGAATCCACCAATAGGCATAGGTGCTAAAGCGAAATCCCTTGGTCGGATCAAATTTTTCAACGGCACGTTCTAGACCCAAACTCCCCTCTTGGATCAAATCTAAAAATTCCACGCCGCGATGTTGATATTTTTTGGCAATATTCACGACCAAGCGCAGGTTGGCTTGCAGCAGTTGGGTTTTTGCCCGCTGTCCTTGACGCTCAATGTGCTGCAGTTCACTTAGGGTAATATTCGCTGCCTTTGCCCAAGCCTGACGCCCCGCCTGCACCCAGGTTTGCAATTCAGCCTCACTCACATTGAGTCGCCCAGCCCATTGGGCACGGTTTAGGGGACGCCCCAACTGCCGCTGCCCGCGATCGCGCTCCGTAATAGCCGCCACATAGCGTTTGATCTGGGGATCATCGGACTGATCTCGCACTGCCAGCAGGGCTTGGTAGTGTTGCACCTGTTGGGCAAGGCGCAGTTCTTGGCTAGGGGTGAGCAAGGGTACACGGCCAATTTCTTGCAAATACTGCCGCACCAAATCCGTTGTCAATGGACGGTCGGAGGAAGGTTGAAGGGGAATAGTCACCGTAGAACAATTCAACTCACCAATATCGAGAATTCAGCTCGATAGTGGTATTCTCTGTTCTTGGCGAAGGAGGCGGCAGTGATGGAACTGTTCGCCAGTTGTGATATCGATCAACCTATTCTGTACTTTCTGATGAACCCGTCATAAGCTTTGTGCCTGAAGACGGCTGTTCCTTAAGAATCGTGGTGTCAATCACGTAGGGTAAGCGGGCAGCTTTGAGACCGCGCTTGATTACGGCGAGGGTTTCTTGAAAGAGAACAAAGAGGGGAAATTGACGATTAGCGCCCTCACTAAAGACATCCCGATGGGACAAGGGCATATCCCAGCTATAAGTGCGACTGAGGAGCACTTGGGATTGGCGCCAGCGGGTTAGCAGTTCTGTAAAGCTTTCCCCCGGACGATGAATAAAGACCAGCAGTTCAATGTCGGTTTTCACTTTCCACTCGGGATCGCACATGACAAAGACCAAATCACAGGGCACCATCACCGACTTCACCTGGGGACGTTGGTTGGTCGTTGTGGCCGCAGGAATCTGAATATGGGCGATCGGCAACGGAATTGGAATTAAACTCTCTTGAGGTCGCCGCATACTGGGAATCATTTCGAGGTACGGGCGATATTGCCGCAAAAGTTCTGTCGCGTGCAGCGGATCCGTGTAACGAACCAAGGTGTGTTCGTAGAGGTTGGGGGCGATCGCCATAGCAGAAATAGCGTGCAACTATTGCTATCCTAGGCGAGGTCACGGCTCCTCAACAAGACAACGGAATTTTAACTCAGCCCTTGCTGTGCCAATTGCTCTAGCTGCGGCAAATTGAGAATTTGTAGTTGTTGCTTGGCAGCGTCAATTTTCAGCCAGTTTTTCGCCACCATTTTATCCAGCAGTTGCTGTGCCTCATCAGGGCTAATATTGGCTACATCCGCTAAATCCTTGATGGGCACATTGAAGATGACAGCGGTGTTGGCATTACCCCCCAGAGGTTGACCATAGCGCCGTGCCAAATTCACCAAGACATGGGCGAGTTTGACAGCAGGAGGTTTGTGCAACAATTCAATGCGAGCATTGGTCAGGCGTAGTCGTTGTGCCATCAATTGCAGCATCCGATAGTGTAAGTCTGGGTCGTGGCGCAGAACATGGACAAATTTTTGCGCCGGCACCGACAGAACTTCCGCTGCACACAGCGCCACCACATCTGTTGAGCGGGGAGACTGGTCAAGAATCGCCATTTCGCCAAAAAAATCCCCTGGCCCCAGAATCGCCAGCGTCAGGAAATCGCCATTGGCCAGCAGGTGTCGTACCTTTACCCAGCCTGAAAGGATAAAGTAAACCGCGTTGCCCCAGGCATCTTCAATGAGAATGGCACGCCCTGCCGGGTAGGTGTTATGCCAGGCCACTGAGAGCATTGAGGAAAGCGCCTCTTGGGAACTGGCACCAAAAAGTGGAAAGAGTTGACTAAAGTTTTCTATCTCAATACCTGACATAATGACCTGAGTTTGAGTTTTCCAAGGTAAGAGGTTCTCCTCTACGATACTAGAATATGTGATCGCCCCCAGCCGCCCTTAAGGGTTACCTGATTAGCCACAGAGGATTCCCCCAAGTATCGGTAACCTGTTCAAGGAGGGACACCTTAAATCTTCGCCACAGCTTTCAATCCCACAGCTAAGACTAGGCACCGATGACGTATTTGCGCCACTCTTGGTGAGTACCCGTGCGCACGTGTTTTGTGACTTCAAAGTACAAACTGCTAATGGGACGGCGCGGTGTCTGCCGGAGGGGCATATTTGCTTCTTTGGGGGTGCGATTCCCTTTCTTGACGTTACAGCGAACACAGGCAGTCACAATATTCTCCCACGTTTCACCGCCACCGCGCGACTTAGGAATCACATGATCAAGGGTCAACTCATCACCAGTGTAACCACAGTACTGGCAGGAGTGGCCATCTCGATGCAAGATGTTACGGCGGGTGAGGGGGATTTCTTTGTAGGGAGTAACGACGTAATGCCGCAGACGAATAACGGTCGGCAAGGGGAAATTATTGTAAACCATCTTGCCATTGTGCTCGACTTGTTCTGCCTTGCCCTTGATTAAAAGGACAACTGCTCGCTGCCAACTCGTAATATTGAGTGGTTCATAGGAGGCATTGAGTACCAGAACCTTCGCCATATCCGTTGACACGCGGCATTCTCTCAAATGGTAGCATATTCGTAGGATATTTTTTATTGTTGAAGTAAGACTAAAGAAGATTTTTGGCGTTCCCACCCTTCCCTAAAATCGTGATAGTCTGTCAAAAGCTTCTTCTTCACTATTTGCATTTTCAATGGCCACTGGGTCTCTGGCAGCCCTGCTGCAACCGGATTTAATTCTTGAAACCACCATTGAACAGTTGCACCCCCGTCTGTTGGCAAAATATCACCTGCGAGGCATGGTGCTGGACGTAGATGATACGCTCCTCCCCGCGCGGGAGGTCGATCTGCCGCCAGAAATTCTGGCGTGGCTCCTGGAGGTCAAGCATCAAATGCCGATCTGGTTAGTGAGCAATAACTTGAACCACCGCCGCATTGAATGTATTGCCCAGCAGGTGGAGTTACCCTTTTTGGCGGGGGCGAGTAAGCCCTCTCGACGTAAGATTCGTCAGGCCGTGCAAGCCATGAATTTACCTTACGCTCAGGTGGCCATGGTGGGCGATCGCCTGTTTACGGATATTCTTGCGGGCAATCGCTTGGGGATGTTCACGATTTTGGTGCAACCCTTTTTCGTCAAGCCCCTTGATGGTAAATCTTGGATACGCAGTGTGGAGTTTTGGCTGGCACGACAGTTGGGAACGCCGCTGGCGATCGCGCCCCCTGCTAAGAATTAGCCTTTTGCTGTAAATAATTCACCAGTGCCCGCAAACCTAAAAGATAACTGTCGGCACCAAAGCCAGCAATTTGACCGATCGCCACCGGGGCAATGTAGGAATGATGGCGAAATGCTTCCCGTTGATGAATGTTACTCAGGTGAACCTCAACGGTTGGTAGGGCAACCGCCGCAATCGCATCCCGCAAAGCAACACTGGTGTGGGTATAGGCCGCAGGGTTAATTAAAATGCCTTGGGCACGTCCCATAGCCCCCTGAATAGCATCTACTAAGACCCCTTCATAATTGGACTGGAGGCATTCAATAGTTACCCCTAGCTCCTGTGCCAAGGCTTCCAAGGATTGGTTGATGCTCGCGAGTGTTACCACCCCATAGATCCCCGGCTCCCGTTGCCCTAACAGGTTCAAGTTGGGGCCATGAAGCACTAGAATATGAAAGGCCAAGCTCAACCTAACCGTTCAAGCGACTCAATTCTGTTTAGGACCGCTGCTTTATTGGCGATCGCGCACCGGAATCGGAATTGGCTCCAGTTCAGGGGTGGGTTCGGCGCCCCCTAGAAGTTGCAGTAGTTTTTTTAACCACGATTTGAGGGTGTCAAGCAGGCTCTCTAGATAATCCATTGATGTCCCTACTGTAATCGCTATAGGATTTGCAGCTGCCTTGCGTCCTGAATAAAGACAAAAAAGGCATTGTACTTTTAAGCTAGCACAATCTTTTTGAATCGGCACCCGCTAATTTCAGACTTCTAAGACTTCTGGAAGCCAAGGCCATGGCTAGCGGCGTAGCGATCCATAAAGCGAATAAAGCGATCCCACTCCTGGGGGCTGCGCATGGTGTAGGTGGCCTCAATGGCAACGGGCTGGCCGTTAATGAACTTAGCATTGACATCCCGGGTCACAATTTCCCCTTCTTCGTCCACCATGTACATCCCCGTGATCTCCAGGTTACCCCCTTGGACGATTTTCGGATTGTCGAAGTAAAAGATGGCCTGACCACTGCTGCCATCCCGTGCCCGGGTCAAACGCACATTGGGAACCACTTCTTCATCAACGCCACGGATAAATTGAATTTCTGCCATTGCATCAACACTTCAAGCAATACTTCTAGGATACCTGTATCGGGGACAGCTCAAACCAACAAATCGCGCCGCAGGCTGTAAATCACCCATTCAGGTTGCTCCAGATGGGGCAAGACCCCTGCTTTGGGGATCACTCGAAACTGTTGCAGGCGATCGCGGGCGGTGGCATAGAGTCGCTCCCCAAGGGAGAGGGGGGTGAGCTTCGCCTTTTCTCCCCAGAGAATTACGGTGGGGATGGTTAACTGGGGTAAATACTGGCTGAGATCAAAGGAGAGATTTCCCTTCAGGGTCGCTAGAGCTGCCCACTCGGCATTAGGACGACAGGCCGCATCCAGGTAGGCTTCAACAGTTTCCGAGCGCAGCCGTTGCGGATCAGCAAAAATAAATTGGGTGAGGAAGCTGCGCACCGCCAAGGGGTTAGCGGCAGCAAGGGTGTAAATGAGGCGATCAAGGATCGGTACACCCAGGAGGGCACTGGCGATCGCCTGTCCTTGATTTTCGCCAAAGTCATTGAACCCACTGGGGCAGACCAGACACAAACGCTCAAAGAGATGCGGTTGCTGGATTGCCAAGCGCACAACAATCCCTGCCGTCAAGGAGGAGGCAACAACGGTAACGGGCGTTCCCAGCATTCGCAGCAGTTCCGCAATCATTAACCAGTAGTCGCTGCTGGTGTAGTCGCGGGCAGGATGATCGGACTCTCCCCAGCCAATGAGATCCGGAGCAATGACGCGATAATCAGGTGCAAAGGCAGGATACACCGGCGACCATTCATAGTGGCTAGAGCCACCCCCCAAACTGTGGAGAAAGACCAGGGGAGGTCGCGATTGCACCGGACCCCAGTAGCGATCGCTGGGGGTGTAATAGACCATACGGCCCATTGCCGTGGTGAGGCTCTGCTGCACAAAGGTGGGTGGACAAAAAGCCATGCTACTTCAAGGGACGGATGAGGTAACCGCAACGATGTTCACCATCCACCAGCCAATGGGTGCGCTCAACAGCACAATCCCCTAGGGCGATCGCAAACATCTCTAACTCATGATGACAGACTGTGGGAAAAGACTGAGCAACGGCGGAAATCGCACAATTGTACTCCGTAAACAAATAGGCACCTTTAGGCTCACTCACGGGGTAAAACTCTGCCATATAGCCTTCCTGTTGCCGCAGTGCCACCAGCCGCGCCAAGCGTTCCGCCAAGGTACCGCTCCCCATTTGCTCGCGATAGGCCAGTGCCTTGCGTTGCCAAGCGGCCTGCAACACATCCTGCATCTGCTCTGGACCCAGGGTTGCTGCTACGGATTCCAAGAGTTCAAGGGCAAACCCCTTGGGATGATTAGACTGTTGGCGCAGTTGCAGTTGCCGCAGTTCTTCCCGTCCCGCCTCGCTAATCGTGTAACGGTATTGGGGACGTCCCACCGTACCCGACAGGACTTCATAGGTCACTAGTTGCTCCGCCTCTAGATCCTTGAGATGCCGGCGCACCGCCTGCGGACTAATGGCCAGTTGAGCCGCCAACTCCTGAGCACTGAGGTGACCGTCCCGGAGAAGGCAGTGTAAGATGTCCTGTTTAGTATCCGATGTGAGCGTCACGCAACGCCCCCTTGACTAAAACAACCGTTTTGTTGCTAAATTAGTCCTATGGATAAAGCAACCACCTTGTTGCTTAATATACTCTAAGTTTTGGCCATTCCTTCACCCAAGAGAACACTCGATGTCAGCAACGGTACAATCCCTCGTCAATCAGCCTTATAAATATGGCTTTGTTACCCCAATTGAGACGGAAACCATTCCCAAGGGTCTCAACGAGGACATTATTCGCCTCATCTCCGCCAAGAAGAACGAACCAGAGTTCATGCTGGAGTTTCGCCTGCGTGCCTATCGCCAATGGCTGAAGATGAGCGAGCCCAGATGGCCACGGGTGAGCTATCCCCCGATCAACTATCAAGACATTGTCTATTACTCAGCTCCGAAACAGAAGGAAAAGCTGAAAAGCTTGGACGAAGTAGATCCTGTCCTGCTGGAAACCTTTGAAAAACTGGGGATTCCCCTTTCAGAACAAAAGCGGCTCACCAATGTGGCCGTAGATGCCATTTTCGATAGTGTGTCAGTAGCCACCACGTTCCGCGAGGAGTTGGCCAAGCAGGGGATCATTTTCTGCTCCATTTCTGAAGCCCTCCAGGAATATCCCGAGTTGGTGCAGAAATACTTAGGCAGTGTTGTTCCCATTGGCGATAACTTCTATGCTGCCTTGAACTCCGCAGTTTTTTCCGATGGCTCCTTCGTCTATGTTCCCAAGAATACCCGCTGTCCAATGGAGCTATCCACCTATTTCCGCATCAATAACGGTGAGTCGGGTCAGTTTGAGCGCACGCTCATCATTGCCGATGAAGGGAGCTATGTGAGCTATCTTGAAGGTTGTACGGCTCCCATGTTTGACACCAATCAACTCCACGCGGCAGTAGTGGAGCTGGTGGCTCTGGACAATGCCGAAATCAAATACTCCACGGTGCAAAACTGGTATGCCGGCGATGAAAATGGCAAAGGGGGCATTTACAACTTTGTGACGAAGCGGGGACTCTGCCTTGGCCGCAATTCCAAGATCTCCTGGACACAGGTAGAGACGGGTTCCGCCATTACTTGGAAATACCCCAGTTGTGTCTTGGTGGGGGATAACGCCGTGGGTGAATTTTACTCCGTTGCCCTCACCAATCATTACCAGCAGGCGGACACGGGCACGAAGATGATCCACATTGGCAAAAATACCCGCAGCACGATTGTCTCCAAGGGCATTTCGGCAGGGCACTCCCAAAATAGCTATCGCGGCCTAGTGAAAATTGGCCCCAAGGCCACAGGGGCACGCAACTACTCCCAATGCGATTCAATGCTCATTGGGGATACCGCCGCCGCCAATACCTTCCCCTATATTCAGGTGCAAAACCCCACTGCCCAGGTGGAGCATGAGGCTTCAACGTCGAAAATTGGCGAGGATCAACTCTTCTACTTTGCCCAGCGGGGCATTTCCGCTGAAGATGCCGTCTCAATGATGATTAGTGGCTTCTGTCGCGATGTCTTTAATCAATTGCCGATGGAATTCGCCGTCGAGGCCGATCGCCTGCTGAGCGTGAAGCTAGAGGGAAGTGTGGGCTAAAAAAATTCAAGCCGTTGTTCTCCGTGGCTAAGATGCTTGGGGGTCTTAGCCGTTTTTTGTTCTGCAGCTGAGGCCTACGAGTTCTCTATGGAGTTTCGGGAAAGAGACGCCACACTTTGATAGTTTTGTCTTCACTGGCGGAGATCAGTTGATCTTGGCCAAAGACAACGCTATAGACGGCGCCGGAGTGCCCCTTGAGGGTGCGTAGGAGTTGACCGGAGAGGGACCAGAGCTTGACGGTTTGATCGCCATGGCCGCTGGCAAGGGTGCTACCCTCAGGACTGACCGCCACACTAAAAACTTGCCCGCCCTCAGTGCCAAACTGCTGCTGAAGTTCTCCTGTGGTCAGGTCCCAGACTTTGATACCGTCTTGGTCACTGCCACTCACCAATTGGCTGCTGTCGGGGGTAAAAGCAAGGCTATTGACATCACTGGTGTGCCCTTCGAGGGTGCGCAGGAGTCGGCGGGAGGGCAAATCCCAAATGCGGATGAGCTTATTCACTCCACCGGTGGCTAAAAAACGCCCATCTCGACTGATGGCAACACTGAGCATGATGCCCCCATTGTCTTCTAGGGTCGTGATTTCCTGACGGCTAGGAACGTCCCACAGTTTGACGGTGTGATCATAGCTGGCGCTGGCAAGGGTGCGGCCATCGGGACTGAGCGCTAGGCCATTGACAAAATCACGGTGACCCTTAAGGGTGGCCTGGAGTTGGCGATCGCCCACACTCCATAGTTTGATGGTTTTGTCTTTGCTGCCGCTAATTACCGTTTGACCATCGGGAGTAATCACAAGGGCATAGATCCAGTCGGTGTGACCGCTGGCTTGACCTAGGGCAGTTCCCGTAGCCAAGTTCCAAAAGTGCAGCCTGCGATCGTCGCCAGCACTGACGAGTAAATTGCCATCGGGACTCAGGGCGATCGCGTTCACTTCATCTTGATGGCCCCGCAACGTCGCAGCAAGCGCAATTTTTTGCCACTTGGCGGTTGTGGTCTGTAGGGGGGAGCCAGCGTTTTGATCGGGAGAGGGCATCCAGTGTTGACTGAGTTGCCAATAGGCCAGTCCTGCGACTAAGCCGCTGATCACCAGCGTGCTTAAAAGAAGTCGAAGATCAGAACTGCCTTTGTTACTCATCGGTTTAGGTATGCGAATGGTTTGCCAAAAAGCTGTACCCTATATTAACAATAAAGGCTGTGGCGTGTTTTTGCGCCTGACTTGTGTTGGACAACCCAATGGGATGGCGATGGAATGGCGATAGATGAATACAACACCCCTGCGCGACTATGAGCGCACGGTTCATTTTGCTGATACCGATGCGGCTGGGGTCGTTTACTTTGCCAATGTGCTGCGGTTTTGTCATGAGGCCTACGAGGATGCCCTTGCCCAGTTGGGGGTAGATCTGCGGCAATTTTTCAGCAACAGTGGCCTGATTGTGCCGATTACGGAGGCGCAGATCCGCTTTTTGAAGCCCCTCTACTGTGGCGATCGCCTGCGGGTGACCATTGACCCCCAAAGACTGGATACTAGCCGTTTTCAACTGATCTATACTCTCTACAATGGGGCAGGCGATCGAGTAGCCATTGCCCAGACGCAACACATTTGCCTGCAGCTGCCCCAACGCCAGCGAGTAGCGATTCCTGATCCGTTGCGGGCATGGGTGAAGTCTGCCCCCGAGGAAGCCAGCGATCGCGAGGATTAGGGGGATAATAGGGAAGATGTTGCGTCATAGCTCACTGCCAGAATGACCCAAACCTTTCGTGTTGAGATCCTGCACCAAGGGCAAACCTACACCTTTGAAGCCAGTGCCGATAAACCCATCCTGCGATCGGCCACCGCTGCGGGAATTGATCTTCCGAGTTCCTGTAATGCTGGAGTCTGTACCACCTGTGCTGCCCAAATTCAGGAGGGTACCGTGGATCACGGGGATGCGATGGGTCTGAGTCCCGAACTGCGGCAAAAAGGCTATGTCCTCCTCTGTGTGGCCCGCCCCTGCTCAAATTTGAAACTGATCTCGGAAAAAGAGGAAGAGGTCTATAACTTGCAATTTGGTCAGTTCCAGAAAGCGTAGGCCTATGGAGGAGTCCCCCCTGCCCGATGAGCCTCTGAGTCGCACACAGGTCTTAGTGGCCATGGCGTTAACGGCCATCCTGTGGCTGATTTTGGCGCGGGTGTGGTTATTTACCCCCTTTTCTGGGGGACTTCTGCCGCTGCGCTGGGATGCCTGGGCAGTGGTTTTAGGGATTGCCCTCTGCCTAGGAATTACCGGCATCAGCGCTATTTTGTATCGCCTCTGGCCTGCCTACCGCCACGCGTCAGATACCTACCTGAAACTTGTGCTTTCACCACTGCTGTGGCCTGATCTGTTTTGGATTGGCATTCTGCCCGGCCTTAGTGAAGAGCTGCTCTTTCGCGGCGTGCTCCTGCCGAGTTTGGGGCTCAACTGGGCAGGGATTATTGGCAGTTCTGTGTGCTTTGGCATCTTGCACGCTGGATCGCGGCAGCAGTGGCCCTATGCCCTGTGGGCAACCATTGTTGGCGGCTTGTTTGCCTATAGTGCCGTGGCCAGGAATGATTTACTCTTAGTGATCGTTGCCCATACCTGTACCAATTGGCTGGCAGCTACGCTCTGGAAAGTCTCGTTTTTGCAATCGTCCGCCGATTAACCCTAGCGCTGGTGCCCCAGCACCCGAAAGACCTCCTGCTGCTCAAAGAGTTCCACTAAATCGGGATTGATCTTAAATTCCTTGGCCTCCTGCCACAAGATCTCGAGGGCCTTCGCCACCGGCAGGCTCTTTTTGTAGGGGCGATCCTTGGCCGTGAGGGCATCGTAGATGTCGGCGATCGCCAGCATCTGGGTTTGCAGCGGAATTTCAGCTGCGCCAATACCCCGTGGGTAGCCACTGCCGTCCAAGCGCTCATGGTGACCATAGGCAATGGTGGGCACATTTTTGAGATGGGGGGTCCAAGGAATGCGGGCAAGAAACTGGTAGGTATAGGTCACGTGGGCTTCGATGATCCGTCGTTCCTGTTGGGTGAGATTGCCACGGCGCACCAAGAGTTGTTCAAGTTCAGTGGCCGTAATGAGGGGATGGAGTTCGCCATCAACACCGCGGTAATAAAACTGGGTCAATTCCCGAAGGCGCTCCAGGGGTTCTTGATCAAGAATTTGCGGTTCATTGGCTTGCTCCAATAACTGCCAGTAGTCTTCTAGGATGAGGAGTTTTTGCTGGAGTTCTTGATCCAGGTGTCGTAGAAAAGCGCAGTGCTGACACCCCTGTTCTGGGGTATGGGGCCGATGGGGATGGGAGAGTAAGTAATTGACTTTGGCTTGAGCGGTTTCCATTTCTAGGGTGCGGCGGACAAGGGCAAAGCGTTGGCGAATGACCGCCAGTTGTTCGGGGTAAATTTTCTTTTGCTTGTTGAGAATCGCCTCCGGCACGCCCACCTTGCCAAAATCGTGGAGCAGGGCAGCATAGCGGATTTCCTGGAGCTGGCGATCGCTAAAGAAAACATCGCGAAAGACTCCCCTAGAGGTGGCACTGGTGATCTCAGCGAGGCGCACCGTCAGAGCCGCCACCCGTTCGGAATGCCCCGCAGTGACTGGATCCCGGGTCTCAATGGCTTGAACCGAAGCGGTGATAAATCCCTCAAAGAGCTGTTCAATACTTTCAAGTAAATGGTTGCGCTCAATAATCACCGCGGCCTGACTGGCCAGGGATCGCACAATGTGTTCTTCCCAAGGGCTATAGGGCTGCGTGAGAGCTACGCTGGTTTCCGGTGTCAGTAGGGTGTCGGGCGATCGCTTGCGGTTAATCAGTTGCAGAACGCCAATCACCTCACCACTGACATTTTGCATCGGCACCACCAGCACCGAACAGGTTCGATAGTGTAGGGCTTCATCAAAGGAACGATTGAACTGGTACATCTCACTCCCCCTGAGGGCATACACATCGGCAATATTCAGCGATTCCCCCGTGAGAGCGACATAGCCCACCAAGCTATCGGCAGTAAGGGGTATTGTATAGTGCTGCACTTGCTCAGGAAGGGTGACGCTATCGTTTTGAGCTGCCTTGAATTCCAGCACCGCCCGTTCGCGCTGCACTAGAAAAATCGTGCCGGCGTCGCTAGCAGTAATTTGGCGACTTTTGGTGAGAATTAGATGCAGCAATTCCTCTAGGGATTGACTGGCAGAGAGGGCAATCCCAATTTCTAACAGCTGATCAACCAGGGCTTGCGCCTCTTGGCCAACAACAGCGCGTTCAAAAGGACTGAGAATCATAACCAGGGTTGAGTGAGGAATGCACCTAAATTATAGAGACCTTCTGCAGGGGCGGTTGTGATCTAATTGCGGTGATTGTTGTGATAGGGAATCCGTGCCCCTGCCCAGGCCAACTTCTCCCGTAGGGTTTGATAAAAGGAGTAGTGATCCCGCAGGATGATAAAGCGAGCTTGACAATCGGCCATTGTCACCTGTACCCGCTGTCCTGGCCAAATGGAGGTAGCCAGTACGCCATCCATCCACAGCTTGGTATTGAGGCTATGATCCTCCAAGGGCCAAATGCTGACCGAGGAGCGCGCAGGTAAGACAATGGGGCGGCTAGAGAGACTCAAAGGGCAAATGGGCGTCACCACAAGGGCTGCCATCCCCGGATGCAAAATGGGGCCATTGGCGGCGACCGTATAGCAGGTGGAGCCGGTAGGGGTGGCCACCAGCAACCCATCCCCTTGGTACTGATCCACAACATCGCCATCAATTTCCATCTCGAGGATGGCGGTGATCATGCGATCAGCAGAGGCCGGCTTAATGCACATTTCATTGAGGGCATAGTAGCGATCGCCCACCGCTTCAGGATGAGCCTTTGACCCCTCAAAAACCTGGGCTTGCAGCATCATCCGCTGTTGCATCGCGTACTCGTCCCGCTCCAGGCGATCCCAAACTGCCTCCATATCGCGAAACAGCTCCAGCGGCTCCGTCAAAAACCCCAAATGCCCCCCCACATTCACTGCTAGAATTGGAACCCCAGCCGCCGCTAGATGCCGTGCCGCTGCTAAGGAGGTGCCATCTCCTCCCAGAACAACGGCCAGATCAATCGGCTCTGTCACTGAGGCCATGAAGACAGGGTAGGGGTTGTCCTTGGGCCCACTCGGCCCCACCAGCACCTTGGCGCCACGCTGTTGCAGCTGACGGGAAGCGCGATCTGCCCATTCCTTGCTCTGGCGATCGCCCGCCTTGTGCACCACAATGACTTGGTTTAACTGCATGGGGCTACTCGTTCTCTAGATTCTGCATCCCCTTGGCAATTCGCGCCAGCTCTGTTTTTTCGTCCACGGAAATGCGGGTGGGGGTACCGCTAATAATCCCCTCAAAGTTGCGGAAGGAATCGCGGATTTCTGCCCCCTTCTCAGTGATCACATACTCCCGAATTCCCTTATCGTGCCAAGAGCCACGCATCTTAAAGACGTTAATTGCCCGTGACATCTCACCGCGGATTTCCACGTACTGCAAAAGCAAAATTGTGTCTGTAATTGTGGAGATATGGGACTCGGTAATCGAGTTCGACCCCATAAACTGATCCGTGGTGTTGGTGAAAAAGCCAGTGATTTCCTCCTGCTTGGCAAATCCAGTAACCCCAATTACAAACTGCCGGAAGGCATTGTTGCTCACCCCCCGCGCCAAGGCAGACAAAGAGTCAATGGCCACCCGGGAGGGCTTAAAGTCCGCAATCTCCGACTTGATAATTTGCAGGTGATCCTCAAGCCCCGCTGACTCTGGATAGGCACAAATAATCCGCAACAAACCACGCCGTTCCAACTCCTCAAAATCAATGCCCCAAGAGGAGGCATTGCGCGACAACTGCGCCCGCGATTCCTCATAGGCAAACAGCAGTGCCCGTTCTCCCTGTTGGCAGCCCGTCTCCAAGAATTTACTGACCAAGAGAGTCTTGCCAGTCCCCGTAGCGCCCGTGGCCAAAATAATCGAATCCTTGAAGAAGCCACCGCCACACATCTCGTCGAGGGTCTTAACCCCCGAAGACACCCGCACATTCGAAGAGCGCTGGGTAAGACGCATTGCTCCCAAGGGGAAGATATTAATGCCATTGTTGATGGTAAAGGGATATTCCCCCTTCATGTGGGTGGTGCCCCGCAGCTTGAGAATTTCGACCGTGCGCCGCCGCCTTTCTCCCTCAAGAACATTACGCAAAATCACCACATTATCGGAGACAAACTCCTCAACCCCAAAACGCGCCACAGGGCCGTATTCATCTACCCGCTCGGTGGTCATAATCGTGGTCACGCCCAGTTGCTTGAGGCGAAAAGCCAGGCGAAAAATTTCCCGCCGCACCACCGAGGCCGCATCGTATTGCTGGAAAACCGCTGTTACCGAATCAATGGAGACCCGGGTTGCTTTGTATTTGCGAATGGCATACTGAATGCGCTCAATCAGCGCAGATAAGTCAAAGTCACCGGCCACCTCTTGGCCATCGGGATCCGGAGAAGCATCCAGGATAAATAGCTTGCCTTGGTCAATCAGACTTTGCAGGTTCCAGCCAAAACTGAGGGCGTTTTTAATAATATCTTGGGGGGATTCTTCAAATGTAACAAATATACCTGGCTCATTAAAAATCGTAATGCCATTGTAGAGAAACTGAACTGCAAAAAGGGTCTTCCCTGTGCCTGAAGTGCCGCTGACTAAGGTGGTGCGTCCTTGGGGAAGTCCCCCATGGCTGATATCGTCAAAGCCCTCAATCATCGTCGGGATTTTCTTGACTTCCGCAGAGGACTGCTCCGTTGGACTGGACTGATGTTCAGGTAGGTTTGTCATAGAAGATTTTTAGATTCGGTATTGCGTAAAAATTCCAAAAAGCTATTCTAAACTGAGAGTCTCTAAAGACTGTGCCTATTCCAAGCCTAAGTCATCCTCGGCTTGGTCACCAATCTCTTCATACAAGAGATCTAAGCCAATGAGCACCTTCTCACGATTCGACAAGTCCCCAATAATGCGGCGGACAGGTGGCGGTAGGACTTTGGCAAGGGTAGGCGTGGCCAAAATTTTATCTTCCTCAGCCAGTTGCGGATTTTTGAGGACATCGATTACCTTGAGTGCATAGACTCCCTTAAATTCTTTTTCAAGAATGTTATTGAGAGTTTTTAGGGCACGCACCGAGTTGGGGGTGTTACCCGCAACGTATAGCTTGAGAACATAGGTTTTCCGCAAGGGGGCCATCGGCATTACACCTCCCGCGGAATCGAACGACGATACATCTCGCACAGATGGGCGATAACATCAATGAGGGTCAGGCGATAGTCGAGCAAAATGTCCTCACTGCGGCCTTCGAGTTTGAGTTGCTTTGCAAAGTTATCCATGAGTTCGACGTGAATCTCTAGCACTTGGGAAACAGAAATATCTGCGAAGAATGCTTTACTAACAAATTCGTCAATGCGCTCATTAACTTTGGCATCGGTGTTAAAGTATTCAAGGACAATGGTACGATAAATTGAACGCAGTTCGTCCAGCAGTTTGCGTTTATCGGCAGGGGACATCCGTCGGAAAAAAAATGCTGTATCTCGTTTGTAATACACCCCCAGGTAGCCGAGTCGTTCCTTCAATTTTTGGGAAAGACGATGCTGGGGGTCAATATTACTGCTCTCTTTGAGGGCTGGCATGCGAAACAGGACATGGGGCGGCACTGCACATCCCGGACAGAGCTTGACAAATCCCGCGATAGCTTCCTCAATTTGCCGGTTGAGCTGCTCCAGCTGATCGGTTGTCAAAATCACTTCGGCAATGTGATAGTAGGGACCAGCAGGTGGGGGACCTGGCGCGGCTGGAAAAATGAGGATGGCGGGCAACAGGGTGGCACTGTGGTGAAGATAGGTAATGATTTGCGGAGTCCCCTCTCCCCATTCTAAAATTAAACAAGCGACGCTATTGCGCCGTGCCTCTAAATAGTTACAAAACTCCCTCTCGCTTGCAAAGTAAACCAGCTCATCAATATCAGAGGTGTGCAAACGAACTAGTTCTTGGCCAATAGCGGGCGAGTAAACTAAGCCACAAATTGTTAGTGCGGTTGACTGCGCCACGTGCTTTCAGAACTGAAGTTTGCATCTGATAGCATCCTATCACTTTCCCGCAGGTGGTGGCAGTGTCTTCTGGAGGCCTGTTGCCATTTCATTACAAGCTTGAGCTCGCCAGCCCTGCTCGCAAGTACAAAACACACTCAACAATGGAAAAACCAGTGGAAAAGGGCATCCTATCTCCTTATTTGATGTACCCCAGTTCAGAAGAGGGCTGTATCCATGAATTCCCTCTCCCTAGCTAGCTTTACTGAACCGGCAATGACGGTGGGGGCCGGTCTGTCTCTCAAGGAGGTGTATCAGCGTTGGCAAGAAACCCTCCCAGAAGCGATCGTCATTGTGGATGAGGGGCAAAAACCGGTGGGGGTGGTGCAGGGCTGGCGGTTGGCTTTGAGTTTGGAGCGGGAAGGGATGTTAGCCGACTTCGCGGTCGGCAGTGTGACGGCTCCTTGGCGATCGCCCGTGGTGGAGGTACCGGCAGCGTGGACGCTATTGCAGTTTCAGGGATGGCTGCGCACTCAAGCCCAGATGCCCTCCTATATTGCGGTTGTGGATGCCCAGGAGTGCTTTGTGGGACTGCTGGATCAGCAACGCTTGCTCTATCACTGGGCCTGCCAGCCCCCTTTGCCTTGGCTGGAAGTGATTGAACAATTGCCTTTGCCGGTGCAAATTCAAAGCGCCCAAGGGAGAGTCATTTGGCAAAATCATGCTTGGTCAGAATACTTAACGGACTTTTTGCCACTGGCACAGACTAAATTTGAGGGCATGAGTTGTCAGGCGCTAGAGGGGCGATCGCTCTGGCAGGTGTGCTCATTTCCCTTGAATTTAATGTCGTTGGACTGGGAGAAAGCCCAGAGCAGTGTAGCGATCGCTAGCGATCGCTATTGGTTATTTTTTGCCCAACAGCGCCAAGAGGCTGAACCAACGACCCCCAGCCGCTTGCAGCAACTCCGACTCCATCAGCAAAAGCGCCTCCTCCTGAGCTTGGGACATGAACTCAAAAATCCCCTAACGGCAATCCTCGGCCTTACCCAACTCCTGGGGCAACACCCCCTACCAGAGCAACAGGACTACCTTGCCCTAATCCAGCGTAGCGGTTGGCAAATGAATCGCCTTATTCAGGCATGGCAGGACTACACCCGTGCCCTCTGGCGAGAGTTGGAATTGCAATGGGAAACTGTAGAACTGGCGGATTTGTGGTTGCGATCGCAGGAGTTGGCGGAGCATCTTTACAATCTGAGCCCGCCGAGTTGCCACTGGCAAATTGATCAGCCCTTGAGTCATGTGTACCTCTGGGGCGATGCTTTGCGGCTACGGCAGATTTTTGGCCATCTCCTAGGGTGGCTGATGCTCTTTCCCAGCGATCGCTATGGACTGCGCTTGAGTCGCTGGCAAAATTGGCTGGCGCTGCAACTGTGGGAAGAGGGACATGGTATTCCTCTTCAGGATCACGATCGCCTGCTCCACGAATGCCTTGAGGACTACGCCGAAGTAACGATGGGGCTGATGCTAGCCCACCAACTCTGTCGTCTCCACAATGGTGAGCTTTCCTTTATCGCCCAAGCTGATAGCTGGAGTGAGTGGACAGTGCTGCTGCCCTTTAGGGAGGGACTGCCCCCTGAATTGCCCACTACAGCTCAATTGATCCTTTTAATCAGTAATGATGCCACCTGGATCATGAACACCACTGCGGCATTGCGAGGTAGCCATTACGGATATATGGTTGCTCGCCATCCCCTTGAAGCGCTGGATAAGCTGGAGCAACTGCAACCCACAGCAATTGTCGTCCGCCCCGCCAGTAGTCTCATTTTGGCTGATGTGGTTGAAAGTCTTGCCACCAGTCCCTTCACTGCCACTGTCCCGTTGATCATCCTCTCCGACGAAGCCACTCCCTTGGGCTTGACTGGTTTTGTGCAACGGCTGCCCTTGAGTAGTCATCCCAGTCTGCTCATCGATGTCCTCGATCGCTGGTGTTTTCCACGACTGACTTCTCCGGCGGAAAAACCGACCTTTGAGCATCCCCCCCTGAATCAGACGGTCCTTCGCCTCGGTTTACTCCATGAAATTAACCTGCCCCACCTGCGGCTTCTCGAAGCGGAAGACCTCGAACAGGCCAATCTCTTGGTGGATATTTGGCAGCCTGACGTTCTGATTTGGGATTTGCCCGCTGAGGAAGTCCCCCAGCTGGAGAATCACCCCAAACTACGAAAACTCCCCGTGATTACCTTGGCAGAAGATAGCAGCCGAGCCATTCATCAATTGGGAGATGTCATGGTCTTTCCCTGCCTCAACCTTGAGGACTTAATGGATGTGGTGCTCCTTGCCGCAACGGTCAAGGCTCAAAGCTGACTCAGCACTGTCCGCGCCGCGGCAATGGTGCGCTCAATGTCCGCCTCCGTATGGGCAAGGGAGGTAAAGCCCGCTTCAAACTGGGATGGCGCAAGGTAAATCCCCTGCTCCAGCATGCCGCGATGGAAGGCGGCAAACTTTTTCAAATCGGACTGCTTGGCTTGCTCATAGTTGGTCACCGGACCAGCGGTGAAAAAGAGACCAAACATGCCACTGATGTGCCCACCACACACCTCGTGGCCAAACTCCCGTGCAGCGTCTAAAAGTCCCTGTACCAGCTTGCCGGTGATCCGATCCAAGTGCTCATAGCTGCCGGGGCGGCTGAGAATTTCCAGGGTTTTAATGCCCGCTGTCATTGCCAAGGGATTGCCAGAGAGGGTACCCGCTTGATACACAGGCCCCGCCGGCGCCACCATCTTCATAATGTCGGCGCGACCGCCATAGGCACCGACGGGCAGACCACCGCCAATCACTTTTCCGAGGGTAGTTAGATCCGGTGTGACACCAAATTTTTCTTGGGCACCGCCATAGGCAATGCGAAAGCCCGTCATCACTTCGTCAAAGACCAAGAGGGCACCATATTGTTTCGTCAGTTCCCGCAGTCCTTCGAGAAAGCCCGCATCGGGGGGAATAAAGCCAGCATTGCCAACCACGGGTTCAAGGATCACCCCCGCAATGTCATCGGGATATTGTTCAAAGAGGCGACTGACCGCTTCGAGATCGTTGTAGGGCGCCGTTAATGTGGCGGCGGTGGTTGCTTTCGGCACGCCGGGAGAATCGGGTAAACCCAAGGTGGCGACGCCCGACCCCGCCTTGACCAAGAACATATCAGCATGGCCGTGGTAGCAGCCTTCAAATTTGATCACTTTTTCCCGCTGGGTATAGGCACGCATTAGCCGCAGCACGGCCATACAGGCTTCGGTTCCGGAATTGACAAAGCGCACCATCTCGACGCTAGGGACAGCGGCAATCACCATTTCCGCCAAGATATTCTCAAGCACGCAGGGGGCACCAAAGCTAGTTCCCTTTTCGAGGGCGGCATGGAGGGCGTCAATGACTTCAGGATGGGCATGGCCAACGATCGCGGGTCCCCAAGACCCCACATAGTCAATGTATTGATTGCCATCCACATCCCAAATGTGGGCACCCTTGACGTGATCAAAGACAATGGGCTGTCCACCAACGGACTTGAAGGCACGCACGGGTGAACTGACGCCACCGGGCATGAGTTTTTGGGCAGCAGCAAAAATTTCTTGGGATTTTGTGGTTTGAAAAACAGTCGTGGTCAACGTCAACTCCCTCAAGCATTGGCGTGCTCACAGTATTATAGGCAATTCTTCTGCTCCTTAACCCTCCAAGGGCACATGTTGCAATTCTTTACGGTCTTGGCGGTTGATTTATGACCTTTAAAAGAATCACACTGGACTTTTGGCCACCGCACAGCTACCTCTGCAGGAGGTCTATTGTTGTCCACGCCACTTCTGCCAACCTTCTCGATCTTCTCCCACTGAATTACCCCTCTACCGTAGCAACGGCGTCATTCATGCCCAGACATTGCTGCAACCAGGGGAGGGTATTTGACCTCAACGCAAGCCCGGGCAAGTCATGCTCCCCCTAAGGGAATCCTTGCTCAATCGCGCCCGCCCCGCCCGGCTAGATAGAGCTGCTGCTCGGTGAGGGCGATGAATCCATTCACCAGTTGGCCAACTTGAGGCAGCAAGCCGACAATGCCCATACCTCGAGTGACGCGATCGCTCACTGGCGAGGCAATGTGGGGAATTGCCAAGGCATGGAGAAGCCGTTGGATGCGTTTGGCTACGTGCAGACTGCCCCTGAGATTCGTATTGGGCAAAATCAAGGCAACTTCTTCGCGGCCATAGCGTGGGCCAAAATCGGTGACAGGGGTTCAGGTCTGCTTTTGCATAGGCGGAGCACTTGGTGAGAACTAAATCGTTGACTCAAAACCAAACATCACCGTTTCTCATTGTTCGATTGCCGAGGAGTGGGGCAGATGCCAGCTTTGCAAACCATGGAAACCCTTGATACCCCCCTATTAGCCGCTGCTCAATCCATCTATAATCTCTACCAGCAGGTTCATGGGGCAAAAACGGTGCCGGCAGGTGTCGCTATTAATCGGCAAACCCTACGGGGGTATGTGCTGTTTACTAGCCAGCCAGTGCTGCTGCCCCAGGAATGCTTTATTCCCTACGATCATCTGCCGGAAGTAACACGCCTATCAATGCACTAACTTTTTTGACCGTTGCCAGCTACTGCCTTGTCTTTGGCCTTGGGGCAGCGGTGGGGAGCTTTCTCAATGTTGTGATCTACCGTGTGCCAAGGGGGCGATCGCTCCTCTATCCACCGTCTCGCTGCCCGATCTGTTTGACAACGCTCAAGCCCTGGGACAATATCCCGATTTTGGGCTGGCTATTCCTGCGGGGGCAATGTCGCTATTGCCATGCGCCGATTGCTTGGCGGTATCCTGCGATTGAGCTGTTGACGGCACTGCTTTATGTCCTGATTGTGGCTGTCAGTGGTTGGCAGGAGCAAACGCTGGTGCTGTGGCTGCTGAGTGCATGGCTGTTGGCCTTGGCCTTGATTGATCTTGAGACGATGACGCTGCCCCATCCCCTGACGAAGTGGGGGTTGATCACTGGGTTGGTGGTGAGAGGGTTAACAACGGGTCTAGGGGGCCTTACAGAGGGGATCATTGCCGCAGTGATTGGCATTTGGCTCTTTGATCTCATTCGCTGGGGGGGAGCGATCGCCCTGAATCAAGAGGTAATGGGCGGCGGAGACGGTAAACTAGCAGCGATGATCGGCGCTTGGCTGGGTTGGCAGGGGCTGCTTGTTACGTTTTTTTTGGCCTCTGCCCTCGGTGGCCTCATGGGGGGATTCGGTATTGCCCTGGGTTGGATTCAGCGCCGCCAGCCCATTCCCTTTGGCCCTTTTCTAGCAGTGGCGGCCATCTTTAGCGGTCTCTTTGGCCGCCAATTGATTCATCTTTACCTGGAAACCTTTTTACGCGGCGTGTTTGTTCCCTAAGCGAATGCCATGGATGTAGAGACTTCAACTTGGCGATCGCCCATGGATTTCACATCCAAGACAATCCAGTATGATGGAATAGTATTTTTGCCGTTTACTACGCTCCGTTGAGACTTTGCTCCAATGACCTCCTCCCCCTCTGCGTCGGCGATCACTGCTCTCACCGGTGATCAAATTCGCCAGAAATTCCTCGATTTCTATGCCGCCAAAGGACACACCATCTTACCCAGTGCGTCCCTGATTCCTGACGATCCAACGGTGCTGCTGACGATCGCCGGCATGCTTCCCTTCAAGCCGATTTTCCTCGGTCAAGAAGCGCCGAAGGTGCCCCGCGCCACCACCGCTCAAAAATGTCTGCGCACCAATGACATTGAAAATGTGGGTCGCACCGCTCGCCACCACACGTTCTTTGAAATGCTAGGCAACTTTAGCTTTGGTGACTACTTCAAGGCAGAGGCCATTGCTTGGGCATGGGAGCTGATGACCACGGTTTATGGTTTACCCCCGGAACGGCTCTGGGTGAGCGTCTTTGAAAATGACGATGAGGCCTATGACATTTGGCATCGCCACGTGGGCTTACCCAAGGAGCGCATCCAGCGCATGGGCGAGGAGAGCAACTTTTGGACAGCGGGGCCGACGGGTCCCTGTGGCCCTTGTTCTGAGATTTACTACGACTTCTATCCAGAAAAGGGGCTAGCGAACGTTAATCTCGATGACGATGGCCGCTTCATCGAACTCTACAACTTAGTGTTCATGGAGTTGAACCAAGACGACCAAGGTCGCCGTACCCCCCTCAAAGCGAAAAACATTGATACCGGTATGGGCTTGGAGCGGATGGCGCAGGTGCTCCAAGGGGTACCCAACAACTACGAAACGGACTTAATTTTCCCAATTATTGAGACAGCGGCGCAGCGAGCCGGGATTCAGTACCACAAAGCCAATACCAGCACCCAAACTTCCCTCAAAGTCATTGGCGATCACACCCGTGCGGTGGTTCATCTCATTGCCGATGGTGTCACTGCCAGTAATGTGGGGCGTGGCTATGTCCTGCGGCGGTTGATTCGGCGGATTGTGCGCCATAGTCGGCTGTTGGGGATCAATGGGCTGGTAACCCCTGATCTGGCTCAAGTGGCGATTGATCTGGCTGCCACTGTCTATCCCAATGTCCGCGAGCGGCAGGCAGTCATTCTCAGCGAGCTCCAGCGGGAGGAGGAACAGTTTCTCAAAACCTTGGATCGGGGTGAGAAGCTCTTGGCGCAGATGCTGTCTCCCCTGAAGAAGGCTAAGGGCAAAAAACGCAGTCAACCGCAACTGGCAGGGCGGGATGCCTTTGTTCTTTTTGATACCTATGGCTTCCCATTGGAGTTGACCCAAGAGATTGCCGCAGAGCAAGGTATTGGTGTGGATGTGGCTGAGTTTGAAGCCTGTATGGCGGAGCAGCGACAACGTTCCCAAGCAGCCCACGAAACTATTGATATTACCGTTCAGGAGGGAATTGATTCCCTGGCGGATCAACTGCATCCTACGCAGTTTCGGGGCTATGACGAGTTTAGTTTGACGACGACAGTAACAGCGGTTTTGGTGGCGGGTCATCCGGCACCAACGGCAACGGCAGGAACGGCAGTGCAGGTGATCCTTGAGGAAACCCCTTTTTATGCCGAATCGGGGGGTCAAATTGGCGATCGCGGGTACTTGGCCAGCAGTGATGCCCTGGTGCAAATCCACGATGTGCAAAAGCAAAAGGAATTGTTTGTTCACTACGGCAAAGTGGAGCGCGGCAGCCTAAAGGTGGGCGATCGCGTGACTGCACAAATTAATCTCAGTTGTCGGCGGCGGGTACAGGCGCACCACACAGCAACGCACCTCTTGCAGGCGGCCTTGAAAAAGCTGATTGACGAGAACATTTCCCAAGCAGGGTCACTGGTGGCCTTTGATCGGCTGCGCTTTGACTTTAATTGTCCCCGTGCCCTGACCCGGGAGGAACTGCAACAGATTGAAGATCAAATTAACGCCTGGATCAGTGAAAGCCACACCACCCACACTTATATCATGGCCCTCAAGGAAGCCAAGGCCAGGGGGGCGATCGCCATGTTTGGCGAAAAATATGGTGAGCAGGTGCGAGTTCTCGATATTCCCGGTGTCTCTATGGAACTCTGTGGTGGCACCCATGTCCACAACACCGCTGAAATTGGCCTCTTTAAGATTGTGAGTGAAAGTGGGGTGGCCGCTGGAATTCGTCGCATTGAAGCCATTGCTGGCCCGGCGGTGCGTGACTATTTGCAACAGCGCGATAGCATTGTCCGCGAGCTGTGCGATCGCTTCAAAGCTAAACCGGAAGAGGTTCTCGATCGCATTAGCCAACTACAAGCAGATCTCAAAGCCCAGCAAAAGGCACTGGAACATCTCAAAGCGGAACTGACCCTCGCTAAGACCCAAGCCCTCTTGGAGCAGGCTGAAGCCGTCGGCAATACCCACCTTCTCATTGCCTCGCTGGCGGGCGTGGATCCCCAAGGGCTAAAAACCGCCGCCGAGTGGCTCCTAAATAAATTGGGTAGTGGAACTGTGGTGTTGGCCACTCAACCTGCTGCTGACAAAGTGAACCTCTTAGTAGCTGCCAGTCAGGATGTTGTGCAGCGGGGTGTGCATGCCGGTCAACTAATCGCAGAACTTGCCCAAGTCTGTGGCGGGCGCGGTGGGGGGCGTCCCAACTTTGCCCAAGCGGGGGGATCTCAACCGGAAAAATTGGCCGAGGCGCTGGCATTGGCGCACTCTCGCCTGAAAGGGATTCTCGAATCCTGATATATTGACCTTCTGTTGCCACTCAACCGCACTATGGCCTTTGTTAACGCAAACTACCTCAAACTCAAAGCAGGGTATCTCTTTCCAGAAATTGCCCGCCGTGTCAATCAATTTTTGCAAGCCCATCCCAATGCCCCCCTGATTCGCCTAGGGATTGGCGATGTCACCGAACCGCTGCCGGCGGCCTGTCGGCAGGCGATGATCAAAGCCGTCGAAGAAATGGGCGATCGCGCCACCTTCAAAGGCTATGGCCCTGAGCAGGGGTATCCCTGGCTGCGGGAAAAAATTGCTGCCCACGACTTCCAAGCGCGGGGCTGTGACATTGATGCCAGTGAAATTTTTATCTCTGATGGCTCCAAGTGCGACACCGGCAATATCCTGGACATTTTTGGCAGCAACAACCGCATTGCGGTTACAGACCCCGTCTATCCCGTCTATGTGGATACCAATGTCATGGCAGGGCATACGGGCGAAGCCAATGAACGGGGGGAGTACGCTGGACTGGTCTATTTGCCAATTACCGCTGAAAACCACTTCACTGCCACGCTACCCAGTGAACCTGTGGACCTCATCTACCTCTGCTTCCCCAACAACCCCACCGGAGCCGTGGCCGCGCGGGAGCATTTGCAGGCCTGGGTAGACTATGCCCGTGCCCACAAAGCAATCATCTTCTTCGATGCTGCCTACGAAGCCTTTATTACCGATCCGGCTATTCCCCACTCGATCTATGAAATCCCGGGTGCCCGCGAGTGCGCCATTGAATTCCGTTCCTTCTCCAAAAATGCCGGCTTTACGGGAACCCGCTGCGCTTTTACCGTTGTGCCCAAGGATCTCAAGGGAGAAACCAGCGGTGGTGAAGTGGTGCAGCTCTGGTCGCTTTGGCTACGGCGACAATCCACGAAGTTTAATGGCGTCTCCTACATTGTGCAGCGGGGCGCCGAAGCTGTCTATTCTGAAGCCGGCCAAGCCCAAGTACGGGAATTGGTGACCTTTTATATGGAAAATGCCCGTCTTATCCGCGAAAAACTGACCCAAGCAGGCTTTGAGGTCTATGGCGGCGTCAATGCCCCCTACGTTTGGCTGAAGACACCTGCCGGTATGGGTAGTTGGGACTTTTTCGATAAATTACTGCACACCTGCTTTGTAGTGGGTACCCCCGGTGCTGGCTTCGGGGCCGCGGGCGAGGGTTATCTGCGTCTTTCGGCCTTCAATAGCCGCGAGAACGTGGTTGAGGCCATGGACCGGGTCGTGGCAGCCTTTGCTTGAGGAGACTGGATGAGCCAGGGGGAAAGCTGGCAGGAAAAAGCCGCTAGGCAAGAAGGGATATTGCTGGGGCTCCTCAGCGCAGCCGGCTATGCCCTTTTTACCCTTCTGCCGGACAGTCACAGCCTGATGGTAGCTTGGCCTTGGGTACTCCTGTGGCAAGCGGCAGTGGGGGTGCCTCTTCTTTGGTTTTTGCAGGTGTTGGCCTATCAACGGCGGGTGCAGCCCTTGGGGAATGGCTTTGATGGCGTGGTGCTGTTACTCCTGTTGGCATTGGGGATTTCTGGAACCTTGAGTGCCTTTCCCAATCAGGCTCGCTGGTATGGCTGGGCACTCTTGGGGGGAATCGCTGTCCTTTATCCGCTGGGGGCTTGGTTGCGCACTCCAGAGCGACGCTGGCAAATCGTCCGCTTTCAAGGCTATCTCACTGCCCTCGTGATCTTTGTCAGTTTAAGCCTTTGGCTGGGCACAACGATCACCACGGCAATTTTTGATACCCCCCAAGGATTATCCCCCCACCTCAATGGGGACAGTTTGGAACTCCGCAACTGGGCACCCTTTGGCCACCAAAACTATGTGGCGGGCTATCTGCTGCTAGCGTTGCCTTTGGTGGGACTTTTGGCCATTGAAGCAGAAGCCAGTGAACCGTGGTGGCGATCGCGCCCATTTTGGATTGTCGTGCTGCTTTTGGGTCTAGTCACCCTCTACACCACATTTTCACGGGGGGGCGGCCTCGGCTTGCTGGCAATGGTGATTCCCCTTGGGGTGGGTTGGATTTGGCACTATCGCTGCCAGCGCCGCTCTGGGTGGGGATTCTTGGCTTTGGTGGGCTTAGCAATGGTTGCTCTGGCCAACGATCGCCTCCGACGCAGCTTAGCGGCTCTTTTGCAGGGAGGACAAGGGAGCGAACTGGCCTACCGCTGGATTACCAGTATAGTTGGCTGGCGCATGGGAGCTGCCCAGCCTCTTAGGGGGAATGGCTTGGGCAGTGTGCCCCTCTGGTATCAGCACTATCGTCCGGGCTGGGCTGGCCGCGAAGCGGAGTGGATTTATCAGCTCCACAGTACTCCTGTGCAAGTGTGGGCAGAGCTGGGGATCGGTGGGACAGCCGCTTTGGCTTTAGGGGTAGGGCTCCTCGTCTATTGGGGCAGCCGCTACCGTCGCTGGTGGCCGAACTTAGAAGAGCGGGAACAACGGCTGGCGATCGCCCTCTACCTCGCCCTTTGGGGCTATGGGGTTCTCAGTCTCACCGATTTTCAGCTCGATAACGTCGGTATTGGTGGCCTCTTTCTGATTGAACTGACACTCCTAACCACCCTGATTCGCAGTGGTCAGGGTCAAATCCCTCCCGAACGGTTACGAACCCGCTGGGCACTCTCTCTGGTGGCTGCTGGTCTGGGGATCATCGTGGCAATGGTGGCTTGGCTCACCCCTATCCATCGCGCTTGGAGCAGCAGCAGCGCAGGCTTCCTAGCACTTTTGACGCGCCCCCCCGACTGGAATCAATTTAGCGAAAAGCTCTTCCATGCCCAGGAACTCGCCCCTTGGGAACCCTACTATCCGCTGCAACTGGGCTGGAACTATGGTCAACGAGCCATGATGACAGATAACCCGACGGCCCAGAGCAATCTCTTGCGTACTGCCATCCTGGAGTTTGAGAAAGGCATTGCCCTGTCTCCCCACCTCGAGTTTGGCTATAGTAATCTGGCATGGCTTTACTGGCGCAGTGGCAATTTTGCAGCAGCAATTCCTACCTTTGTGAAAGCGGCTCAATTGGTACCCGCTAAACGGGGGAATTTTCTGGGACTAGGCTTAGCCCTCATTGGTGCTGATCAACCCCAACTTGCCACCCAAGCCTTGACCCTTGAGGTGCTGCGCCATCCCATCTTCATCACCAGTCCAGCTTGGCGGGTGGCCCCTTTGGCACCCTTTTACCAGCCAGTTTTGAAGGCGGTCACGGAGCGCTATCGTCAGCTAGGGCAGGAAATTCCCAGCGATCGCCCCGCCGGAGACTATGTGCGTCAAGTGTCAACCCTACTGCGCTGGTGGCAAGGGGAATTGCCCGCGGCTACTGACCCCCTCGCTGTGTGGCTGCGCCCCTTGGCCAACCCCAGGGAGACGACACTAAAGGCTCCCACAACGCTGGCAGTCTTTCTCAAGGCGTGGGCTGCCCCCAACAACCGCCGTGACCTCCTGGCCTCCATTTGGTCGGGTAGCCCAGAGCAACTGGAACAACTCGTGCGCTCCATGACCGGTCAGCCAACCCCCCTTGATTGGCTGCGTTCTGCGGCACCTGCCGTTGCCATTACCTATACCCGCGCCGGTTTTGGCGTGAATAGCCGCCACATTGATGGCCCTCAACCCACAGACTTTTTCATTGCCATTGACAACTTGCCGATGGTAACTCTGTTTGCACCGCTGTGGCCAGACAACTACTTTTTGCCCGAACTGGATCAAGCGCTAGAGGGCGATCGCCAGCGTCTTATTGCTGCCCTGCACCAAATCAAGGCCGACACCCATGCATCAGCCGAGCACAAAGACATCGGGAGTCAGTAGGCTCTGGGATTCCTTTAAAACTTGAAATGGCGGGGCATGGATTTGAACCATGGACCTTCGGGTTATGAGCCCGACGAGCTACCAGACTGCTCTACCCCGCGTTGCTTTAGCCTACTTAGCATAGCGTATTGTCTAGGGGCTTGGCAAGCGATCGCCAGCGGATTGACAACCCTTTTTTGCATAGAACGGGCTCAAAACAGCAAAAGCTCCAATTGAAAAGAATTTCATCCCCTTGAGCTATCCCCTGTTTTAGAAACAGCGCCATCAGTAAATAAAATACTATTGAAGAAATAGATTATTTTAATTATCTGACTCAGACTAGATGTAGCAGCGCTAACTTACAAAACCCGCAAAAGTAAACTAACCATGTGCCTACCTCCTCCGCTCCTCAGTACACTCCAAGAAATCTATCAACACCAAGCCTCAATGCTCTCTGAGAGCCCCCTGCCAACCGAAAACCAGCTTCTTCTTCTGATTGAGGCACTCCCAGAAGCAACCCGTGCCACCCTAGCAACACTGCTGATGTGCTACTCTCAGAGCTAACGCGTCTGTGCCCATCAACTTGGCCTAGCTCTTGGCACTAGAGGGTGAAATCCTCAATCTACTTGGTGTGACATCCCCAGTACGCCCTCTGTTGACACCGCCAGTCCTACAGAAGCTGCAAAACTATCTGCCATGGTTTAGGAAGGCCAGCCAGATTGCCCAGAATCACCTCGGTTGCGACCTTGTGCGTAACTACTGGTTGATTACCCGCCCTAACAATGCCTGGCTGCGCACCATTCGGGTTGAGACCTTTTACAATGCCCAAGGGTCTGCTCCCGATCGCTACCTCAACGAGGAGCAGCAAGATCTGTTACAAGTGTGGTTAGAGCAATTTATTCTCTACTGCTATCGCCTTTTACCCACGCTCCCAGCAGAGGCAATGGCAGCAGGAATTCCTGTTCCTCCTCAATTGCTACAAGCAGCGGCCTAACTCAAAAAGACCTTGCTCAAACTTTGGTGTCCGTCGGCCATCAATTGAATTGTGGAGCACATTCTGCTACTAGAGGATGAAACGGAACTAGCCGACCCCTTAGGTCACATCCTACGTCAAGAGGGCTACCACGTTGACGTGGCCTATGATGGTGAAACGGCTCAAGCCTACTGGCAAAGGCAGCGCCCCTACCACCTATTGATTTTGGATTGGATGGTACCCCCGCCCACAGGGCTAGAACTCTGTCAACGATGGCGCCAAGCCGGTGATGAGACCCCCGTTCTCTTCCTCACTGCTCGGGATACCGTCGATGACCGAGTATGCGGTCTGGATGCCGGTGCCGATGACTATTTGGTGAAGCCCTTTGAACTACGGGAATTGCTGGCACGGGTACGGGCACTGCTGCGACGGCGGCATACGATGGGGTGTACAGCCCCCATTCTTTGCTGGCAGGATTTGCGTTTAGATGTTGAAGGTCGTTTGCTCTACCGGGGACAACAGTGCATCTGCCTGTCGGAAAAGGAAACGGCACTTTTGGCGCTCTTCCTCAAGCACCCGACGGAACTGCTCAGCCATGAATTGATTGCCAGTCAACTGTGGCCGGATCAGCCCTGTGTCAATCGCAACCTATTGGCAGCCCAGATCCGGCTCCTACGGCGCAAAATTGAGCATAGGGATGAACCCTCCCTGATTCAAACGGTCTATGGTCAAGGCTATCGGCTACGTCCGGTTGCTGCACCTGAAAGCTAAGGCCACCGTTGCAGCATCTTGGAGGGTGAGGGGCCAGATACAATAGATAAGCTGTTCTTTCGGGAAAACTGTTGTGGACGATCGCTACGACCCCCAAGTGATTGAGGCCAAGTGGCAACAGGAATGGGCTGCACGCCAACTGGATCGCACCGACACCGATCCGCAAAAGCCCAAATTCTATGCCCTCTCCATGTTTCCCTACCCCTCAGGGAATCTGCACATGGGGCACGTCCGCAACTATACGATTACCGATGTCATTGCCCGCTGTCGGCGGATGCAGGGTTACCGCGTTCTCCACCCCATGGGCTGGGATGCCTTTGGCCTGCCGGCGGAAAATGCCGCCATTGAACGGGGCATTCATCCCCGCCTTTGGACACACCAGAATATTGGCCAAATGCGCCAAGAACTGCAACGCCTTGGCCTCTCCTACGATTGGGAACGGGAGGTGACCACCTGTAACCCCGACTACTACCGCTGGACACAATGGCTGTTTTTGGAATTTTTTGAGGCGGGCTTGGCCTACCAGAAAGAGGCAGCGGTGAACTGGGATCCCGTGGATCAAACGGTTTTGGCCAATGAGCAGGTGGACAGCGAGGGACGGTCCTGGCGATCGGGGGCCTTGGTGGAACGGCGACTGCTTAAGCAATGGTTCCTGAAAATTACCGCCTATGCCGAGGAACTGCTGAATGACTTGGCACAACTGACCGGCTGGCCAGAGCGGGTGAAATTAATGCAGGCCAACTGGATCGGTCAGTCCACCGGTGCCTATTTGGAATTCCCAATTGTGGGCAGCGATGAGAAAATTGGTGTTTTTACCACCCGTCCCGATACCGTCTACGGCGTAACATACGTGGTGCTGGCGCCAGAACATCCCCTCACACTGAAAGTGACCACGAGCCGCCGCCGCAAAACTGTCGAAGCCTTTATTGCCAGTGTGCAACAGGAAAGTGAACTGGAACGTACAGCCGGCGATCGCCCCAAACGGGGTGTGGCCACCGGCGGCAAAGCCCTAAATCCCTTTACCGGCGAAGCAATCCCCATTTGGATTGCCGATTATGTCCTCTACGAATACGGTACCGGTGCCGTGATGGGTGTACCTGCCCACGATGAGCGGGACTTTCAGTTTGCCAAAGCCCACAAGCTCCCCATTCGCCAGGTGATTATCCCCCCAGACGGCAAAGCCAGTGCCCGCCCCAAGGCCGCCTATACAGAGCCGGGGAGATTGATCAACAGTGGTCAATTTGATGGCATGGACTCCACCGCCGCTAAAGTAGCGATTACCGAATACGCAGCGGCTCAAGGCTGGGGACGGGCGCAAGTGCAGTATCGGCTGCGGGATTGGCTCATTTCCCGCCAACGCTATTGGGGCGTCCCCATTCCCATCATCCACTGTCCGCAGTGTGGGCCAGTGCCGGTGCCGCGCTCCGAATTACCGGTGCTCCTCCCTGAAGACGTGGAGTTTACCGGTCGCGGGCCTTCTCCCTTGGCGAAGCTTGCTGCATGGCGCGATGTCCCCTGCCCGCAGTGTGGTGGGCCGGCTCAGCGGGAAACGGATACCATGGACACGTTCATTGACTCCTCTTGGTACTACTTCCGCTACGCTGATGCTCGCAACAGTGCAGCCCCCTTTGACCCCGCAGCCATCAGGGACTGGTTACCGGTGGATCAGTACGTGGGGGGAATTGAGCACGCCATTCTACATTTGCTCTACTCGCGCTTTTTTACCAAAGTCTTGCGCGATCGCCAGCTCGTGCATGTGAGTGAACCCTTTCAGCGACTGCTTACCCAAGGCATGGTTCAAGGGCGCACCTACAAAAATCCGCGCACTGGTAAATACATCATTCCCAGCCGCATCGCCGATCTCAACCAACCCACCGACCCCGACACCGGGGAAGCCCTAGAGGTGGTCTACGAGAAAATGTCCAAGTCGAAGTACAACGGCGTTGCTCCTGGCGATGTCATCCAACAGTACGGCGCCGACACAGCGCGGATGTTTATCCTCTTCAAAGCGCCCCCCGAAAAAGACCTGGAATGGGACGATGCTGATGTTGAAGGGCAGTTTCGCTTTCTCAACCGCGTCTGGCGACTCGTACAAACCTTCAAAGCCAAGGGGGGTCGGCTGGGGCAACCCCTGCCCACAACCCTAACCAAAGCCGAAAAAGATCTGCGCCGTGCCATTCACACAGCCATTAAAGAAATCAGTGAGGACATTGAAGGTGACTATCAACTGAATACGGCTGTTGCTGAACTCATGAAACTCAGTAATGCCCTCAGCAGTGCCGACTGCTACACCTCTGGGGTCTATAGCGAAGGCATCCAAACCCTACTCACCCTCCTTGCTCCCTTTGCCCCCCACATCAGCGAAGAACTTTGGCACCAACTGGGGGGCACTGATTCAATTCACCGCCAGCCTTGGCCAAAAGCAGACCCCACTGCCCTCGTTGCCGATGAAATTACCCTTGTCATTCAGGTCATGGGTAAAACCCGTGGCGCGATCCAAGTGCCAGCCGCTGCCAGCCAAGCCGAACTTGAGGAAGCTGCCAAGCACTCAGAGATTGGCCAACGCTATCTCGCGGGTAAAACCATTAAAAAAGTCATTGTTGTGCCGGGCAAGTTGGTGAACTTCGTCCTAGAGTCCTAAAGGTAAGCCCGTGGCCGCGGTTGCTCTAGAGACTGGTCCAGATTGCTCACCATTGCTCCCCAAAAGCTCTAGGATAGGGACTGTAACTGTTCTGGCAGCAACTATGGGTGAGGCAAAACGGCGCAAAGAAACCCTCGGTGAGGCCTACGGTCAACAACAGGGGGGCTGGCTAAAAAAGGAGCAACTGTTGCTGATTCAGAAATGGGTGACGCGAGGAACGTGGCTGGGGATTGGCCTACTAGTGGTGATTTGGTTAACAGTGCGTTTTATCGGCCCCAGTTTCGGCTGGTGGGAATTGACGGTGAATTAGAGGGCCCATGTTGGAGCTATTGGCAGCAGTAGCATGGTACTGGGGACAGCCGCCCTTTGAGGCTCTCAAAGCAGTGATTTTTCCCTATAATGCGGCGCTGTATCAGTATCGCGATCGCTACCTGCAAACGCTAGCTGAAGAAGGCTTTGCCCCCAGCCAACAGGGGATTTGGATTCAAAGTGCCCAGCAGTTACTCGTAAACCACCAGGGCGATCGCCCCCTTGCTGCTGCATCGGTCACCAAAATCGCCACGAGCCTCGCTGTGCTCGACAAATACCCCTTTGACTATCAGTTCCTCACTCGCATTGGCACGACAGGCAGGCTAGACAATGGTGTGCTCAGGGGGGATTTGGTCTTGATTGGCGGCAATGATCCCCTCTTTGTTTGGGAGGAAGCGATCGCCCTCGGGAACGCCCTCAATCGCTTGGGGATTCGCCACGTGCAAGGGAACCTAGTCATCGTCCCTCCCTTTATGATGAATTTTTACCCTGAGCTACAGACCAGCGCAGCACTATTTAAACTTGCCCTAGATCATCGCCGTTGGACCCCCGAAATTGCCGCGGCCTATGCCCAGCACCTCAAGGAACAACCGCGCCCCCAAGTGAGTATTGCCGGTCGCACACGCTTCCAAGGCACAATCCCTGCCAAGGTCACAATTCGCCTAGAGCATCGCTCCCTGCCCTTGGGGGAAATTGTGCGGCAAATGAATATCTACAGCAACAATCAGATTGCTGAAAGCCTCGCTGAAATGGCGGGGGGGGCGGCGGCGGTTGCTCAGGTGGCAGCCCGTAAAGCCCAGGTGCCTGCCCAGGAAATTCAACTGATCAATGGCTCAGGTCTAGGGGAAGAGAATCGCATTTCCCCACGGGCTGCTTGCGGGATGCTCTTTGCCCTCCAACAGGCGTTGGCGGCGAAAAACCACAGCTTGGCAGAGGTGCTCGCTATGGCGGGACGCGACGGCGGCACATTAGAGGATCGGCAATTGCCTGCGGCAACACTAGTGAAAACCGGTTCCCTTTGGAGTGTGAGTGCCCTTGTGGGGGTCTTGCCGACGGCTCAATACGGCACTGTCTGTTTTGCATTCCTGAATGGTGGCAGCAACCTAGAGGGCTTTCGGCGGGCACAGGATCGCTATGTGCAGCACCTCAGTCAAACCCTCCAACCGCCTCAACGACCGGGGGCGGAATTCCGCAGCCAAGCTGGTGCTCCCCGCTTTGGCGATCCCCAACGGATCCAAGTTGTGACAGCGCAATAAAGATGACGGCTCAACAACTGGGAATAGTCGTCCAAGGCTCCCTCAGTCAAGGCCTTGAAGTGCGACTCAGCGGTCAGGTTTCAGTGGAGGAACTGCGGGTGGGGCAATTTTTGGTGGTGCAAGGCCGGCGAGGGCGCTTCTTTTGCCTGCTGACCGATGTTGCTCTCGGCACTGCCAATCCCCGCATTCTCCTCAATCCCCCCGCCCTTGAAGATACCTTTTTGCAGGAGGTGCTGGCGGGCAGTGGCACCTTTGCCACCCTAAGTGTGGCGCCAATGGTGATGATTCTCGACGAGGAGCAGGAATTACGCCCTGTGAAAACCATTCCTGCCCACTTCAGTCCGGTTTACGAAGCTAGTGAACGGGACTTTCGCGCCGTCTTTGGCTGGGAGGATGATCCGCAGCGGCGCAACTTTGCCATTGGTACGCCCTTGGATATGGCGGTGCCCATTTGTTTGGATTTAGATCGCTTTGTCGAGCGCAGCAATGGCGTATTTGGCAAGTCGGGAACGGGCAAGTCCTTTTTGACGCGGCTGTTGTTGTCGGGGATTATCCGCAAACAGGCGGCGGTGAACCTGATTTTTGATATGCACTCGGAGTATGGCTGGGAGGCCACCCGGGAAGGCAAGCAACTGAGTACCGTTAAGGGATTGCGGCAACTGTTTCCAAGCCAAGTAAAGATCTATACCCTTGACCCGGAATCCACCCAACGGCGGGGTGTGCGCGACGCCCAGGAACTCTACATTGGGTTTGATCAAATCGAGGTCGAGGACTTGGCGCTGGTGCAGGCAGAACTCAACCTCCCGGAGGCCAGCCTCGAAAATGCCATGATTCTGCGCAATGAGTTTGGCAAAGGCTGGATCACTCGCCTGCTGATGATGACCAATCAGGAGATTCAGGAGTTTTGTGAAACGAAAATGGGCAGCAAGGCTTCCATCATGGCGCTGCAGCGCAAACTCACGCGGCTAGAACAACTGAAGTACCTACGGAATACCTGCGCTAAAAACTACATCGGTCAGATTTTAGAGACCCTGGCTGCCGGTCACCATGTGGTCATTGAGTTTGGCTCCCAAGCCAATATGCTCTCCTATATGCTGGCAACCAATATTATTGCCCGTCGCATCCATCAAGCCTACGTCCAGCAATCGGAGGTGTTTTTACAGACCAAAAATCCCAGCGATCGCCCCCGTCAACTGGTAATCACTATTGAGGAGGCCCACCGCTTCCTGGATCCTGCCACTGTAAGGCAAACCATTTTTGGCACGATCGCCCGCGAAATGCGCAAGTATTTCGTGACCTTGCTAGTTGTGGATCAACGGCCTTCGGGCATTGATAGCGAAATCATGTCCCAAATCGGTACTCGTATTACTGCCCTTCTCAACGATGAAAAAGACATTGAGGCAATTTTCACGGGGGTGCCCGGATCACAGCAGTTGCGTTCGGTGTTAGCAAAGCTAGATTCTAAACAACAGGCTCTGGTTCTTGGCCATGCAGTGCCGATGCCGGTGGTGATTCAAACCCGTAGCTATGATGAAAGGTTCTATGGGGAAATCGGCGATCGCGACTGGCAGGAACTACCCACACCTGCGCTCTTAGAGGCAGCTGAAGCGGCTAAGTCAGATTTGGGGATTTAGCCGCGGGATTTACAATTGATAGGTGAATTCCATTCTCAGTGAGGAAAACACTGTGGCCCACACCATTGTCACCAATACCTGTGAAGGGGTTGCTGATTGCGTCGAGGCCTGCCCGGTGGCCTGTATCCATCCAGGGCCGGGCAAAAATACCAAAGGTACGGATTGGTTCTGGATTGATTTTGCCACTTGCATTGACTGCGGTATCTGTCTGCAGGTGTGTCCTGTCGAGGGGGCAATTGTGCCCGAAGAACGTCCTGATTTACAAGCAACGCCCGCATGATGGCGCCGCAATGGCTGGATCGGGTCCGGCTTTTGGGGCGCGATCGCCTGCAACAGGTCCAACTTGCCGATGGCAAGGTAGTCGCCATTGGCGCAGATTTAATTCCACCGCAAGCGGTTGGCGTTGTTGATTTTGCTGGTGATTATCTCTCCTTGGGGGGGGTGGATTTACAAATTAACGGTGCCTTAGGCATTCCTTTTTCGGGCTTGAAGACGGCAGCACCGCTGCCTAAAATTAGTCGCTACCTTTGGCAACAGGGGATTGATGCCTATGCCCCCACCATCGTAACTGCTCCCTTAGGGGCAATTCACACCGCTTTGGGACTGATTCACCAGTATGTGCCAAATTCGCTGGAGCCAGAAGCTAAGATTCTCGGCGTCCATTTAGAGGGGCCGTTTCTCAATCCCCACAAGCGGGGGGCCCACCCCCAAGAGTATCTGCAACCCTTGACCTTGGAAGCCGTTCAAGCGGTTCTGGCAGCGTTTAGCCCAGCAGTGTGCATTCTCACCCTAGCGCCGGAACTAGATACAAGCCATCAGGTTTTGCCCTACTTGCGGAAGTTAGGAATTACCGTCAGTTTAGGGCACTCCATGGCCACCCTCGCGCAGGCCCAGGCGGCTTTTGAGGCGGGTGCCACCATGATTACCCATGCCTTTAATGCGATGCCTCCCCTCCACCATCGAGAGCCGGGACTGTTAGCGGCTGCCTTGACCGATCAGCGGGTCTGGTGTGGAGTGATTGCCGATGGGGTTCATGTTCACCCGCAAATGCTGCGGCTGTTGTGGCAATGCGCGGGCGATCGCCTGTTTTTAGTCAGTGATGCGCTGGCACCGCTGGGGTTAGGGGATGGCCTGTACCCTTGGGATGAGCGGCACATTGAGGTTAAAAATGGCACTGCACGATTGGCCGATGGCACCCTCTGCGGTACCACAGTGCCGCTTCTGGCCATGGTGGGACGATTGGTGGACTGGGGAGTGTGCAATTTTGAAGCAGCGTTAACATTGGCGACGGTAAACCCGCGCCGGGCTCTGGGCTTGAGGACTGAACTATTACAACAACCGGCCACTCACCTGTTGCGCTGGCGATCGCCTGACCATTATGAACGCCTGCCGGCTACTTGCCCCCCTGCTCGGCCATAATTGAGAGAACTATGAGCACCGCATAAAGAACAGTTCCCAGCAATCCTAAAATGACGGCAATCCAAGTGAACAACTTGGCCTTATTTGAGGCATCGAGCGCCCCGGCGCGATCCCCAGCGGCCAATTTTGAGTCAACTTGGGCGGCAAAGATAATTGCAATAACCCCAACAGGTAAACAACAACAAAGTGTTGAAAGAATCGCTGGAACAAGATAGTTGGGGATGTTTTGATCTGCACCTCTTGACATTTAAGTTTCCTCAAAAACACATTTAATTTTGTTTAGAAAATGTGAAGAAAAATATAAATTGAGACCCTAGCCAAGGTCTAAACTAATCTATTGTTTTTCAGCAAGCAAGCGTCTTGGCGCCAAGGTGGCAGCAGCAAACACCAAATGCTGACAGGTTGTGGCAAACTAAAGAGGAATCTCCCCTGCTCAGTTCACACCGAGACGCCCACCGTGTTTAAAACAACTGCCCGCTTTGTCCTTGGTCTTAGTCTAGCCCTCCTGAGTAGCAGTGTAGCCACAGCCCAAGTGGTGCTGCCGCGCACCCTTGAACTCAATGCCAAGGAGATGGAACAAAATGGTTTTATCGTGGCACAAGAAGCCCTGCAACTGGCCCAGTTCCAGCAATTTCAAGATGCGTTGGTGCGGGCAAAACTGGCAGTGCAGTTGGCACCCCGAGCCTACGAAATTTGGGCCTTACTGGGGGGGCTCTACCTAACAGTTAATCAACCCAAGGACGCGGTGCCAGCCCTAGAGCAGTCTTTGAAACTCAAAGACAAAAATCCAGGGGCTTATTTCAACTTAGGCGCTGCTCATTTTCGCCTGGGGCACTATGGAGCCGCAGCGCGGGCGATCGCGCAGGGATTGGCTCTCAAACCTGATGCCACAGAGGAATGGTTTAATCTGGGCAATGCCTATCTCAAACTGGGAGAAAAGGAGCAGGCGATCGCGCAATACCGCCGTGTCCTGCGTTTGGATCGTCAGTTTTGGCCAGCCTACACCAACATTGGTTTGGTGCTCTATGAGCAAGGCAGGATTCAGCAGGCGGCAAAGAACTGGGAACGGGCGGCAGAGATTGACCCCAAGGCCAGTGAGCCTAAACTGGCCTTGGCAACGGCTCTCCTCCAACTGGGGCAAGAAGCAAGGGCACTCCAACTGGCAGAGGAAGCGCTGCGTCTCGATAGCCGCTACGGCACGGTGGAGTTTCAACGGGAGAACCTCTGGGGCGATCGCTTAGTGGCGGATACGCAAACCCTATTGGCCAAGCCCCCCCTGCGGGCACTGATGAGCCAACTGGAGCAATCTGCCCTGCCTCAGCCCTAGCATGATTGAGATTCGGGCAGCGGAGATCACCGACTTGCCAAGTGTGGCTCAGCTGGTGGCGCTGAGTTTTCATCCCGGTGGCGGTTGGCAAGCCCTTTGGCGCGGTTTTCTCCAGTTGGGGATTGAGCAGGATTTGCGCGATCGCTGGCAGCGCGAGCGTCCCCACTACCACTGTTGGCTAGCCGTCATCCCGATAGGACACGCTTCTCGCTGTGTAGGAAGTGTTGAGGTGCATCTCCGTGAGATCAAGGGTCAACCCAGCCCTTATCTCTCTAACTTGGCCGTGCATCCCGACTACCGACGACGGGGCATTGGCCGGCGGCTATTACACACGGTTGAGACCCACCTTTGCTCTACCTATTCCGATCTCTATCTTCACGTCCTTGCCCAAAATCAAGCAGCGCGGCAGTTATATGACCGCTGTGGCTTTGAAGTGATTGAGGAAGGCTTCACCTTTTGGGGAGAGCGGAAACTGCTGCTGCGCAAGTCCCTCGCGAGCGATCGCCCCTATTCCCCTTCGCCAATGTCCTCATGGGTATGAGTCACCCTATTGGCAAAGCCCGCTGCTCCTTGGTCTAGCTTTTGCCGCACCTGCTGTTCAACCGCTTGGGCAAAGGTGGGGTTCTCCTCCATGTACTGAATTGTGTTGTCGCGGCCTTGGGCAAGATTTTCGCCGTTGTAGGAATACCAAGCCCCTTTGCGAGTAATCACACCGGTTTCCTCGGCCATATCGAGAATGCAGCCGAGCTTGGAAATCCCCTGGCCAAAAATAATGTCAAACTCCGCAATGCGAAAGGGAGGCGCCACCTTGTTTTTGGCGACCTTGACTTTGGCGCGAATCCCAAATTCCTCTGTTCCCTTCTTCAGGGTTTGCACCCGGCGAATATCTAGGCGCACCGAGGCATAGAACTTGAGGGCTGTTCCCCCCGTTGTCGTTTCCGGGTTACCGTAGGTGACGCCAATTTTTTGCCGCAATTGGTTCAGGAAAATCACCGTACAGCCCGTTTTACCGATATTGCCGGTAATTTTGCGCAGGGCTTGGCTCATGAGGCGGGCTTGCAGCCCCACATGGCTATCTCCCATGTCCCCTTCAATTTCAGCACGGGGCACCAAGGCAGCAACAGAGTCCACCACCACAATATCCACAGCCGTCGAGCGCACCAGTTGATCAACAATTTCTAAGCCCGCTTCTCCAGTATCCGGCTGCGCCACCAGCAGGTTTTCAATATCCACCCCTAGGGCAGCAGAATAGGTGGGATCCAGGGCATGTTCGGCATCCACAAAGGCAGCAACTCCACCGGCTTTCTGGACTTCGGCTACGGCGTGGAGGGCTAAGGTGGTTTTCCCTGAACTTTCAGGCCCATAAATTTCAATGATGCGTCCTTTGGGTAGACCGCCGCCCAACGCCAGGTCCAGGGTGAGTGCGCCACTGGAAATAGTCTCCACCTTCATGCGGGCGGCATCTCCAAGGCGCATAATGCTGCCCTTACCAAAGTTGTGTTCGATTTGGGAGATGGCAAACTCAAGGGCTTTGCGCTTTTCGGGGGAAAGGATGGTGTTACTCATAGAAGCCTGCAGAAGTTGGCACTTTTCTAAGTTAGCGGATTGGTGAAACTGACGGCCAAGAGGGAGGGTTAGATCAGCTTGCGCCGGATGACGATAGCATTGTCACCCACCACAGGATCACGCACCAGTCGGTGACCCTCGGTATCCATCACAATTACGGTCTGATACCCCAAGTCATGGGCGGTTTGCCAAAGGTTCTGCGCCAGCTGATCTTGCTTTGCAGGACTGAGATCGTACCAATGGTTGGCCAGCATTAGTTCCAGGCGCTGCTCGCTGGGGGTGAGGGTAAAGGTGGGATCAAGGGCGTTGCTGTAGCGATCGCAAATGGCCAGCAGTTGCTGGCGGACGGTGAGGCTGTCACTGACGGCAGAGGAAGGAGCGATCGCCGCCGGTGAGGGAGTGGGCAGCGGTGCGGGTGGGGGAGGTGGTGTTGCCGTTGTTGGTGGCGGGGCGGGGCGGGGTTGCACCAGCACAGTGGGTGGAGCAGGCTGGGTCGCCTTCACCGTTGACCGCGCGGGAGATTGAAACCAACGGAGAGGATTCAACCAAAGCAGAATGAAAAGGAGGGCGATCGCGATCCCGGTCAATGTGGTGCGGTTATAACGCTGCTGGAGGTGACTCGGCAGCCGTCGCTGTACCCAGCCCAGGCTCTGCCACCATAGGGCTGCCCCTCGACTGACCCATGAACGTTCGGGCTGCAATTGTTCTGTAGCGATCCCCTGCTGGGTGGCCATCCCCGTGAGTTGCTCCGTGGCTCTGCTGAGGAGGTGGCTGATCCCCTGAAGCGTGGCGATCGCTTCCCGTAACAGCAGGGGGAACAGTCTTTGCCAAAGGGTGGGCTTGGGGGAAGGACGGGGGGTCATTGGGAAGGTCAATCGAAATCCTATGAACTATTTTGATCCTACGGCATGTGATCGCCGCAGAGGGCTGCTGCAAAACCGCCGCTGACTGGTACCATGATCCCAAGGCAAAACGAGATAACAAAGTGAAGGGCATTCAGCAGTTTAATATTGAAGGATTCCAGCGACAAATTCGCAGTGCCCCCGTGCCTGTGATCGTGCATTTTTGGGCTCCTTGGTGTGGCCTGTGCCACCTCATTGATCCGTTGCTGGATCAACTGGAGCAGTCGCTACCCCAACGGTTGCAAATTCTCAGGATCAATGCCGATGAAAACTTTGCCCTCAGTCGTCACTTTCAATTGACGAGCTTGCCAACCCTTCTCTTTTTTGATCGCGGGGAATTGGTGCAGCGGTTTGATCCTGGCTGTGTTAGGGGGGACTTTCGTCAAGCTTTGCAGCAACTGCTTGTCCACCTGTTTCCTAGCCGATTGCCCGCTGAGTCCCACCGCTCCTAAGACCAAAATTTGCAATGACCAAGCTGCGTCGCCTCAATCAGTTTTTGGAGGAACGTTGGGTGGCTCCCGCCTATGGCGGACTGCTGCTGCTGGGAATGAATCTGTTTTTCTTTGCCGCTGCCATTAACTCCATGGCGGGTTGGCTCTACGTTATTACGGGGATCATTTTTGGTCTGCTCTTGGTGGCGGCAATTTTACCACCGCGCCATTTGCAGGGATTACTGCTGGAGCGCACAAAGGTGGATCCAGTGCATGCGGGCGATCGCCTCCGCCTCACGGTCTTACTCACCAACGCCACCCAAATGCCTCGCCACAATTTGCAAGTGATTGACCTTGTTCCCCGTGGCCTCTGGTCAGCCACCCAGCGCCAATTTCCCCAACAGGCGATCGAGCAACTGCTGCCACAGCAAACTGTGCCTTGGCAGTACGAGCTTATCCCGCCCCGTCGGGGCATTTATGCGTGGCAACAACTTCGACTGCGCACTGCCGCCCCCCTGGGACTCTTTTGGTGTCAGCGCTCCTTTGCTGTACCGCAACAGGTGGTCGTTTATCCGCAGGTTTTGCAACTGCAACAGTGTCCTTTGCTAGATCAGTTGGGGCAAGAGATTTCCCAAGAGTGGCGCGATCGCCAGCATCATCTTCACGTTGCCCAAGAGGGCATCACCCGGGCCCTACGTCCCTACCGCTGGGGAGACCCTCTGCGTCTGGTGCATTGGCGCACCAGCGCGCGCTATGGAGAACTGCGGGTGCGAGAGTTTGATACCTTTAGCGGTGGCAATGCGGTGACTGTTGCCCTTGATACCCGTCCCCACTGGAGCGCGGAAGACTTTGAGCAGGCAGTCATTGCGGCGGCCAGCCTCTACCTTTACAGTTTGCAACAGCAAATTCCCGTTCAGTTTTGGAGTCCGGTCACGGGCATGCTCCACGGTCAATCAACCGTCCTGCGGGCCCTGGCGGCGATCGCCCCCGGCGACCACGCTGCTGAGTATCCCCTTGATTCCCTTGTCTGGCTCACTAGTCAATGGCCTAGTCCTGAACCTTTGCCCGCCGGCAGTGTCACTGTGCTCTGGGGAGAGCCACCGCCGCGGCGGCAAGGGGCAATGCTTTGGATTGATCGCAATCGCCCCCTCGGCATCCAATTACAAACCCCTATCACCTATCCCCGGCCCTAAGGAAGCGGTCGCCACTCACCACTGCTGACAAAGGCAGCCCAAAAATAGGGAATTTGCTTACGGGGGTCAGTCATTAACTGCAACTGAGCTTGGCGGAGAGCTTCACTGCGTCCTTTGCCCGCTGCCAGCTGTTGATAAAAGAGAACCATGAGTTGTTGGGTCGTGGCGTCGTCCACTTTCCAAAGGGAACTCACTTGGGTGCGCGCCCCCGCCAAGGTAAAGCTTCGCCGCAATCCATAGACACCATCGCCATTGAGAATATCGCCGCGCCCCGTATCACAGGCGGACATCACCACCAGCTCGGTGCCATCGAGGTTGAGGCCAGTGACCTCAAAAGCTGTTAGCACCCCATCATCCACCCCACTCTGCCGTTGATTGAAGCCCGCCAGCGCCAGGCCAGAGCGCAAGAGGGGATTTTCACCACCCAAGGGAACCGCGCCATTGAGGCCGCGGCTATTTTGCAGGACTTGGGGAGACACGGACGGCCTTTCCAAGAAAAATCCATGGGTGGCCAAGTGAAGCACACGGGGGCCTCGGGTTTCTTTGATCGCCGTTTCGGTGGCATCCCTGCCCGTGAGCACTTGAGCTTGGGGCAACAGGGTGCTCAGGATTTTTACCTCGGTGGCCGTCCCCGGCAATTCTGTAAATGTGAGGCTGCGCAAATCCAGGGATCGCGGGTTGACCCCCCGCTGAGTCCCTGCCAGGGCACGACCACTCCCTTGACTAAAGGTGGGATTGCCCACCACCAAGGGGGGGGTTGCGGGTTTGCGCTGCTGTTGCAGCCGCAGCAAGTCGCGGCCTGAGGTGAGCAGTGTGATCGTATAGGATTGCACTAGATAGCGATCCTGCCGATCCACCAAGGCCTCAAAGGACAGAGTGTTCAACTGCCCATCGGGAGCCACTAGCAGATGGGTGCTGCCCGCTAGGAAGGGTTCCAGAGGAGCCAAGAGGCGCTCATAGGCCGCCTGCAAAGAGGGCTTCGTTACCGTAGCTGGCAATCTTGGATCCGCCATCCGCTGGCGCGCCGCTTTAATGACCGTATTCAGATCAGCCACCGTCCCCAAGTCTCGCCATTGGGGGGCACCACTATTCTTCAGCGCATAGAGGGCATAGCGGGGAGCTTGCCAACGGTTGGTTTTTGGGTTGTAGGGCACATATTCAATAAACTCCAGCAGCACGGCATTGGCGGGAATGGCTTGCTGCACAGCCCTGAGGGTTACGGGGGTGACTTCCAAACGGAAGTTGGCATTTTGGCTCACCAGTTGTGCTTCTAGTGCCTTGGCCCGCTGTTCCAGTTGACTAATCTGATGGGCGGAGGAGGGGCGATCGCGCCCAAAGGTGAGGCTGGCAATCTGGGTGCGCACACGAATTAATTCCTCCAGTTGCTGCTGAGCCGATGCATCCAGTTGATTGCGCAGGCGGCTTATCGTTGCCGCTAAAACATCCAACAGCCGACCTTTACGGCGCAAAATGGTTGTCAGCGCCAGGTTGGCTACTGCTGGATTTTGCGGATTCCCCTGCAAATGGAAGGAAATGGCGGTATTGGTGGAGTCTTGAAATGTGGCCAGATAGTTGCGTTTATATTCCTCGGAACCAACCACTAGGTTACGGCTGAGGTTGACCTCTTCAATCTCAAGGGCCCGGTTGAGAGCCGTTAGGGCTTCATTGCTATTCCCCTGCGCCCAGTAGGCTTTTGCTAAGTTGGCAAGGCTCAGGGCCAAGTAGGGATGCTCATCACCCAGGGTGCGCTGCCGCAGGGCAATGCTGCGCTGATAGAGGGGAAGGGCTGCCCCGGAATTCCCCTGTACCCGGTAGAGTTCAGCCAAGTTGTTAAGACTCGTAGCAACATCGGGGTGATCTGTCCCCAGCACCTTTTCCCGGATCGTCAAACTACGTTGATAGAGGGGAAGCGCTGCCCCATAACTGCCCTGAGCACGATAGGCCTCGGCAAGGTTATTCAACACCGTTGCCACAAGGGGGTGTGCTGCCCCTAAGGCGGGTTCAAGGAGGCCAAGACTGCGCTGGTAGAGGGGCAAGGCGGTGGTTAGGCTGCCCTGCAAATGGTACATCACTGCCAAGTTGTGGAGACTCAAGCCGACATCGGGGTGGTTCTTGCCAAGGGTTTGCTCACGGATCCTAAGGGCACGCTGGTAGAGGGGCAGCGCCTCACCGTAGTTACCCTGATCGGTGTAGAGATTGGCGAGGTTATTGAGGCTGGTGGCCACATCGGGATGATTGGGGCCAAGGGCTTTTTCCCGAACGGCCAAGCTGCGCTGGTAAAGGGGAATAGCCTCACCGAAGTTGCCGAGTTCTTTATAGGTGACGGCAAGGTTATTCAAGGCGGCGGCAACGGTGGGGTGATTAGGCCCTAAAACCCGCTCGGCGATCGCCACCAAGTCCTGCGAGGGTGCCACCGCTGCGCCATAATTCCCCTGTTTTTGGAACTGCTCAATTTGATTTGTAAGGGCAATGACATTATGAGTATCGCCGCCAAAGGGGGTTTTACGAATCACATCTAGTTCACTGACGGCAGCACTATAGCGCTGTTGGAGGGCATCCAACCGCTGCATAATATCGCGCAACTGTTGAGTTTCATTTTGCGCAAATCCCGGGAAACCAACTCCTGTGGCGGTGGCGATCGCCAACAGAATTGTAAAACAGCACCGATTGCTCAACAACCGTTTCATAGGTCACCTGCCGCTGTTGCCCCTTCCATCCTAGATACTGACCCTTGAAATATATGTTGATGTAACAATTAATTACAGTTACAGCTCTGTTCGCGAAGATTCATCCTGCTTGGAAAAGTCAAAACCGCTTTATGACAGGATTACAGCCTATTTATGTACTCTCTACTTTAGAGAAAGGCTATCTTCCCCCGTGCATGGCGGTTGTTTATAATAGAAGTGTTATGGTTTTTAAAAGTTTCCAAAAATCCCTCAGCTTGGTGCTGTTGTAGCACAACCCATCACAGCCTGCGGCTCATTTTTCAAAATTTCTAAACAAAATTTCTAAACATTAGGATATATCTTTCATGGGGGGATAATGATTGATTTATACAGTATTGATTCGGGTTTCAACCCTTGTGCAAAAGGGTGTAAGTAATGACTCAAAATGACTCAATTTAAGTATTTTCCATACCTGCAAAGCAGCTTCTACTTAAGCTGTACTTAAAATTATTCTCTGCGTCAAATTATCTGAGAAGACATTTATGGATAGTGATGGCTATTTATCAGAGATTCTTGCTCTGCTGCAGCGGTTGTTACCTTTGCTGATTAGCCTCTTGGACGATGCCCTTGCCGTTGTGCTCACTCGCCTCGGTTGCCACCTGCCTTGGCTGGAGCAGCTCATGCCTGTTATCCTCAGTGGCGTGACGCTCTATGTTGTTATTCATGGCAGTAAGGTGATCTACGGGTTTTGCGAACCCAAAGGGCCGTCGCCCCAGTCTGGGAATGTATCCTCTTCGCAATAGTGTCAGCAAATCCCCACAAGCTGCATTTTGGCAGTCGTTTTTACGATCGCCGGCAATGGTCGCTAAGATCAAACTGAGGCCTATCATCTGTGGGTGTAGGGAGCGCACGGAAGCTGGTGTCGCCGTGAGCAACGGTGAATTAAAGGCAACCTATGGAACTGCCACGTTCAGTCTCCCCAGCAATTGAGCAAGCATTTATTCGACGTCAGGTGGTGAGTCAACTCCTGCAAGCGCGTTTGCGGGCAACTTGTGGGATTGAAGCTAGCCAATCCTAGGGTTTGATCCGCAAGAGGGTCGAGGACAAGACCTTCTGTTGCTGCCAATGGGCAAGGGCACGTTATTACTGAGGCAGCAGATCGAGAGCAGTAGCCTGTTCATCGAGGGGGGCAACCTGATCTACGGGAGCCAAGGGCCTCAAGGGGACGATGCCCCCGACCCACCACCATCTCATTGAGACGCTGCTGCAAACGATGGAAAAGCGCTCTCACCGTTGTTCTGCCACCCCTAAACTCTCCCAATCCTAGCAGAAGCACTAATCCTCCCTTGGCCATCAGGAGGATTAAATGAATGACTGTTAATGAATGACTGTTGAGGAAAATTGGCTACAATGCAGTATCGAGGGACTGTTAGCCAACCTGTGACCCCAAGGACTTCTACAATTGCCACCGCTGCCCAACAAATTGCCCAGCACCCGCAGCAGAGCCGCCTTTTTAAGCTACTGTATGCCCTTGAGCAAAATCAGTGGCCGCCCCAAGCACCGCCATGGACCGTGAGCGACCTGCAACAGGTAATCATCCAAATCCTTGAACGGCTAAAAACCCCCACCCTCTTGGGACAGCACCTAACTGCTATTGTCAATAGTCTCAACAAAGCACAGGCCTATCAGGTTCCCGCAGCTGTACTGCTGCAAATTTTGGTCCCCCTTTACAGCCAAGCTGCGACGGCTACACTGACCATCGAGGCGCCCACCCTCAGCACTGCAGATCTCTACGATTTGCGATTGGAAGTCACCCGCTACTGTACCCCCCTGCATATGAAGCTTCTTGTGGCCGCTCTGTTGACCAGCAAACCGGTGCATGCCCAAGGCCTAGAGCGGTTTACCCTCATGGATTTGCTGCAACGGCTGACCCGCCGCTATGGTGATTTAGAGATTTTGCAGACGCAAATGGCTACTGCTTTGGCACGTTTGCCCCAGGATCCTCTCTATGCCAGTGGGGGCGATCGCTTGATCAAACTTCTGAGTACACTCTATCAACGCTATCAACACCCCCAAACCCTCGACAGTCCTCCCCCTGACCCCGCCGATGAAGAACTGACCTGTCAACTGTTTCCCACAGTGAATGAAGGCTAGGGAAGGGCTTGCCCCCCTTTGCTGGCAAAGAGTGCTAGTAAAGAGATTCTGTACTTAACGGGGAATCCTGGGCGATCGCGATAGAACAGAAGGGAAGGGCTGACTACTCATCGCGTTCATTCTTTGCGAGGATTCCCACAATGACCAGTCTCATTCCGCCCGGTTGTCCGACAGTCCTCACGGAAGACGATCGCACCGGTACGAGCATTGAAACGCTGCGCCGCGCCTTTATGGATAATCTCTTCTTTATCCAAGGGCGATTCCCCGAAGTGGCGACAAAAAATGACTACTACTTGGCCTTGGCCTACACCGTGCGCGATCGCCTGCTGTTGCGCTGGCTGAATTCGGCGAAAACCTATCGAGATCAAGAAAGCCGCACCGTTTGCTATCTCTCCGCTGAATTTTTGCTAGGGCCCCACCTTGGCAATAACCTGATTAACCTCGGACTCTATGAAGCCGTTGAAGAAGCCATGCGGCAAGCGGGTTTGAACCTCAAAGAACTCCTCGATCAGGAGGAAGAGCCGGGCTTGGGGAATGGCGGCTTGGGTCGCTTGGCCGCCTGCTACATGGATTCTTTGGCTACCTTGGAAATCCCCGCCATTGGCTATGGCATTCGCTATGAGTACGGTATCTTTGACCAAGAGATCCGCGATGGTTGGCAAGTAGAGATTACCGACAAGTGGTTACGCTATGGCAACCCGTGGGAAATCCCACGACCGGAATTGATTTTGCAGGTGAAGTTTGGCGGCTATACCTATAGCTACACCGATGATCAGGGCCGCTATCGGGTCGTTTGGGAACCCCACCAAGTGATTCAGGGAATGGCCTATGACACCCCGATCTTGGGCTACAAGGTGAATACCGCCAATCTTCTACGTCTATGGCGGGCAGAGGCGGTGGAGTCCTTTGACTTTCAAGCCTTTAACACGGGGGATTACTACGGTGCCGTCAACCAAAAAATTGCCTCAGAAAACATCACAAAGGTCCTCTATCCCAACGACGAGCAGTTGCAGGGCAAAGAACTGCGGCTGATGCAGCAGTATTTCTTCTGTTCCTGTGCCCTTCAGGATATGATCCGCCTCTACAAACAATTGGGCAAACAGGATCTGAGCCGCTTCCATGAAAAGTTCACCGTTCAGTTGAACGATACCCACCCGGCCATTTCCGTGGCGGAACTGATGCGCCTGTTAGTGGATGAGCATCTCATGCCTTGGGAACAGGCATGGGACATTACTCGCCAAACCTTTGCCTACACCAACCACACCCTCTTGCCCGAGGCGCTCGAAAAATGGCCGTTAGATCTCTTTGGCTCACTCCTACCCCGCCACTTGCAAATTATCTATGAAATCAACCGCCGTTTCCTAGATGAGGTGCGCCTGCAATACCCGGGGGACAACGATCGCCTGCGGCGACTGTCGCTCATTGATGAAAGTGGTTGCCGCTATGTGCGCATGGCCCACTTGGCAGCAGTGGGCAGTCATGCCATTAACGGGGTGGCGGCGCTGCACTCAGAACTCTTAAAACAAACAGTGCTCAAGGATTTCTACGAACTGACACCAGAGAAATTCTCCAACAAAACCAATGGCATCACCCCCCGGCGCTGGATGCTGCTCAGCAATCCGGGATTAACGCGTTTGATTACTGAACACATCGGCGAAGAGTGGGTGAAGCACTTGGATCAACTGCGGCAATTGGAACCCTTGGCAGAGGATGCCGAGTTTGCAGCCCAGTGGCGATCGGTGAAGCATCAAAACAAGGAACGCCTTGCGCAATACATTCGCGATCGCCTAGGGGTAACGGTGGATCCCCATTCCCTCTTCTCGATCTTGGTGAAGCGCATCCACGAATACAAACGGCAGCACCTGTGTGTTCTCAAGGTCATCACGCTCTATCAGATGTTGAAGGACAACCCCCAACTGGAGATGGTGCCGCAAACGTTTATTTTTGGCGGCAAGGCGGCACCGGGCTACTATATGGCCAAGTTAATCATTAAGCTCATTAACTCCGTGGCTGAGGTGATTGACCGTGATCCAGCGGTGCGCGATCGCCTGAGGGTCGTCTTTTTGCCCAACTATAACGTCACCTTGGGACAGCAGGTGTATCCAGCAGGAGATTTATCCCAGCAAATCTCAACGGCAGGGTATGAGGCCTCAGGCACCGGCAATATGAAATTTGCCCTCAATGGTGCCCTGACGATTGGCACCCTCGACGGCGCCAATGTGGAGATTCGTCAAGAGGTGGGGGCTGAAAACTTCTTCCTCTTTGGCCACACGGTGGAGCAGTTACAGGAATTGTGGCGCAACGGCTATCGCCCCTGGGAGTTTGCCCATGGCAATCCAAGGCTGAAGCGGGTGCTTGACCTCATTGCCTCTGGATACTTTTCCCATGGCGATACGGAACTCTTTCGGCCCCTGGTTGAACACCTCTGGCAACAGGATCGCTACTGCCTTTTGGCAGACTACCAAAGCTATGTGGACTGCCACCAGCGGGTGCTTCAGGTCTATCAAGATCAAGCCCAGTGGGTAAAAATGTCAATTCTCAATGTGGCGCGAATGGGTAAGTTTTCTAGCGATCGCGCCATTCGCGAGTACTGCCAAGACATCTGGCACGTTCAACCGGTGAAAATTGTCCTACCGGCAACGTCCTACATGACCTCCCCAGGGCAGTAGCTGGACGGTACCGAGTTCAACAACCCTCCCCCGCCCTGGCGGGGATGTTTGAGCTCAGAAAGGAAATGCTAAGGTTCTCGAGGCTGGTAATCTTGACACGCTTGGCAGGAGCCTTGAGGGTTCACCGCACAGCGCAGCAAGGGTGAAAGGGCATTCCAACGGCAGGTGGGATCGCCAATGACCCACTGCCCATTGACAACCTGGCGATCGCGAAGGGTGTCACTGGGCTGCACATAGAGGGCAATTTTTTCCAGTTGATAGCGGCCACCGCGAAACTGATAGCGATGACGGCGTTCTAACACGGTATAGGTTTCCCCTTCGTGATCTACATGGGAACCGGGTTGGGGCATCCAGTCAAGGTATACTTTCCCCAGGGATCGCCGCGGGTTGATCAGGTGCAACTCTGTGGGTAAGTCGGGTGGGGTTGCCATGGGTTTAGTTTAATCGCACCCCTGGGATCGCTGGTCACGGGTGCTCAGCATCACCAACAGTCTGACTATTTTATCGTATAAAACTTGGGCAAAGGGCTGTAGTATGGATTGGCGAAGGCACCTAACTTGACGGCACTTTTTCCCATTGGCCATGGCAAAACTGTCAACTGACCTTGAACGCGCTTTTTTAGGCTCCTTGGCCACCCCGATCACAGGAGAAACTCAGCCACTGGTTTCCCTAGAAGAGATTCTCCAATTGGCCGGCGAGCGGATGTTTGGGTTTTTGTTGACGGTTCTTTCCTTACCCTCAGCCCTACCGCTGCCTGCCCCCGGCTACGCCACGCCCTTTGGCATGGTGCTGTTACTGTTGGGCTGGCAATTGCTTGGGGGTGCCTCAATCCCTTGGCTGCCCCCGCGGCTGCTCAAGCGCACGATGCCGCGATCCCAGATTCAGAAGATTGTGCGCACAGCTTTACCGTGGCTGCGACGGATTGAATTGATCTCCCGTCCCCGCTTGCGCGCCATTTGCACTACCCGAGGCGGACGTTTGGGCTTGGGAGTTGTTGTATCGCTGATGGCGATCTCGATGATTTTGCCTATTCCCGGCACCAACACAATTCCCGCGATGGGCATTTTTACGATTGGGTTTGGTCTTTTGGATGACGATGGTTTGATTAGTCTGGCAGGGGTAGTTATCTCTTTGATTGGTCTAGCAGTCACCACATCAATTTTGATTGCCCTTGCTTGGGGCGGCAATAGCCTCTTCGATGTATTGAAGGCATGGCTGCATTCGTAACATAGGGGTAAGTTCCTGCTTGACTCAAGGCAAATGAGAACCCTCTTCCCCCCTAAGGCCTGGGGCCAATGGTTGAGTGCCGTGGGAGCGATCGCTCTATTGGGATTGCATCCCCTCAAAACGGCTGCTAATACCTCGACAGAAGACTTACCGCTAGCGGTGGCGGCGGCAATCGCACTGCCTGTCAATGAAAAGCAAGTTGTGGTTAGCGAGTCCCCCTCAGCAGTGGGTTTAACAGTACCCAGCCTATGGTGGGCCGTGCAGCAGTTTGGTGACCAGGTGATTCAACGCTGGCAAGCCTTTCCAGCCATGGCGGGGCCAGGGGGCAAAATTGAAGCCTTTGTGACCGCCGCTGCTTGGGGACGCTTGCCCTATTTACGGCGTTTTGCCCTGATCTATCAGTTGGGCAATGCCAGTCGCAGCTTTGGCTATCAGTTGATCCTGCGCGATCGCCAGCGTGTCATTTATGGTGCCTACACCTGTCAATTTGATGCCCGAACCGTTGAATACCTGCCAGAAGTCACCGATGCCGCAGGCAACCCAATTCCTTTTTTCCCCGCCAGTAGCGAACTCAATTGTCAAGTATGGGTCAATCCCAATATTCCCGTTATGTTCCCAACTCAAGGACTTCGTTAAGATCAACGTTAAAATCAAAGCGCCGATATCTTGTCCTCACTCTACAACGTTGGGCAGGAGGTTGCCCAGCATTGTCACTGACACCGGGTAAATTCCTCCCAGAGGAAAGGCGGCAGTACCTTAAGCTGGTCAGCGGCAGTCGCAGTGAAGGCGATTGAGGATTGAAACGAAGCGTAAGGAAATTGTGGTGGATGGGTCATGGGTTGCGATCGCCGCCAATCGTTAACAGACTACGGCAGCGGGTCAACGGTGGATAGGGCAGTACCATGGAGAGTAGGGAACTCGAATCCCTGACCTTCGCGGTGCGATCGCGACGCTCTACCAACTGAGCTAACTCCCCGATTCTTGCTTTAGTATTTTAATTTAATATACGGTAAACGAGGACACGATGGTCTTAAATTGGTCTTCCACTTTTGGCCAGCGCTCTTCAGGAGCTGACACACTGAGGGTATAGACTTTACCTCGACTCACGGCAATACTCGACAAGTTGTGCCGCTGCTGAGCATTGGTGCCATCCCCCGGTAGAGTGACCGCATACTCCAGAATGTAGTAGGTCTTATCATTAGCCTTTTGGGAGGTGGCGGCAATTAAGGCGGAACTGCGGCCACTTTCACTGGGAGCAATGATATTGCGCAGCAGGCGATCGCCCACCTCCGCAGGCGACCCCAATTCCTCAAGGGATTTCGTACTAGACACGGGATTGACCACCACGCTGACGTTTTCCGTCGTCTCAATAATGTCGTGAAAAACCACATCCACCGGATCCTTGACCTGGACCTGTACCCAACCGCGGGGGTAAAGGAATTCATAGCCATCGTAGCTATCCACATAGGCTTGCAGTCCACTGGCAGCAGAGCAGCCTCCCAGCAACACCACGAAAACAGCCAACGCTGTGGCAAAAAACCGTTGAAGCATACCGTCCTTTTGCGCTGTTCTTCCCTATTGTGACACTGAAGCTGGTGCAGTGGGGCGCCGCAATTCCTGTGGATGTGAGGGAGGAATGCCCTCAATCGTAATCAGTGACTCCGTAACCGCTCGCACAATTGGAAGGGCCACCGTTGAGCCATAGGCATCATCTCCCTTGGGTTCATCCACCACCGCCAAAATCACATATTGGGGCTGCTCGAGGGGAAAGACAGCAAAAAAGCTGGTAATACGCAGATTGCCATAGGTACCGCCAATCGCCTTTTGCGCTGTGCCCGTTTTGCCCCCCAAGCGATAGCCGGGAATATGGGCGGCTTTCCCTGTACCAAAGCGCACAACTTCTCCCAGCATTTTGACCACCGCTTGACTGGTGCGCCGCGAAAAGACCCGTCGCGGGGGGCGGTGCTCAAGGCGTTTTTGCAGTCGGCCATTTTCATCGTAGAGGCCGTCAATGACATGGGGAGTGACCATCTCCCCACCGTTGGCGATCGCCGCCAATAGTTGAGCCAAATGAAGGGGCGTCAGAGAAAAGCCTTGACCAAAGGCGGCCGTTGCCGGTTCAATCGGATAGTTAATAAATTGCTCCGGCGGTTTTAACTGGGCGGCTGTTTCAAAGGGGAGATCACTGCCTACTGTCTCTGTGAGTCCCAAGCGATGGAGATAGCGATAGTAGTGGCGGGCTGGAATGCGACTCATCATGTGCACCATGGCCACATTGCTAGAGTAGGCGAGAACTTCGGCAATTCTAAGGGCACCGCGGCCGCCGCGTTGACTATAGTCGCTATTTTGAATGGGCCAACCGCCAACAAAAATTCGTCCCTCATCGGGCAACACCGTATCAGGAGTAATGGCGTTTAGTTCAAGGGCAATGGCCGTATTGATTGGCTTAAAGGTTGATCCTGGTTCATAGAGGTCCGACACCGCCCAGTTGCGAAAAAGGGCTGGATCAGCACGGTAGTAATGATTGGGATCGTAGGAGGGTTCCGAGACCAAGGCTCGCAGCGCCCCAGTTTTCACTTCTAGGACAATGACGGTGCCGCGTTTGGCATTGAATTTGCGTAACTGCCGTTGCAGGGCTTGGCGTGCCGTTTGTTGCAGACGACTATCAATCGTGAGGCGCACATGGTATCCCTGATTCAAGGCCTGTGGATCCGCAGGGGCAAGCGTTGGCAGCCACTCCCCTAGGGCATTCATCGAGAGGAGGTGGCGGCTATGGGGAACCTGTAAAAATTGATTCTGGCTAAACTCAATCCCCGCCTGACCCTGGTGGTCACGATCCACATAGCCAACAATGCCCGCCATCAGTTCCTGCTGCGGATAAATGCGCTGCCAGGCTTGGTTCAGTTCTAGGCCATCGTAGTTGAGGGCGCGAATTTTGGCGGCGGTTTCTTCATCGACGTCGTAGGCAATGGGGACGCCCGTAGGGTAGGAGCTGAATTTGGCCAAGAGTTGCTCTGGGGATTGCTGGAGTAAGGGAGCTAGATCGCGGGCGATCGCTGGCCGCGCCACTTTGAACTGAATCGGATGGGCAAAGAGGGTAAACACGGGCCGATCTAGGGCAACAACCGTCTCTCGGCGATCGGTAATTGGGTAGCGTGCCAAAGTTGGCGGGGTATAGCGCCGTTGTTGTTGCTGTGCCCGTGCCGCTAAGGTTTCCCCCTGAACCACTTGCAAATAAACCAAACGCGCAACCACTCCCCCCATCCCCATGAGCAAAAAGCCAAAGATCAGGCCGACGCGCAAGGGGGGCAGGAATTGATTTTGGGGGCGGGCAGTTTTCATGGATAGCGGTCAGTAATTGACAGTGCGCCGAGGCGGTGGCATCACGGGGAGCCCTTCAAAATGAGTCTTGGCAGCAATCTTGCTTTCATTAGTGACAAAAAGAACATGTTGTGGTGTTTGGGGCACAAGACCTTGGGGCGCCCGTTGCACTTGCTGCGTCACCCGATAGCGGCGGGTTTCATTGCTCACCAGGAGCTCCCGCTCCTGCCGTTTTAGGGTTTCCAAGCGCTCATAGGCTTGGCTCCACTGCTGCTGAGAGAGGGCTGACCAACCATAGAGAGGCAGCACAGCGACGAGGGCACCGGTGGCGGCCACCCCAGAAACCCATTGAATCCCCAGCAAAGTTTTTTGCCAAAGGGGCACCGGCGGCTGGGGGAGGGGCCGAATTTCCGTCAGCCTTGGCGAGGATTGGGGAATAAATCGGGATTTGAATTTAGGGGCAGCAACCATAAACTCCAGCACTCCTCAGGAATGGATTGCCCTAAAAGATTAGGACGCACTGTAAAGATACCCATAAATAAACCATCATTCGAACAATTCATGCACAAGTACGCGCCGCAATTCGTAGCTTTGCCGATCGCGACCGCGGGTTAAGGCTCACCTCCACGGCATCCGCCACAATTGGTTTACGCGTCAGGACTTCCAAGAGGGGATTGGCACGCCACGCCTGCTTCACCCGCCGATCCTCCAAGCTATGGAAACTAATAACGGCAATGCGCCCTGTGGGCTTTAACCAGTGGGGCGATCGCGCCAAAAATTGGTCGAGCACCGCTAACTCTTGGTTGACATAGATACGCAAGGCCTGAAAAACCCGTGTGGCTGGATGAATGCGTTGTCGGGGGGCAGCCTTGAGGCAACGGGCAACCAACTGCGCTAATTCTTGGGTGCTGTTGAGGGGGCGACGGGCCACAATTTGGTGGGCAATGCGGCGGGCAAACCGTTCTTCCCCATATTCATAGAAAATATCCGCCAGTTCTCGCTCGCTGTAGTGATTGATCACCGTTGCAGCTGTCAAAGGGTTAGCGGGATCCATGCGCATATCGAGGGGGGCATCAAAGCGAAAACTAAACCCTCGCTCTGGGCGATCCAACTGGGCAGAACTCACGCCTAAATCGGCGAGAATGCCATCAAACATCGCTTCAGCCACAGGCAGATCAGCAAAGTTGCCCTGCCAAAACTGGACGCGATCGCCAAAAGGGGCAAGGAATGCTTGAGCTGCCGCTAGAGCCATCGGATCCTGATCGACCGCCAGCACCCGACAGGTGGGTTCACGCCGCAATAGCAGTGCTGTGTGGCCGCCCCCGCCCACTGTGGCATCCAAGTAGAAGCCGCCCGATTTGGGCTGGAGGGCCTCAAGCACCGCCGTGGCCAACACCGGCCGATGGTAGGTGGAAAATTCTAAATCTTGCATGGGTGGATCAGAATCAACGTAAAATTGGCCACAGCACAATCCCTTGGAGAGCCGCCGCCGTGAACGAGACTTCCCTCAACTTCGCCGATGAACTGCTGATACGGGATCAACTCGTGCAGCAACTCTCAGAGGAACTCTATCAACTCATGGTGCAGCATCCTGAGTTATTTGTGCGCTTTTACCAAGCCCGCAAGACTGAGGCCGCCAATGCCGAAGCCCTGAGGTTGTTGCAAGCACAGGTGCAACAGGTGGAGGCGCAAATCGCAGCCTATCAAGAGCAGATTCTTGCCTACCAACAGCAGGCACAAAACCGCGAAGCGGAAATGAACGACTTGAAGGCTCAAGTGATTGCATTGAGCGACCGCAATGAGATGCTGGAGCGCGTCATCCAAGAAATGCCCGAAGTCTATCGGCAAAAATTTAGTGAGCGACTCACTCAAGTGAAACTGAAGATTGAAAGCCTCGAAAAAGAAAACGCTCAACTGCGTGCCGAATTGCGGAATCTGCAAACCCTCTTGGCTGCCCAGGCCCGCCAGCAGCAACAGCAGGGATTAGCCTCATTACAACCTGCGCGGATTGGCCTGATTCCCAGCTTTAATACTTAGGTGAGCAGAAATCAAGGGGTGACCTCCGCGGGAACTCAAAAACATCCTAGAAGACTTTTGGTAGGGCTTCCCGTCAAGGTCCAGCGATTCGGCTCGGCTAGCCGTGGGGCTTTTAGGTGAGTTGCGGATGCGCCTAGAGATGTCTAACTTGAGCGATGCAGCAGCTGGGGTGGATTTGTCAGAAGTGTCCGCCAACTTTTGATCGCCGGTGATCGCAGCCGGCATTGAGTAGATCGGTTTAGGGAAGGATGAGCGATCGCCCCAAGGGCACAGGCAGCTTTGCAGGAAGTGCTTAAGAGCCAGTCCGCTTAGTACTGCCAAGGGCAGAGGATGGCAATTTGACCGCCCACACCTACAATGAAACTTTGGCGGATGTGATTTTCTGAGCTCAGCAGGCGATGCTCATGGAGCGCTGGTGAGCTGCCCTGGCAGCAGGAGGGTTGGAGGATTGAAACTACGGATCTGGTGTGCAGCACAGCCAAGGCAGGCCGAAGTGTCTGCGGAGCAAGTAGTGACAAACGTGGTACCCGTGCTGCAACAATGTCACAGGAGTGCTGAGATTGTGGTTTGTCCCCTCGATGCCCCGATCGCGATCGCTCCCCAAGCAGCGGTACTGGACTATAGCCTTACCCATTGGGCATCATCCCACCTTTGGCAGCAGTGTCAAGCTTTGAGTGCCTTGGTTTCCCGGTGGGGAATAGGAACCGGCACCGGGGGTCTCTATCAGTTGCCCCTGGCCCAAACGGCAAAGGGGACGCTCTTTGGCGAAATTATTGGCTGCATCGAAGGGACATGGCAGTTACCCATCCATGCCAGCGATCGCCAGCGACAAACCCTCTATGCCCTTGGACGACGACTCCTAGATCACTTGCAGGCCCCCGTGGGCTGTTATTTTCTGCAATTTGACTGGCAGGGGGAAGTGATCTTTGAGCAACTGTGGCCTTTTCCCACCACAGCCGCCTTAGCCAGTATAGGGGTGCAAACCCCCGACTGGTTCACCGCCCATTACCAGTGTCTCAGGGGGATACCCCTGCGAGATGTGCGAATTCCCGCTCGCGACACAGTGCGACGATTAGAATAGGGAGCGCAGCGTTTGGAAAGGTGAAGCGTGAAGATTGTCGGCCGGCGGTTGGTGGGTTGGCAAGCGGTCTATGACATTGGTTTAGCCAGGGATCACAACTTTCTTTTGGCCAATGGGGCGATCGCCGCTAATTGTTTCAACAAGTCCCACTCGACGGCCTACGGCTACGTTACCTATCAAACGGCATTTCTCAAGGCCAACTTTCCCGTCGAGTATATGGCAGCTTTGCTCACGGCCAATAGTGGCGACCAAGACAAGGTACAGCGCTATATTGCCACCTGCCTGAGTATGGGGATTGAGGTGTTACCCCCCGATGTGAATCACTCAGATATTGACTTTACCCCCGTGGGCGAAAAAATTCTTTTTGGTCTGTCGGCAGTACGCAACGTTGGCCAAGGGATGATTGAGGCCATTTTGCAGGCGCGGGCAGAGGGGGGCGCCTTTCAAAGTTTGGCGGATTTTTGCGAACGAGTTCCCCGTGCGGGGGGCGATAGTCGCATTCTCAACCGTCGCGCCCTTGAATCCCTGATTGCCTGTGGTGCCATGGATAGTCTCCATCCCCAGCGCAACCGCAACCAACTACTGCAGGATCTCCCCCTCGTGCTGGAGTGGGCACAGGCGCGCGCCAAAGATCGGGCGGTGGGGCAAGTAAATCTCTTTGACATGTTGGCAGGGGGCTCCAGCAATGAATCCAGCGGCAGCTATGACCCAGCCCCCAGTGCGCCCCCGGTTGATGATTTACCCGATGCCGAAAAGCTCCGCCAAGAAAAAGACCTGCTGGGATTTTATGTATCGAACCATCCCCTCAAGGATATTCACCGGCCAGCGGCCATGATTGCCCCCATTAGCTTGGCGGATCTCGAGCAGCACACGGGTCAAGGGGTGGTGAGTGTGATTGCCCTGCTGACGGCACTCAAGCCCATTACCACCAAGCGCGGCGAGCGAATGGCCATTGTCCAGTTGGAAGACCTCACAGGTCAGGCGGAAGCGGTGGTTTTTCCCAAGGCCTATGAGCGAATTCAGGGGCAATTGCAGCTTGATCACCGCCTATTGCTGTGGGGCACCCTAGAAATGCGTGACGATCGCCCCCAACTCCTGATTGAAGATGCCGAGCCCCTTGAAGCGGTGAAACTGGTGCTTGTGGATTTGCCCGTAGAGCAGGCGGGGGACATTCAGGCCCAAAGTCGTCTCTCGGAAGTGCTCAAGCAACAGGCGGGAGAAATGCCCAAGGTGCCGGTGGTGATTAAAGTAACCGATGGCTACCATGCCCAGTACGTACGCCTAGGGCCACAGTTTCGCGTTGAGGATGCCGATCGCGCCCGCCATGCCCTCACTAGTGCCGGCTTTCAGGCGCAAGCCAGTGAACTGCTCAGCCTCAAGCCCTAGGCCAAGACGTCGCTAAAGAAGGCAATCGCTTCCCCCAGGGCAGCAATAAACTGATCAATTTCAGCGCGGGTGTTGTAGAAGTAAAGGCTAGCCCGTGCCGTGGATTGAACCCCTAAATAGCGGTGCAAAGGCTGAGTGCAGTGGTGTCCTGCCCGAATCGCAATTCCCGCCTGATCCAGGATGGTCGAGAGATCGTGGGGGTGCACCTCACCCACGGTAAAGCTGGCCAAGGCAGCGCGATCGCCCGACGTAGGGCCATAGACCGTGACACCAGGAAGCTCTGGGAGGCGTTCAAAGAGGTAGGCCGTGAGTTCCTGCTCGTAGGCATGGATGCGTGCCATCCCCCACTGACTCAGGTAATCCACCGCGGCCCCCAGAGCGATCGCCTCCGCAATGGCCGGCGTTCCCGCTTCAAACCGATGGGGAATATCGGCGTAGGTGGCATGGTCAAGAAAGACATCGGCAATCATTTCGCCCCCCCCCAAAAAAGGCGGCATTTGCCGCAGGAGTTCCGAGCGTCCCCAGAGGAAGCCGATGCCCGTGGGGGCACACATTTTATGACCGGAGGCCACCAGCCAATCGCACCCCAACTGCTGCACATCAATGGGGAGGTGAGGCACACTTTGGCAGGCATCCACCAATACCCGCGCCCCCTTGGCATGGGCAAGACGGGCAATCTCGGGAATCGGGTTGAGGCACCCCAGCGTGTTAGATACATGGGCCACGGCCACTAAGCGCGTGCGATCGCTCAAAAGGCTTTCGTAGTGGTTGAGGTCAAAGGTTTGCTCTGGCGTCAGTTCGACAAACTTGAGGCGAGCACCGGTTTTTTGGGCCACAAACTGCCACGGAATCAAATTACTGTGGTGCTCCATCACCGTCAGGATAATTTCATCCCCGTCCCGCAGCGTATTCATGCCCCAACTATAGGCCACGAGGTTAATCGCCTCACTGGCATTGCGCGTATAGATAATTTCCTCGGCATGGGCAGCATTGACAAAACGCGCCACCTTTTCCCGTGCCCCTTCATAGGCGGCCGTGGCCTCAGCACTGAGGGTGTGTACCCCCCGATGGACATTAGAGTTATAGCGCCGATAGTAGTCCTCAAGGGTATTGAGAACTGCCAAGGGCTTCTGGGAGGTGGCCGCATTGTCAAAGTAAATCAAGGGGCGATCGTGGACCTGTCGCGCCAAAATCGGAAAGTCAGCACGGCACAGGTCAGCAAGGGAGCGGCTCGGGGCGATCGTCATAGCACTTGGAATGATCTTGGTTACGTGATCCAACGCCTAGGGAGATTGCAGGCATACATCTTTAACTATACTCCCTTGCCCCCTACAGAAGGCGGCCTAGAGAGGGAATGGCAGCCACTCCCTTGATCCCCACACCGCAGAATTGTCACGAAACTCTAACATTTGATCCCCACAAAGGGATAAACTGCGTATAAATCCCTAGGGATGTTTGGCAATTCCCTTGACGCCCCACGAGTTTTTTGCCAAAGATCAAGGGCAAACGATAGCTTCGTCTATCAACCTACGAAGGAGGCACCCATGCCAAAAGATCGCCCCCCGTTAGAAGAAATGACATTGCGGCAGTTGCGGCGTGTTGCCAGTGAACTGCAAGTATCCCGCTATAGCCGTATGCGCAAAGATGAGCTCCTCGCTGCCATCCGTGAAAAACAGGCGCAAGCCAACGGATCAACCACCACCATTTCTATCCAACCTGTCCCCTCTAGTCTGGAGTCACAAGAAAAAGTGGAAGCCGCAAAGTTTGACCTCGGTCCTGCTCAAGATGATGTTCTCTTGGCCGCAGTGGATGAAGGCCTTGGGGATTTGCCGGGTGGCTATGGTGAAAGCCGCATTGTCCTCATGCCCCGTGATCCCCAGTGGGCCTACGCCTATTGGGATGTGCCCAACGAGCACCGCGAACAATTGCGGCGGCAAGGGGGGCAGCAACTGGCTTTACGCCTCTACGATGCCACCAATATCAACCTCGATAGCCAAATTCCCCACAGTGTTCAGGAGTACCCCTGCGATGAGTTGGCGCGGGAGTGGTATCTGCCCATCCCCGTGAGCGATCGCGACTATGTAGTGGAAATTGGTTATCGCTGTGCCGATGGCCGCTGGTTAGTTCTAGCTCGTTCTGCCCCCATTCATATTCCCCCCGCCTACCCCTCAGATTGGGTTTGGGATCAATTCATTACCGTGGATTGGGATATGGATCTGCGGGGCAAAACCCTCTTTGATCTGGGGGCACCCTTGGCAGGCACTGCCGAACCCAATCCCATTTATGAGGGCATCTTTGCCATGGCCGAAGGGGCAGAAGCGCAACGGGTGGCGGGTTCCCTCTTTGGTTCTATGCACCAAGTCCCCGGCTCCATCTCCCAGTTGCCAGAAATGGCCATCAGTTCCTATGTCTTCCCCTCTGGAGTTGGGCTATGGGCGGTGCCGACGGTTTCGGGTCTGACGATGTCGGGCGTTGGCTTCTCAGCTTCGGCGGCTCCCATTCGTCCGCGCAAATTCTGGTTAGTGGCGGATGCTGAACTCATTGTCTATGGGGCTACGGAGCCAGATGCCACCGTCACCATTGGTGGGCGCCCCATCAAACTCAATCCCGATGGCACGTTCCGCTTCCAAATGTCCTTCCAAGATGGCCTCATCGACTTCCCGATCTTAGCAGTGGCCGCAGATGGGGAACAAAACCGCGCCATTCACATGAAGTTCACTCGCGAAACCCCCGAACGCCGCACCAATACCAAGGAAGAAGCGGTGCTGGAGTGGCTCGCCTAAGGACGTTGATTGGCTCAGTAAATGCCTTATTAAATTAAATACCTTTCCCTCTGCCTCAGGGGTGGGGGGATTTTTTATGCCCGCAAAAAGGCAAGGAGTTCGCGATTGACGAGCCCTGGCACTTCCTGTTGGGCCCAATGGCCACACTCAGGCAGGTATTTCAGCCGCCACGGTGCACGGATCAACGCTTCAATACCATTGGCAAGGCGGGGCGGGGCGAGGGGATCATCGGCACCCCAGAGGATCAGGGTGGGGCTGGTAATGGCTTCCGTGTGCTGTTGCAGTAGGTGCCACCACTGTTGGGGTGAAAAAAGATGGCGATAACTTTTGAGGACAGCCGCGATCGCTCCCGCTTTTTCAAGAGCCGCTTGATAGAGTTGCACAGTTTCTGCTGAAAAGGCCGCCTTGCGGATGGAGTAGCGCTGAAAGAAATCCTGCAAAAAACTCCGCAGATTGTGCCCTAGCCAGTATTCCGCTAAGCCGGGGATGTGGCAAGCCAATAGCGGCCAGTTGCGCCAAAAATGCTCCAACTGCTGCCAGAGTTCCAGTCCCACAGGGTAGAGGTGCGGGGTATTCAAAACCGCTAAATGCTGCACCCTCTGCGGAAAGCGTGCCGCCACATGCCAAGCTATGAGGCCACCGCAATCATGGCCGACAATGTGTGCTCGTTCATAGCCCAGCTCTTGAATGAGCGCCGTTACATCTTGGCTGAGGGTATCGAGATCATAGCCGTGGGCAGGCTTCTCGGAGTCATTGTAGCCCCGCAGATCTGGCACTACGACCTTGAAATGACGAGCCAAAACGGGAATTTGAAATCGCCAAGAGTACCAAAACTCTGGAAAGCCATGCAACAAAATCACTAGATCACCGCTGCCTTGGGTGACGTAGTGCAGGCGCACTTGGTTAACGCTGCGGTACTGGTGTTGCCAACTAAGGGAAACTTCAGTCATTGAGGGTGAGGATTAAAGCAGAAGGGAAGCCCAGCTACTTTTAAGCTAGCACCGACAAAAGCGGCGAGGGTAGCCCCGCCAGGGTTAAACCGCAGTGGGGACCCGTACTTCCTTGAGGAGATTGGCCAGTTCTTGCAGTTGGTTGATGGCCTCTGCCCCTTCTAGTTTCATCAGTTCGCGGTCGTCCCGCATTTCAGTCCAAGTAATTCCATAATCAGAGACCAAAAAGCGAATTAGGTGGTTGTCGGCCAAGCTGACCATGAAGGAGGCACTGTTGAGTTCACCGCCACAGGTGTAGCAGGAGGCCATGTAGCCTCGATTTTCGAGGGCGATCGCTAGGGCTTGCAGGTTCAGCACCAAGTCGCGAATAAACTGGCGGTGTTGTTCGGCTAAGCGGTAAAACATAGGACAATTAACTCCAGAAAACGAGTAAATGAATAGCGCAACCCCAAGAGAAATATTAAGACAATCTTAAGAATGTGCCACCGTATACCAATTTGTAAAATCTTATAAAAAAGATGTAAAAATCTAAAATTTGCTATGGGTATGGGCAGCGTTGATTTTGCTCAGATGGAACGGCAATACCCTCTAAAGGCGTAGCTTTATGTCTAGTTCACCGTTGCCTACCGTTTTGATTACCGTCGCAATAGCAGCCTGCCATATCTCTCAAGGGCTATGTTTTTCATTTTACTTTAAGATTCCCGTTTCTAGGGTAACCTAGCCCTAAGGACACATTCTGCAAGACGATGCCAGCAACTACGACTGTTCCCGTTGCCCTTGCCATTCTCTACCAAGGCGATCGCGTTCTTATGCAACTGCGAGATGATTATGCCCATATCTTGTATCCTGGCCACTGGGGACTTTTTGGCGGCCACCTTGAACCTGAAGAAGCACCGCTCGCGGGCGTTCAGCGGGAAGTCTATGAGGAGATTGGCTACTGCCCACCCCAGCTCACCTTTTTTGGCGAGTACAGCGATCCCCAAGTACATCGCTATATTTTCACAGGCCCTTTAACCTGTGAATTGGGCAGCTTGGTACTCAACGAAGGACAGGGGATGGACTTAGTACCCTACGCTTCTGTGGTGGCTGGCGTTCACTATGCCCAAGCCCTCGGGGAGGATCGCCCCTTAGGAGCCATCCACCAGCGGATTCTGCTTGATTTCTTTGCTCAATTCAGGAGAGAATCAGCCCCCTAGGCCGCAAATTGTTGCAGCACCCCTTCGGGAGTTCCTAGTCCTTGGACAGAGCGATCAAGATACAGCACCTGATCGCAGGTTGCCCTGACCCGCTCCAAGTGATGGGAAATTTGTAAAATCCCCCAGCCCTCGCTCACCTTGAGGGTCTCGAGGAGATCGTAAAACTGTTGCTCACCTCGGCAATCTAAGCCAGCGGGAGCTTCATCCAAAATCAGGAGACGACGGGGTTGCACCAAGCAATAGGCCAAGAGGGCGCGTTTTGTTTCGCCGCCGGAAAGGGAACTCATGGGTTGCGCCGCAAGATGCTCTATGTTCAGGCGTTGGAGACTCTCAAAGATGGCGCGATCGCGCTGCTGGCGGTACTGCCAAGGCCACTGCCATGTCGGTTGCCCCCAGCCCAAACCCACAAATTCAGCCACTGTGATCGGAATGCGGGGATCGCACTGGAAGTTCTGTGGCAAATAAGCCACCTGTTGGCGGACATAGGGGAGTGTGCGGCGATAGGTCATGCCATACCCTAGGAGCGTCACCCGTCCCTGCTGGTAGGGAATAATTCCCAAAATGGCTTGAATCAGGCTACTTTTGCCTGCCCCATTGGGACCAATAATGGCCATATTCGTATTGGCTGCGAGGGTAAAGGAGACATTTTCCACCACCCAGCGATCGCCCCGCCGCACGGAGAGGTTTTCCACCTCCAGTAGGTATTCCTTCACAGGGGTATCCACGCCAACTCCAAAACCGCCAAGGAATAAGGGGAACGATGGGCTTGCCGTTGCGCCCCAAACGCTTCAGCAAGGTTGAGAATGTTCTGCTCCATCTTGCCCAGGAAATAGGCAGGGGTGAGATCTGCTGCGGAAGGGGCACGCTCTAGGGGATCAAACACACTCACTTTTGCCCCCGAATCCCGCGCTAAACTTTCAAAGGCCTGTTCTTGCCCCGGTTCAGTCAAGAGCGTTTTCAGGTCACTTTGCTGCACCGCCTGCATCACCCGTTGCACGTCCGCTGGTGAGGGGTTAACGGCGGGATTGCCCACGAGATAGATCGCTTTCAGGTTATACCTCTCGGCAAAATAGGGGGCCACATCGTGATAGATCACAAATGTTTTGCCGGCAAAGGGAGTGAGCTTTTCCCGTGCCAGGGCATCGAGTGCTTCTAACTTTTGAATAAAGGCAGCACTATTTTCTTCATAGATGGCAGCCCCTTCAGGATCCACGGCAATCAAACCATCACGAATATTTTTTACCTGCTGGACAGCACGCTGGGGATCTAGCCAAATGTGGGGATTGAATTCACCATGGCTATGACTGTGGCTATGGTCGTCGTAATCATGGGTGTGGTCGGGATCACCCTTTGCGCTGGCAATTGGGGTTACTCCAGCACTGGTATCAATGACTTTAAGGTCTGTATTGGCGGCATTCTTGATTAAGGGGTCAAGGAACGTTTCCAACCCAAGGCCGTTTTTGACCAAGACCCTTGCCGTCCCCAAAAGCCGCACATCCTCAGGACGGGCTTGGAAGTCGTGGGCATCAACATTAGGGGGCAACAGTTGCTCGACAGTGGCGCGATCGCCCACGACCGCTTTTGTAAAGGCAGTGATGGGTAAAAAAGTCGTCACAATCGTGAATTGCCCTGCTGTCTGTGAGGTCTGTGAGGTCTCCCGCTCCTGTGGCGACTGGGCTGGGGGGGCACAACTGCCCAAAAATACCCCCAGAATTAGCAGCAGCCCCCAGCGTTTAAGGTGCGCTTGAATAGCCATAGAGAAACAGATGAATGATAACCATTCTCATGTTTACACAGCTAGGTAGGGAGAGCAAGCAAAAATATAGCTATTTCGAAAGGGAGTGATATATTGCAAAGGGAAATAGATTACCCCTGCCGCATCCCGAATATCCTCAAAGGCTCCTTAAAGAACATGAGGAGTTGTCTCCTATGTCAAGCAAGGTGGCAAAATCAATGAGGCCACCTAATAATCTTTCAGGTAAGTCGCGCCACCCTCCATCGCTGGCTGAAACGAGACCACTGAGTGCCCAAGGTGGTCCCCTTCGTCCTTGGAAACTTGAGGGGGCGGCCTTAGTGCTAGATGTTGCTGCCAACCCCGATGACCGTTTAATCGATCAGGCCCAGGAAGTTGGGGTGGAAGTTTCCAGGATTAGTTACCTCCTCGACGAGAGGGGCCTCAGCGGAAAAAAACAGATGAGTTCCATGAGGTGATTGGCGATGGTGATGCTGGATAGTGTTTTGTTCTTTATTGGCATATTTAGAAAGGGGTAAGCTTCAACCTACCCCTTCACAAAAACCAATTGGCGAGCGCGAGTTCCTAGCCTTCGAGATTCAAGAAGGGCAAGAGGGCCATGATCCGTGCCCGCTTAATGGCTACTGCCAGTTGCCGCTGTTGCTTGGCAGTGAGACCGGTCACCCGTCGCGGCAAGATTTTTCCCCGCTCCGTGATAAAACGTCGCAGTAAATCCACGTCTTTGTAGTCAATGGGTTGGCCAGGGGGAATGGGGGAAATGCGTCGCCGATAAAATGCCATAGCTGTCCTCTAAATTACTTGATTTCTTTGTGAACGGTGTGCTTGTTGCAGTAGCGGCAAAATTTCTTCAGTTCCAACCGCCCTGTGGTGGTGCGACGATTTTTGGTGGTGGTGTAGCGAGAGACACCGGGCGATCGCTGTGCCGGATTAGTACGGCACTCTGTGCACTCTAGGGTGATAATAATTCTGGCGCCTTTTGCTTTAGCCATGGTCTTGCCTATCTATCCAGTGAGCCGATCTCTAATTATGGCAGATCTTTGCGGATTTTGCTGACCAATTCAATCAGCTTGCGATCGAGGGCAAAGCCCCGCCGACAACGATACACCTTTGTGCCGCCTAGGCGATCGTGGAGCGTGCGGTGTTCTTCATCAATCCAGGCCAGACTGCAGTCAACGGCTAAGGGCAGCGCCAAAATAATGAGGGCCATACTAGGGCCATAGGATTCCAAGCCCGCCAATGTCAGCAGTGCCCCGATGCCAATCACCAGTTCTCGCTTGCTGAGGGAGAGCAGATCCGGTGTCCGCTGCCGCTGATCCAACAGTCGCACATTCATCAACCAATGGCCGGGGCTTTGACCCTTATTGCGGTTGACCATCGCCACCCGCAGTAACCACCAAACGATGGCAAAGACAAAGAGTTGCCCCCACTGAATCGCCGCTCCCGGTGTGATACCGACAACGCTCGTCAGCCAGATTAGGATAAAGTCAATGCTGCTGGCGATCGCCCGTCGCCAAGGCTGAGCCAGGGGTAAGGGGGGTGGATATTGACGGGAAAGTGCCATAGCGAGCACAGGGTGGCAAAAGGCCAGAGAGTGGCTAGACTAGTATAGCTTGATGCCGATTCCCTCAAAAAATCCTGCGGAGTTTGGACGGTGCAACCCGTTGATTTAACTACTCTGCGTGCTGTTTGTGCCGATCTCCAACATTGGCTACCAGCACGGCTCGAAACGGTTTACCAGCGCGATCGCCACACGATTGCCTTGGCTCTACGCACACTCAAAAAACAGGGTTGGCTGACCCTCAGTTGGCATCCCCAAGCGGCACGCGTTGCCTTTGAACCACCGCCCCCCCGCCAGCCAGACACCTTTACCTTTAGTCAGCAGCTTCATGCCCAACTCAATCGCCTTGCCCTTGTGCGGGTTGGTTTAATCAACCCCTGGGAGCGCGTTGTGGTTTTGGAATTTGCACCCCGTCTGCAGGAAGCAACGCAGTGGCGTCTCTATGCCGAGATCATGGGCAAGTACAGCAACGTGATCCTGGTAAACGCTGAGGGGGAAATTGTTACCGCCGCCCACCAAGTCAGCCCCCAGCAGTCCCGCTTGCGGCCAATTCTCACCGGTCAGCCCTATGTGCCCCCACCCCCCCTGACGGCAGCGCTGCCCAGTAGCGAGATTCCCTTTGAGCAATGGCAACAACAGGTGAGTGTGATCCCCGGACTGCTGCGGCAGCAACTCCTGAAGGCCTATCGGGGCTTGAGTCCTGCGTTGGTACAGCAATTACTGGCCGATGCCGCTTTGCCCCCAGAGTGTCGCACTACAGATCTAAGCGCTGCAGAGTGGCGGCGGCTGTTTGACCATTGGCAGCACTGGCTGAAGTGTTTAGAGAGGGGGCATTTTGTGCCTCAATTCACAGCAACGGGCTATCGCGTCATTCCCCCGCTTGGAGTGCAGACCTCCTCCACCGGCAGCATCCACGAGATCCTGGCCACCTATTACCAAGACCAACTCCAGCAACAGCAAACACAGCAACTTCAGCAACAGTTGCACCAGAGCCTACAGGCACAACGGCAAAAACTCATCGCCAAGATTGAGGGCTTTCGGGAACGATTGGCGGCAGCGGTGGGGGGCGATCGCCCACGGTACCTCGCAGATTTACTCATGGCCCATGCCCACCTGTGGCAACCCGGCATGACCGAACTGATCGTGACGGACTTTACCACCCAAGAACCCCTCGCCATTGCCCTCTCCCCAGAAAAAAGTGCCATCCAAACGGCTCAGGAGTTATACAGGCAACACCAAAAACTGAAACGTGCCCAGCAGCACATTACGCCACTCCTCACGGCTGCTGAAGGGGAACTTGCCTATTTGGATCAGGTGGCGGTCACCCTGGCTGCGGCCACATCCTTAGATGTCCTTGAGGAGATTCGGGCTGAACTGATTCAACAGGGATACCTGATAGCCCCCGATTACTATTGTCCGCCAACCACCCCTAGTCCCTACCTACGCTATACAACACCGAGTGGCTTTACGGTTCTTGTGGGGCGCAACAACCGTCAGAACGACGATCTCACCTTTCGCGTTGCCAGTCCCTACGATTGGTGGTTTCACACCCAAGAGATTCCCGGCAGTCATGTCATTCTCCGCCTTGAAGCGGGGGATGTCCCCAGTGACAAAGATATTCAATACGTGGCGGATTTGGCGGCCTACCATAGTCAAGCGCGAGCCAGTGCCCAAGTGCCCGTCGTCTATACCCGCCGCAAGTATGTGCAAAAACCGAAGGGTGCTAATCCGGGAATGGTGATCTACGATCAGGCAACCGTGGTGTGGGGGCATCCCCTCAGGGTCAGGGATTGCCCCGCAGAGATACCCTCAAGGAGCAAACAGCTTCGCTGCACGGCGGGCGATCGCGACGGGATCATGGCAGAATAGAACCGTGTTTTTGAAGACACTATTGACTGCTGAGGTTCTATGCTGCGTCTAAATCAAAAGTCCTTAATTTCAATCCTATTAAGCATTGTTGCTATTATTTTAGTCGGCTGTGGCGGCCCCAGTGCCACAACCTCACCCCCACCCACCTATAGTGAGTTGCAAATTACTCGCATTCAAGACTACCTGAGCGACATTGAGAAAAATGCCGAACGCTTTGCTGATTTAGAGGTCAGCATCGCCAAAGGCGATTGGCAGGAAGCCCGCAACATTATGCGCGGCCCCCTCGGTGAAATGTTGATGGATATGCGAGCCCTCAACCGCAACCTTTTGGCAAAGGACCAACCCACCCCCACGGCCTTGACCCGTGCCCTGACCGATGACTTCCTGAAAATTGATCAAGGCGCCGATCTCGATAGTATTCCCGTAGCTCAAGAGAGCTTCCGCGAGGCTGAAGCGGATTTCAAGGCCTATCTCAACAGCTTGCCTGAGTTGTCCTAGTCTCCTGCCTTTCTCCTAAGTTGGTAGCCGTTGCCCATGTCCTTTGTCGGTCTGCATATTCACAGTGATTACAGTCTGCTTGATGGTGCTAGTCAGCTTCCCGACCTAGTGGCACGGGCAATGGAATTGGGAATGCCGGCGATCGCCCTCACGGACCATGGGGTAATGTATGGTGCCATTGAACTGCTAAAGCTCTGTCGCGGCAAGCCCCTAAAGCCAATTATTGGCAATGAGATGTACGTCATCAATGGCGACATCACCAAACAGGAGCGCAAACCCCGCTTTCACCAAGTGGTGCTGGCCAAAAATAAGCAAGGCTACCACAACCTCTGCAAACTCACCACCATCTCTCACCTTCAGGGCTTTCAGGGAAAGGGGATTTTTGCCCGCCCCTGTATCAACAAGGAACTCCTCGCCCAATACCGCGAAGGGCTGATCGTCACCAGTGCCTGTTTGGGAGGGGAAATTCCCCAAGCTATTTTGCAGGGCAAACCGGATTTAGCACGCAGTGTTGCTGCTTGGTATCAAGAGACCTTTGGTGAGGATTTTTACCTTGAGATCCAAGACCACGGCAGTCAAGAGGATCGGGTGGTCAACGTTGAACTGGTGCGCATTGGTCGTGAGTTGGGGATCAAAATTATTGCCACCAATGACTCCCACTTTATTTCCTGTCATGACGTTGAAGCCCACGACGCCCTGCTTTGTATCCAAACCAACAAGCTGCTCAGCGATGAGAAGCGGATGCGCTATAGCGGTACAGAGTACCTGAAATCCGCCGCTGAAATGGCTCGGCTGTTTCGGGATCATTTGCCCGATCAGGTCATTCAAGAGGCCTTGGCGAATACCCTCGAAGTAGCCGCCAAGATTGAAGCCTATAACATCTTTCGTGAACCCCAAAGTCCAGAGTTTCCGGTGCCGCCTGGCCATACAGCAGATACCTACCTAGAGCAAGTGGCATGGCAAGGACTGCTAGAGCGATTTCACCTCAGCAATCGCCAGCAGTTGGAGGCCACCTATCGGCAGCGTTTGGAATACGAACTCAAAATGCTCCAGCAGATGGGGTTCTCCAACTATTTCCTAGTCGTTTGGGACTACATCAAATATGCCCGCGACCACAACATCCCCGTAGGTCCGGGGCGGGGATCGGCAGCGGGTTCCCTGGTGGCCTATGCCCTGCGCATTACCAACATTGATCCGGTTCACCATGGCTTGCTCTTTGAGCGCTTTTTGAATCCTGAGCGCAAGTCCATGCCCGACATTGACACGGACTTTTGTATTGACCGCCGCGAGGAAGTCATCCAGTACGTGACCCAAAAATACGGCAGCGATCGCGTCGCCCAGATCATCACCTTCAACCGCATGACCTCCAAGGCGGTGCTCAAGGATGTGGCACGGGTGCTGGATATTCCCTATAGCCAAGCCGATCAAATGGCGAAACTGATTCCCGTGGTGCGGGGCAAACCCGTCAAATTGGCAGTCATGATCTCCGAGGAAACCCCTGCGCCGGAGTTCAAGGAAAAGTACGACACTGATCCGCTCGTGCGCCGCTGGATTGATATGGCCATGCGCATTGAGGGCACCAACAAAACCTATGGTGTCCATGCGGCTGGCGTCGTCATTGCCTCAGAACCCTTGGATCAACTGGTGCCGCTGCAGCGCAACAACGATGGCGCCGTGATTACCCAGTACTTCATGGAGGATTTAGAATCCCTCGGCCTTCTGAAGATGGACTTTCTGGGTCTGAAAAATCTGACCATGATCCAAAAAACCCAAGAACTGATCGAAAAAAACCATGGTCAGCGGATTGACCTTGATGCTTTACCCCTCGATGATGCCAAAACCTATCAACTGTTAGCGGAAGGTAAACTGGAGGGAATTTTTCAACTGGAATCCTCGGGGATGCGCCAAATTGTCCGTGAACTGAGGCCCTCGAATCTGGAGGACATTTCCTCGGTGCTGGCACTCTATCGACCGGGGCCTTTGGATGCTGGGCTGATCCCGAAATTCATTAACCGCAAGCACGGCCGCGAGCCCATTCAGTATCAACATGAGCGTTTGAAGCCGATATTAAGCGAAACCTACGGCGTCCTGTGTTATCAGGAGCAGATCATGCGGATGGCACAGGACTTGGCGGGCTATTCCCTGGGTCAAGCGGATCTCCTCCGCCGGGCGATGGGCAAAAAGAAAAAAGAGGAAATGGAAAAACATGAAGCCCTCTTCATCGAGGGAGCAGCTAAAAATGGGGTGCCCAGTGCCGTAGCCCAAGAACTTTTTAAGCAGATGCTGGATTTCGCTGAATACTGCCTGAGTGGTGAGACTGCGGTGATGACCGTGGAATATGGTGCGGTTCCCATTCGGCGCTTGGTGCAGGAGCGGTTGACCTGTCACGTGTATAGTCTTGATGCCCAAGGTCATCTTTACACGCAGCCCATTGCCCAGTGGCATTTTCAGGGCTTCCGTCCCGTGTATGAGTATCAATTGGAGGATGGCTCGACCATTTGTGCAACACCGGATCACCGCTTTATGACCACCAGGGGCCAGATGCTGCCCATGGAGCAAATTTTTCGGGAAGGACTAGAGCTATGGCAAGTCGCGATCGCCCCCAGTCAGGCGCTTCTTCAAGGTCTCAAACCAGCGGTGCAGATGAGCTGCTAGGCAATCTTGAATAGCTTTACTCACCTGATCTAGGGGTTGGTGGGCGTCAATCCGCTGCCAGCGATCGCTCCCTTGCTGAGCTAGGGCCATAAATCCCTGCCGAACCCGCTCGTGAAAGGCCACCGCAGTCTGCTCGAAGCGATCCGCTATGCCCCGCTGTTGGGTACGGGCAAGACCAACACCGACGGGAAGATCTAACCAGAGAACTACATCCGCTCCTAAACCCCCCGTAGCAATCCGGTTGATGTGCTCAATGATCTGCAAGTCCAGCCCCCGCCCATAGCCTTGGTAGGCAACGGTAGAAGCCGTATAGCGATCGCACAGGACAATGCCCCCCCGTTGCAGTTGCGGACGGATACAGGTGGCCACATGTTGGGCGCGATCGGCGGCATAGAGGAGCAGCTCCGCTAGGGGATCAATCTCTAAATCACTATGGAGCAGCAATTGCCGTAGGCCTTGGCCAAGGGGCGTCCCCCCCGGTTCACGGGTCAAAAGCAAGGGGGGATCAATATCAGAGGCTCGTAATTTTGCCAACCAGCCACTTTCTTCGAGCCAGGTGGCGATCGCCCCCATTTGGGTGGTTTTGCCGGCGCCCTCTCCCCCCTCTAGGACAATAAATAAACCCGCATAGGGATGGGTAGCAGAATGCATGAATCCAGCAATTTCAAGAAAAGGTTTGATATAATCGCGGCAGGCGGCCGGTACGATGCAAGGAACCCATACAATGGGCGTAATGCTTAATTCCCTGTGATGTCCTAGACGCCCTAGCAGCGACAGCACTCCATTTGCGCCGTGATCACACCAGAACCATTATTTGCAGATTATTAGTTTACCACTTGGCGGTTATGGCTCGATATGCTCGTGTTGTTACGATTGCACTCCCCCGGGCACGGCTAAAGGAAGAGCTGGTGCAAACCCTAGAGGCCTGCGATTTGACAGTGACCCATGTCGGGGATGATTACGTGGTGGCACGGGAGAGGACGGTCGATACTATTTCAATGTCCCAACTGGTTACCGTTGAAGTCCTGATTGATAAAACCACACCCCAAAAGGATGTCACCAAGTTTGATCTGGTGCTCAAGAACAAGGAACTGACCCTCAAGAAAAATAATCACTGCTTTGAATGGTTTGACCGTGTGAGTCGCGCCATCGCCGAAAATGAAAACTGGGAATTAGTGAATACAGTTGCCACGCTGTGACGGTGCTGCCAGCAAATGCAACGGTGACGATTGTGGGCGCCGGCGTGGTGGGTTCGGCGATCGCCTATGAACTGAGTCGGGTTCTTGATGCAGCGGCAACACCGATTCTTGTCCTTGAAGCCCAGGGGGAGGAAGATTGGCAAGCGACAGGCGCCGCCCTAGGGGTTCTCATTGTCCATCTCAGTCGGCGGCGGCGCGGACGCAACTTTCAACTGCGCCAGGCCAGCTTGGCACGCTACGAAACCCTGATTCCAGAACTGGAGGCGCAAACTGGGATCCAGATCCCCTACCAACGCCAAGGCATTCTGGAAATTTGCACCACAGAAGCGGCGGCGATCGCTACCCAAGCATGGCTGCAAGAACAGGCCCCCCAAGGCGCGCAGTGGCTCTCGGCCCAGGCGGTGCAGGATCAATTTTCCCTTGTGAATCCTCAGCTTGTTCACGGCGCCCTGTGGGCAACGGGCGATCGCCAGGTCGCACCGAAACCCTTCACTCAAGCCTTGCGCCAAGCCGCTCGTCAACGGGGGGTGCAATTCCGCTATCAAAGCCCCGTCAGGTCTTTACAGCGATCGCGGGGGTGGGTTCTGGAATTGGATCAGGGCTCGGTTGAGACCGAATGCCTAATTTTAGCGGCGGGTCTCGGGACAACGCCCCTCACTCAAGCCCTGGATCGCCCTGTTACTCTGGAACCGGTTTTAGGACAAGCCCTAGAGTTCGCCTGTCAGGTTGAGGCGAATACACCAGTGATGACCGCTGAAGGGATTCATTTTGTCCCTTTGCCTTGGGGGCAGGTCTGGGTGGGTGCCACTGTGGAGGGCAACACTTTAATTGGGAATCCCCAAACCCTTGCTCAACTCCATAGACGAGCCAGCGAGCTTTGGCCGGTTTTGCAAACAGCTCCCTTAACGCAACAGTGGCAGGGAGTGCGACCGCGTCCGAGCGATCGCCCAGCACCAATCATCGAAAAAATAGACGACCACACTTGGCTTGCCACCGGGCACTACCGCAACGGTATTTTGCTGGCTCCCGTAACCGCCCAAAACATTGCCGAATCTGTGATCACCACCTTGGCTGGGAGCGATCGCCCCCAGGGGCGCACAGCATTGATAAAATAAAATTCAGCGTTATTGGGACAGATACCATGGAAGTCAACCAACTCGGCTTGATTGCAACTGCCCTGTTTGTGCTGGTGCCAAGCGTGTTTTTGATTATTTTGTACGTGCAAACGGAAAGTCAGCAGAAAAGTAGTTAAGATAGTGGAAAATCTCTATGGCAAGAGCGAAAACCGCTCTATGCTGCGAGAAGCTCCTGCCGTTTGTTTGTACAGCCTGTGACTGCTGCTTTTTCATCCCTTTGCATCGCGCCTACCCACGTCTATCGCGGTTGGTCAATTCTCTCCCCAGCCGGGGAAGCTATTGCACAATTGGGGCATCATCCCCTTTTAGTGGTTTCACCGCAGCGGTATCAGCTGCTTGAGCAGGAGTGGCAGGCGATCGCCCACTGCTATGATCTTAGCTTCACCGTAGGAACATTCCACGGGGAGTGCAGTGAGTCTATCCTTGCCCAACTCCGCCAAGAGGCTCAAGGCAGTGATCTGATCATCGGCATTGGCGGTGGCAAAGCGTTGGATACCGCTAAGCTCTTGGGGCACCAACTTCACTTGCCCGTGGTGACCATCCCCACGTCGGCAGCCACCTGCGCTGCTTGGACAGCCCTTTCCAATGTTTATACAGAGGCCGGTGCTTTTGCCTATGATGTGGCACTCCACCGTTGCCCAGATCTGCTGCTGTTGGACTACGCCCTGATTCAAACAGCTCCGAAGCGAACCCTGCTTGCCGGCATTGGTGATGCCCTGGCCAAGTGGTATGAGGCTTCGGTGAGTAGTGGCCACCGCCAAGAAACCCTGATTGTCGCTGCTGTACAGCAAGCGCGGGTATTGCGCGATATTCTCCTACAGCAGTCTGCCGAAGCCCTGGCGAATGTGGGCAGTCCCGCTTGGGAAAATGTGGTTGATGCCAGTGTCCTGATGGCAGGAATGATCGGTGGATTGGGGGGTGCCCAATGCCGCACAGTAGCAGCCCATGCCATCCACAACGGTTTGACCCAACTGCCCCAAAGTAAGGGCACCCTCCACGGTGAAAAAGTGGCCTACGGTATTCTTGTCCAACTACGCTTGGAAGAGATTGTCCAAGGCAGTCAACTGGCCACCAGTGCTCGCCATCAACTTTGCCAGTTTTATGAACAGGTGGGTCTGCCCCTGAGTTTAGAGGATTTGGGCTTCCGAGAGGCCAGCTTGGCGCAACTCCAGCACGCAGCTACGGTTGCCTGTGCACCCCATTCCGATATTCACTATCTGCCGTTTCCCGTGACCCCTGACCTAGTCCTAGAAGCAATGGTGTCCACCGTGGTCGGCTACAGCGCCAAAGTCTTGGATGGGAGTGCCCGCTAGATGGGGTTAGAGTGGATTCAGCCAGCCGATCGCCTTGGGGCATTGCCCCCCTACGTTTTTGCTCGCCTTGATGAACTCAAGCTGAAAGCGCGGCAGCAGGGACTCGACCTCATTGACTTGGGCATGGGTAATCCCGATGGCTCAGCACCGCGGCCAGTGATTGAAGCCGCTATTGCTGCCTTTGAGGAACCCAGCTACCACGGTTATCCCCCCTTTGAAGGCACAGCCGTTTTCCGGCAGGCCATTACTCGCTGGTATCAGCGCCGCTATAATGTTTTCCTGGATCCCGAGGGTGAAGCCCTACCCCTTTTGGGATCAAAGGAGGGACTGACGCACCTTGCCCTTGCCTACGTGAATCCGGGGGATGTCGTCCTTGTGCCTAGCCCGGCCTATCCTGCCCATTTTCGGGGGCCGGCGATCGCCGGTGCCAACATCTATTCCCTCCTTCTCAAACGGGAAAAGGGTTGGCTCATTGATCTCAGTGAGATTCCCAGCGACATTGCCCGCCAAGCCAAGGTTTTGTACTTCAACTATCCCAGCAACCCCACGGCGGCGATCGCCCCCCGCTCCTTTTTTGAAGAAGTGGTTGCCTTTGCCCGCGAATATCAAATCCTTTTAGTGCATGACCTTTGCTACGCCGAACTGGCCTTTGATGGCTATCAACCCACCAGCTTACTCGAAATCCCCGGTGCCAAGGAAATCGGCGTTGAGTTCCATACCCTCTCAAAAACCTATAACATGGCGGGTTGGCGGGTTGGGTTTGTCGTGGGCAACCGCCACATTATCCAGGGCTTGCGTACCCTGAAAACCAACTTGGACTATGGGGTTTTTTCGGTTTTACAGAAAGCCGCAGAGGTCGCCCTGAGCCTGCCCGATAGCTACATTGCCTCCGTGTGCGATCGCTATCGTCAGCGGCGAGATTTTCTGATTCAAGGCTTGAATGAACTTGGCTGGCAACTCACCCCAACCCAAGCAACCATGTATCTCTGGGTGCCCGTCCCCCTGGGCATGAGTTCGACAGATTTTGCCCTCAAGCTGCTTCAGGAAACGGGTATTGTTGTGACCCCCGGCAATGCCTTTGGCGAAGGCGGTGAAGGATACGTGCGGATCAGTCTCATTGCCGATTGCGATCGCCTAGGTGAAGCCCTTAAACGCATGGCTCAAGCGAATATCCGCTTCGATAGCTTAAGTCACTAACTCACTCCATCCAGCCATGACTAAAACGAATGCTGACCATCAACCCTCAAGGTTGCTTATTCTGGGTGCCCTCGGCGTCGTCTATGGTGATCTCGGGACAAGTCCCCTCTATGCCTTTGAGGAAACCTTTAACCCTCTCCACCTCCTAGCAGTTACCCCTGCCAATATCTACGGCATTCTCTCTTTGATCCTCTGGGCGCTTGTCCTTATTCCAACCCTGAAATACGCAACCTTTGCCCTGCGTGCTGACAACGGTGGTGAAGGGGGCATTTTTCCCCTGATGGCCCTTGTCCTCTCGCGAATTCGCCTCAGTTCCCAATGGCGGCGCTGGGTGATCATTTTCGGCCTGGTGGGGGCGGCCATGTTTTATGGAGATAGCACGATTACCCCTGCAATTAGTGTCCTCTCTGCCGTTGAGGGGTTAGAGGTACTCAGTCCTCAGCTTGGGGCTTGGACAGTTCCACTGACGGTGGTTATTTTAGTGGGGTTGTTTTGGTTTCAACATCGGGGTACCACCCAAGTGGGGCAGGTCTTTGGCCCTATCATGTTCCTCTGGTTTATGACCCTAGGCATCCTTGGGGCCATCCACATCTTCGAGCAGCCCCGAATTCTGAATGCCCTCAATCCTTGGTGGGGAGTACAACTGCTTTACAGCCATCCTCCCCAAGTGTTTTTCCTCTTGGGAGTAGTGATTTTGGCACTGACGGGTGCCGAGGCCATGTATGCCGATATGGGACACTTTGGCATCCAGCCAATTCGCTTGGCGTGGTATCGTCTGGTCTTTCCCGCCCTTGCCTTGAATTATCTGGGGCAGGGTGCGTTCATTCTCAAGCATCCAACAGCCACCCATAATCTCTTTTTTCAACTTGTACCTGAGTGGAGCGTATTGCCCCTAGTCATCCTCAGTACATTGGCCACCGTCATTGCGTCTCAAGCAGTGATCTCAGGCGCTTTTTCAATGACGGCGGCGGCCATAAAGTTAGGCTATCTGCCTCGCCTGCGCATTGATGCTACGGATGATCATCACCGTGGTCAGATTTATATTCCTGTGATCAACTGGTTGTTACTGGTGACGGTTGTGCTGTTGGTCATGACCTTTAGAAAGTCATCGGAACTTGCAGGTGCCTATGGTTTGGCGGTTAACCTAACCATGGTGGTTACAACCCTCTGCTTGATTCTGGTGGCGCGGCACCTATGGCGGTGGTCTATTCTGCAAATTGGCCTTGTTTGGGTCAGTATTTTAGTTATTGAAATTGCTTTCCTAATCGGCAACGCTCTCAAGATTCCCCACGGTGGGTGGTATCCCCTCGCTTTCGGTGGGGTTGTCTATATGCTCTTAGGGACGTGGCGACAAGGGCAGGTTCTGCTGCGTCAGCAACTCCTGCAAGCGAATGCGCGTTTCTCCCTCAAGGAGCTGCTCAGTCAAGGGGTTGCCCGTGTGCCGGGGATTGCTGTTTTCTTCTCACCCCTTCCCCACACGATTCCACCCAGCTTTATTCAAAACCTTCAGCACAACCATGTGTTGCATCAGCAGACGATTTTTATCCATTTAGCAACTGCGAATTCACCCCATGTGCCCCTATCGGAACAATTGGCCTATAGGGTCACAGATGTCGGTATTTATGAAATCATCCTTACCTCGGGGTTTCGCGATCGCCCGGATCTGCTACTTGCCCTTGAAACTTGCCAACATGCCCTCAATCTCCCCCTCAAGGGCCAACCCATGAGTTTTTTCTTAGGCCGTCGGACAATCATCCCAACCCACTCCCCCGGCATGACCTATTGGCAAAAGGTTGTATTTGCTTGGCTATACCGCAACGCCGAGGATGCCATGACCTACTTCCGCCTGCCATCTGAACAGGTGGTGGAGCTTGGTATGCAGGTAGAGATTTGAGACCTGGGGAAATTTATCCTAAGCGGCTATTCCATGCGCTTTCTGCATCCGCGAGTGCCTGATCAATTGTCTTTTGTCCTAAGAGAACTGCCTGCAAATTCTCATAGAGGAGTCGTTGTAGCTCCTTAATATCCCGCAGCGGGGGAATGAGAACCTCTGCTTGGCCCATTTGAGCAGCACTGACGGAGCGGGCAATGTCTACAGGAGTGGCATTTGCGCCAATGGTACGAAAGTAGGGATCCGCTAAGGCTGCTTGTGTAGAAGGCAGGACATTTGCTTCCTTAGCAAAGGCAAGTTGGTTGTGATCATTGGTAACAAAGAGGGCAAATTCTACGGCCAGTTCAGGATGGCGACTCTGGCGGGGCACCAGTAAATTCATCACAGCAACATTTTTTTTGCCAGTCTCGCCCGTCAACTGGGGAGCGGGGGCTGAAACCGCTGCAATACCGGGGGCATTGGTGGCGATCGCGTTCAAAAATTCCGGACTGGTCATCAATAGAGCTGTTTGTCCCGATTGATACAGCTCAATGCCTTGACGGTGGCCTTCGGTGAGCACCTGCGGTGGCAAGAGTCCCTGACGATAGAGATCCAGCCAATACTGGAAAACAGCTTTGCCCGCGGCGGAATTAAAGGCAGCACGGCCTTGCTCATCTACTAACTTCACCCCCATCTGCACCATGGCCTGCATCAGTTCGGCAGAGTCCTCGGGTACCATGGTGATAAAGAAGGCATATTTGCCTGTTTTTTCCTTCACCGCTTTAGCTACACTGGCCAGTTCGGCAAAGGTTTGGGGGGGGCGATCGACCCCAGCGGCGGCAAGAATCGCCTTGTTATAAATCGTTACCCGTGAGGTGAGGTACCACGGCACGGCAAAGCTCTTGCCCTCTAACGTCGTAGCCTGCCAGATATTCGGTAGATAGCGCTCACGGACAGCGGGGGGTACATAGTCATTGAGATTTAGCCAAGCATTGCGTCCTGCCAACAACGCCGCAAAGTCGGGATTGAGGTTCACCACATCGGGAGCCGTGCCCGCTAACACCGCCATGAGAATTTTGGTCTGCATTGCCGTCCAAGGAATATCCACCCAGCGCACGTGGACATCGGGATGTTGGGCTTCAAATGCCGCAATCAGGCGATTGAAGTAATCAGTAAATTTCGGTTGCAGTTGCATCGTCCAGAACTCAATCTGGGTGCCTGGGGGAGGCGGTGCTGTTGCGCAACTGATTAGGATGCTCAGCCATAGCCCCACCCATAGCCCAGAGAACCAGCGTTGCCACCGTTGCATTGCCAGGACTCCTAAAGCGGTGGCAGTTCAGCAGTGCAGGCACGGCAGCGAGTTGCTTTGAGGGGTACCCACTCCAAGCAATAGGGACACTCCCGTTGTTCGGGGGCAGGGGGCTTCTTAGGCAGAAAAGGTAAAATCAGCTTCAGGAGAATAAACAGGCTCAGGGCAATTACCCCAAAGTCAAGGAAACTGCCCAAGAACTTGCCAATTCTAAGCCCTGACCCGACGGTGAGGTCGCGCCAGTCGCCCCCGGGAATCAGGGGATTGACCAAAGGCATGATCAAGTCTTCAACAAGGGAAGTCACCATGCGGCCAAAGGCCCCACCGACGACAACAGCGATCGCCAGCTCAATGACATTCCCCCTCAGGGCAAATTCGCGGAACTCCTGCCAAAATTGCTTGAGCTGTCGGCGGTTTAGTCGCGCCATGCCCACTCCTCAGTAGTACACAAAAATTAACATTTATCTTCATCAGTGACCAAAATTTTATCGATTCCGCTAGCCAACGGGCAAACTCTAGGCTAACATTGTAGATCCAGTCAGAAAGTGTTCGAGCGATCGCTGGTATGATTGCGTATGGCACCCACTTCTGCCCGCTTGATAACTCACTATACACCCCCATTTTCGTTAAAGGAGCTAGGAAAACACTCGCATGGTCAATCAGGAAAAAACGTTAGACGTGGGCTTTACGCATGCTGATTTTGCAGCCTTACTGGACCGGTACGATTACCACTTCAACCCCGGCGACATTGTTGCTGGCACCGTCTTTAGCATCGAACCAAAGGGTGCCCTGATTGACATCGGTGCGAAAACCGCCGCCTATATCCCCATTCAAGAAATGTCTATCAACCGGATTGAGAGTCCGGAAGAGGTACTGCAACCTAACGAAACCCGCGAGTTCTTTATCCTGGCGGATGAAAACGAGGAAGGGCAGCTTACCCTCTCAATTCGTCGCATTGAGTACATGCGGGCTTGGGAGCGCGTTCGCCAACTCCAAGCCGAAGATGCCACGGTTCGCTCCCAGGTCTTTGCCACCAACCGTGGGGGTGCCCTTGTCCGCATTGAAGGGCTGCGGGGCTTTATTCCCGGTTCCCACATCAGCACCCGTGTCAACAAAGAAGAGTTGGTGGGTGAGGAACTCCCCCTGAAGTTTTTAGAGGTTGATGAAGAGCGCAACCGCCTCGTACTCAGCCACCGCCGTGCCCTTGTCGAGCGCAAGATGAACAAACTGGAGGTGGGCGAAGTGGTGGTTGGAACGGTGCGTGGGATTAAGCCCTACGGTGCCTTCATTGACATTGGTGGTGTCAGTGGGCTGCTGCACATTTCTGAGATTTCCCACGATCACATTGATACCCCCCACAGTGTTTTCAATGTCAATGACCAGGTCAAGGTGATGATTATTGACCTGGATGCGGAGCGGGGTCGGATTTCCCTTTCCACGAAGCAACTGGAGCCAGAACCCGGTGATATGGTGAAAAATCGCCAGCTGGTCTATGAAAAAGCTGAAGAGATGGCAGAGCGCTATCGGCAGCAGCTCCTGCAACAACAGCAGCAGGCCGCAGGAGAGACCACTGAGGAAGGGATGGAGGATATTCCCGAGGCCACCGAAGACGATTCGGCGGCACCGATTCTTCAAGAAGCCTAGGATGTCCCTTGCCCTCACCCTTGGGGATCCGGCGGGTATTGGCCCAGAAATTCTCCTGAAAGCCCTAGCTCATCTGCCCTCAGAAATGTTAGGGCAGTTTTTTATTGCGGGTACAGGCCAAGTATTAGAGGAGACCTATGCTCGCCTATGTCAACAGGGACAGGTGGCCATTGATCCCGCCCAGCTTCAGATATGGGAGCATCCCCTCGACGCGGTGATTGTGCCAGGGCATCCCAGTGTTGCCAGTGGGGCTGCCAGCTTTGCCTATCTCAAAACCGCCATTCAGCGGGCGATCGCCGGCGAGGTGGCCGGAATTGTAACGGCACCGATTTCTAAGGCCAGCTGGCAAGCGGTCGGTTATACCTTTCCTGGTCAAACGGAAGTGCTGGCTCACTTCACAGGAACTGCCCATGTGGGCATGTTGTTTCTGGGGCGATCGCCGGTGAGCGGCTGGGTTCTGACTACACTGCTAGCGACTACCCATATCCCCCTCCAGGCCGTTCCCAAAGCCCTGACGCCGCAATGCCTAAGCGAAAAACTGGCACTGCTGGTGCAGTTCCTGAAGGAGCGGCGACATCTAGAGCGGCCTCGCATTGCCATTGCTGGATTGAATCCCCACAGTGGTGAGCAGGGACACTTAGGCCAAGAGGAAGTGACTTGGCTGATTCCATGGCTCGCAGCAGCCCAGCAGCAGTATCCCGAAGTTGAACTGATTGGCCCTGTGCCCGCCGATACCCTCTGGATTGGGGCTGCCGATGCGTGGTGGGGACGTCCTGCCCCCGCCACCGCCTACGATGCCTACCTCGCTCTTTACCATGATCAGGGATTGATTCCCGTGAAGATGCTCGCCTTTCGGCAGGCGGTGAATACAACCATTGGCTTGCCTTTTATTCGCACCTCTCCCGATCACGGCACGGCCTTTGATATCGCGGGTACAGGGGTAGCAGACCCCCAGAGTTTTCTGGCGGCGATCGCTTGGGCCCAAACTTTGAGTAAAGGATCGGTTTTCCCTCTCACCCCCGCCTAAAGTGCCTTTGATAAAATGCCATTAGATAACAAACCAAAGAGTCAAGCGTTGCCATTTTGGTTGTTGCTGTATCGGGCAGGGTCGTATGGGATTCTTTGATTCAGAAATTGTTCAACAGGAAGCGCAACGTCTGTTTCAGGACTACCAGCAGTTGATGCAGCTTGGCTCCGAGTACGGCAAATTTGACCGCGAAGGTAAAAAAATTTATATCGAGAAAATGGAAGAACTCATGGACCGCTACCGTATTTTTATGAAGCGGTTTGAGTTGTCCGATGACTTTATGGCGCAGATGACCATCAAACAACTGGAAACTCAACTGAGCCAGTTTGGGATGTCTCCCCAAACCATGTTTGATCAAATGCATCAAACCCTTGAGCGCATGAAAGCCGAAGTGGAACGCCAACCCTAGGGGAGAGGGCGGGTGCTGCTGTGCAACTTGGATGGGGTGATTACGCCAGAGGCCTCCATTTCTGTTTTTGATCGGGGGTTTCTCTACGGTGACAGTGTTTATGAGGTGATTCGTACGTACCGGGGGATTCCCTTTGCCCTGCCAGAGCACCTAGCACGATTGCGCGCCTCAGCCGCCTATCTCTACATGAGTGTGCCCTGGTCTGATGAGTACATTACCCAAGAAGTTCAACGCACGTTAGCGGCTGCCCCCACAGGAGAATACTACATTCGGATTGTGGTGACCCGTGGTGGCGATCGCCGCATTGGCCTATTGCCAGAACCGACCACCCAACCGCGGCTATTGATTGTGTTGATGGCGATCGCCCCCGAACCAACATTGAGTGAACAGGGCATTCGCCTTGCCATTGCAAAGCGGCAACGCACAAGCACTGCTGCCCTTGATCCGGCAGCTAAAACGGGCAATTACCTCAACAATATCTTGGCGCTATTGGAGGCGCAGCAGGCGGGTTTTGAGGACGCCCTTCTTCTCAATGCCCAAGGGCAGATTACGGAGGCCACGACCAGTAACTTCTGGATTGTCCGTGATGGTGTGGTCGAGACACCCCCCACCGCCGTTGGCATCCTCCACGGAATTACGCGCGCGACGCTGTTGCAGATCGTTGCAGACTTGGGTATTCCCCATCGGGAAGTGATTCTCACCCCACAGGATCTAGCAGGAGCCAGTGAGGGCTTTCTCAGTTCCTCGGTGCGCCTGCTAATGCCGATTCGCCAAGTGCATGAGGTTATCTTTCCGGTTTGCCCAGGACCTGTGACCCAACGGCTATGGCGAGAATTATTAGCAGTGATGGCAAAGGCGGCGGCCTAGATCGTCTGCCAAAGGCGCGATCGCGAGCTGCCCTGCAACTGCTCATGGGTTTCCCGCAATAGCCGCGGAATCTCTAAGCGACTGGGACAGCGAGGCAAACAATCGCCACATTCAGTACAGCGGTTGGCGGGTTGTCCGGGAAACCAATGCCCAGCGCGGCCAAACATCCCATAGCGATATTTGCCAAACTCGGTCATGTCGTAGGCGACAGCCAAGTTGTGGAGTCGCAACACCTCGGGAATGTGAATCTCCTGCGGGCAGGGCAGACAGGCATAGCATTGGCGACAGAGATCGCTGCCTAGGGCGGCCTGCATCACCGCTTGGAGGCGATCGCCCACGGCTTGCTCTTCGGGGCTGAGGGGACCCACCTGATCGGCCACGGCCAAGGGAAAGGCCAACTCGGCAACGGTGGCAGGCCCAATGCTCAAGGTTGTGATGGCAGGCTGGCTGAGCAACCAACGATAGCTCCAATGGAGCGGGTGAAAAGGGGCACAGAGATCTTGCAGCCGTTGGGAAGGTTGGTAGAGTTTTCCCCCTTTGTCGGCTGGGGAGATGATGAAAATGCCTAGATTCTGCTCAGCGGCAGCAGCGATCGCTGGGGCATTGCGTTGCTGAAAGTAGGTGTAATGGAGATTCACAAAGTCAAATTGATTGCTGGCGATCGCCGACAAAATGATCTCTAAGGGACCATGACTGGAAAAGCCTAGGGCGCCAATCACCCCCTTTGCCTGCAATTGCCGTAGCATGGCCATCCCTTCACTGCTCAGCCACGCCAGATGCTCAGGGGTATTCACTCCATGGAGGGCGACACCGTCTAAGCGGGGGACTTGGAGACGTTCAAGGGATTGCTCAATTTGTCGCTGGACGTGATCCGCATCCCCTTGGGGCAATAGTTTGGTGGTGATAAAGACGGCGGGCTGCCCCAATGCCTTCAGGGCACGGCCAATGTAGGCTTCGCTGGCACCGTAGGCGGCGGCGGTCTCAATATGGTTAATGCCGTGGGCGATCGCCCCCTCAATCACCGCTTGCATCACCTCTGGACTGCCCAAGGCCCGCATCGTTCCCAGGGAAAACACCGAGAGCTCTAACCCGGTGCGACCAAACGGGCGGTAACGCATCCTAACCTGCGGAGGAATCCTCCTCCATTCCCCGTCCCTGCTGCACAAAATCCTCAGGGCGAATCGAATCTAAAAAGCGGCGAAAGGCTTGGCGTTCTTCCTCGTCTGCATCGCGATCGACGGGAATCGAGGCATCGGCAACAACGGCTTCCATCACCCAAATCGGGCAATCACAGCGCAGGGCAAGCGCGATTGCATCGCTAGGACGAGCATCAATGTCTTTACGCGTTTCTCCTTGGCGCAGCGTCAGCACCGCATAGTAGGTGTTGTCTTCGAGGGAGTGGATGACCACCCGCTCTAGGGTGATATTCCATTCGTTGAGAATATCTGCCATCAGATCATGGGTCATCGGTCGCGGTGCCCGTTGATTTTCCAAGGCCATTAAAATTGCCCGCGCCTCATTATCACCAATCCAGATGGGCAGTGCTCGCCGTCCAGCACCGTCTTTGAGCAACACAATTGGTGTGCGGCGGTTAGTGGCATCAAGGGCAATCCCAGCAACAGTCATTTCAATCATGGCCACCTCAGCGAGCGCAATGGCGGTGCATTCCCTTCTATTATTAACATACAGTTCTTCTTACAAAGATGGCACACCCCCACCCGACTGCCTATGGAAGAAGTCCTGGCGGGGCGCCGCGAGACTCCACAGGTTGGCAAAGGCCTGACAGACAACTGTCCATGGGCAGTGGCAACTAGACACTTTTTGACTTTTTGTTTTGCCTTTTTGACACTCCCTTCTCGGTACACTAAAAGTACTATTTTTGGTATTTAGACGGCTATGATTGCTTCCCCAATCCCGATCTGCATTACGTTGGGTACGCGCCCGGAGGCAATCAAGTTGGCACCGGTTATTCAAGTCTTGCAGCGATCGCCCCTCTTTGCCCCGTGCGTTGTCCTCACTGGACAGCACCGCGAGATGGTAGATCAAGTGATGGCACTGTTTGACCTACGGGCAGATCGGGACTTGGCCATTATGCAGCCAAAGCAAACCCTGACTGAAATTACCTGCCGCGCTCTCCAAGGCCTTGAGGAACTCTACCAAGAACTCCTCCCCCGTCTTGTTTTGGTACAGGGGGATACGACAACAGCCTTTGCCGCTACCCTTGCCGCCTTTTATCAGCAAATCCCCGTCGGTCATGTGGAAGCGGGTTTGCGCACCAACGATCTCTATAATCCCTATCCAGAAGAAGCAAACCGCCGTCTCATTTCCCAATTGGCGCAGTTGCACTTTGCCCCCACGGCACAAGCTGTCAAGAATCTTCAGGCCGCCGGCGTCACAGGTACCATTCACCTGACGGGCAATACTGTCATTGATGCGCTGCTGCAAGTGGCCGATCGCCAGCCCGTCTGTGAGGTTCCCGGCCTTGACTGGCAACAGTACCGTGTCCTCCTCGCCACCGTTCACCGTCGTGAAAACTGGGGTGCCCCCCTAGAAGACATTGCCAATGGCTTCCTGAAGATCTTAAACACCCTTCCCGATACTGCCTTACTCTTGCCCCTGCACCGCAATCCCACGGTGCGTGAACCCCTCAAAGCCTATTTGGAACACCATCCCCGCGTTTTTCTTACGGAGCCCCTAGACTATCCCACCCTGGTGGCGGCGATTAAGGGATCAACCCTCCTACTCACGGATTCCGGGGGCCTACAAGAGGAAGCCCCTAGCCTCGGCAAACCAGTCTTGGTGTTGCGGGAAACCACTGAACGGCCGGAAGCGGTCACTGCTGGCACTGCTAAACTAGTGGGTACCTTTGCGGATAGGATTGCCGCAGCAGCAATTGAACTGCTGACAGATCCAGTGGCCTACAACCGTATGGCAACGGCGATTAATCCCTTTGGCGATGGTCATGCTAGCGATCGCATCCTTGAGATTGTGACCCAGTTTTTTGCCCAGCAGCCCCAGCAGACAAAGTAAGGAGTGGCCGTTCACTGAGGATAGCAATGAGAATGTTCTGGGCAGGAATTTGGGTCACAGCTTGGCTGGGCTTGGTGCTGTTAGTTGCAGAACTGATCCACGCTTGGTTTCCCAACGCCAAGGAATGGTCACGGAAAGTGGTTCACATTGGTGCAGGTCAAGTCATCCTGATTGCCTACGCCCTCGGGGTACCCACGAGCTGGGGAATTGTAGCTGCGGCGATCGCTGGTATGGTCACACTGGTTTCGTACCGCGTGCCGATCTTTCGCAGTATTAGTGGCGTGGGGCGCCAAAGCTGGGGTACCTTTTTTTATGCGGTGAGTATTGGCACATTAATGGCGCTCTTTTGGAAGACGCTGCCGGAACTGGCGGTTCTGGGAATTTTAGTGATGGCTTGGGGAGATGGCTTGGCTGCCCTGGTGGGAATTAACTGGGGACGCCATCCCTTGCCGGGAACCAGTAAAAGCTGGGAAGGAACCCTGACGATGTTTTGGGTGAGTACTCTAGTGGCGGCCCTCTCCCTGACCCCCATTGCCCCCTTGGCGTCGCTCTGGGTTGCTCCTTTAGTGGGTGTGGGTGCAACCCTCTTGGAACTGATTGCTTGGCGAGGGATTGATAATCTGACGGTCCCAATCGGTAGCGCTTTGCTTGCCTATGGGTTACTCAATCTGAGTTGACTTTAAGCAGGGTCTTCTCGATAAACTGGCGAGCGATCGCGATCGCCTCCCCGTTAATTTCATGGGCCATCGGTAGGGCATGAAATGCTCCCTTCACTCCCGCGGTTTGCAGGGCCTGCCAACTGGCTTGGGCACTGGCAAAGGGCACCACTGGATCCGCTGTGCCATGGATCATCAGCACCGGCGGCGAGGTGGCTGTCACCCTTGGTGGGCGGACTAAATAGCCGCTAAAGACTAATAACCCCGCCAAGGGCAACGTTAAGCCCACCGCCAATGTCAGGGCTCCCCCTTGGGAGAATCCCCCTAAAATAGTGCGACTGAGATCAATGGGCAAGCTGGCAATCCACGCCCGCAGTGCCGCCTCATTGGTGGCTAGATCCGTGGCTCGCTCATCGAGCAGTAATGAGCCACTGAGGGCATTGTGCTGATTCAGGTCATACCACATCCGCCCTTGCGTCACATAGGGGTGGGGAAAGGGGGCTTCCGCCGCATAGGTTTGGGCTTGGGGAGCCAGCAAGGGACCAAGGGAAATCAGGTCTCTGGCATTGGCCCCCCAGCCGTGGAGCAACAGGAGGCTGTGATCTGTCGCGATCGGTGGATCGGGCAAGGTAAGAAATTCGAGGGTTACCATGCTAGACAGGGTTGAGTTCCTTGGCCGGCGCCGCCCCACCGGGATAGGTGAGACTCGATTCAATCATCTCCCGTCCCTCGGTACACACATAGTCAAAGAAGGCCTGGGCCACCACCGACAGTTGTTTGCCAGCAGGATAGACCAGATGCCAGTGCCGCTGAATCGGGAAATGTTCGACATCGAGAATCGTCAACTGGCTGGACTCGCGATCCAGGGCTAAGCAGTGGTGAGACAGGACAGAAATTCCCAAGCCACCGGCGATCGCCTGCTTAATGGACTCGTTACTCCCCAGTTCAAGGCGGATATTAATCGGCACACCGTGCTCCGCAAAGAGCTTCTCCACAGCTTGGCGGGTGCCCGATCCCTGCTCCCGCATAATAAAGGGTTCCCCCGCCAGCTCTTGGATCGGGATTTTACTGCGGCCCCTGAGGCGATGGTGACTGGGGGCAACCACCACTAGGGGATTATCCAAAAAGCGGTGGCACTCCACATCCACATTGTCTGGCGGGCAACTGGGGATATAGAGATCGTCCATATTCCCTCGGATACGCTCCACCACCTGCTCGTGGTTGGTGACGGTCAACGCCACATCAATACCTGGATAGCGCTGGCAAAAGGGCCCCAGCAGCCGCGGAATCACATATTTGGCCGTGGTAATGACACACAGCCGCAGGTGTCCCTGCTTGAGACCCTTGAGGTTGGCAATGGCCATTTCAAAGCGCTCAAGGCGTTCAAAGATGTCTTGGCAGGTGGCCAGCAGTTCCTTGCCAGCTTCCGTAAGATAGAGCCGTTTGCCCACTTGCTCAAAGAGGGGCATACCAACGGCACGGGTCAACTGCTTCATTTGAATCGAGACGGTGGGCTGCGTCAGAAAGAGTTCCTCGGCAGCACGGGTAAAACTGCCGTGGCGAGCAGTGACCTCAAAAACCTTAAGCTGATGTAGGGTTGCTTGTTTCAAACCCATTCTCCTTTCGTCAGCGATAGGGCTACATAGACGAAATTCTATCAAATTTCGCGCCTCGATAATGAAATGTGAGGAATCTCAAGGCAAGAATGATGATCAAAGGGCACTTAAATCCGGTAGTGAAGGATCGCCTGCGGGGGGGAAAACACCTTTGGAACGAATGGCGGCGAATTTACCCTCAGCTTACTGTAGATTTTAGCGAAATGAATCTTACGGGCATGGATTTGCGGGGCTATGACCTGCGGGGCTGTAATCTCAGCCGTGCCTGTCTGCGGGAGGTGAACCTTGCCCAGGGGGATTTGCGCTTTGCCAACCTGTACGAGGCGGATCTGACGGCGGCTAACCTCGACGATGCGGATTGCCGAGGGGCGTTGTTCTTAAAAACTGTGGGCGATCGCGCCACTGCCCAGCGGGCAAATTTTCAACTGGCTAACTTGCAGTACGCCCGTTTTACCTATGCCGATTTTGCCTGGGCCACCCTTGAGCAGGCGGATTGTCGCCACAGCAATTGGTGCGAAGCGGATCTCAGCCATGTCCGCGCGGCAACTAGCGATTTTTCCTTTGCCCTGTTGATGGGTGCTAGCCTCAATGAAGCAACGCTGCGGTTTGCGCAATTGGTGCAGGCTTCCCTTGAGGGGGTTCAGGCCTATCGCTGCAACTTCTATGCCGCCAACTTAGCCTATGCGGGGCTGACGCGGGGGTATTTTGCCCACGCCCTTTTTGTGCGTGCCAACCTCAGTCATGCCATCTGTCGCTGGGCAAATTTTCGCCATGCCAATCTCCAGCAAAGCCAGTGTGAGCAAACGGACTTTCACTACAGCCTGTATGTTACCTAGGGGGTATCCTCCATTTCTGACTGCAGGAGCGCCACCGCATAGGCAGCAATGCCCTCTTCACGTCCCACAGGGCCTAGTTTTTCATTGGTGGTGGCTTTGATACTAATTTGGTCGCGATCAATTCCGAGGGTGGTTGCTAGGCGATCGCGCATCTGATCGAGGTAAGGTTTCAACTTGGGACGCTCTGCCACCACAACAGCATCGATATTGCCCACCTGCCAGCCCCGCTCGGCAATGAGTGCCGCCACTTTTGCCAGCAGCACTTGACTATCTGCCCCTGCCCACTGCGGATCGCTGGGGGGAAAGTAATGACCAATATCGCCAAGGCTGAGGGCACCCAAGAGGGCATCCATAATTGCGTGGGTGAGGACATCGGCATCGCTGTGTCCTAGCAGTCCTAGGGAATGCTCTAGTTTGACGCCACCCAAAATCAAGGGACGCTCCGGCACCAGCCGGTGAATGTCGTAACCATTGCCAATGCGAATCTTCATGACTGCTGCCTAGAAAATAGAGAGGGGCGATCGCCGGCGCCACTGCTCTCTATTGTTGCAGATGTTGCAGAGTCCTCTACCTTGGCTAACCTAGGATATTCAGATATTCACTTCACTAAGTTGGCGGCACATGTAGTCAAAGGGCTGTTCAACAATACGGGTGTCTTCGATGCCAGCCGCAGCCACGCGATCGCGCACAATCTCTTTCATAATTTGAATGCCGCGCACCGTTGGTCCAATGGGCACGCCAAGGGAGTTGTAGGTTTCCCGTAAACCTTCGAGGACACGCTCGTTGAGGACATCCACATCCCCGGCCACAATGGCATAGCTGGCATAGCGCAGGTAGTAGTCCATATCCCGTAGGCAGGTGGCGTAGCGGCGGGTGGTGTAGGCATTACCGCCGGGTTGAATCAGTTCCGGCTGCTCTGTAAAGAGGGCAGAAGCTGCTTCCTTAACGATGGCGGCGGCATTGGCATTGATCACTGCTGCCGCTTTCACCCGTGCCGCACCGGAATTAAAGTAGGAGCGCAACCTGTCAACAGCATCGCGATCGAGGTAGCGACCGGTGGAGTCGTAGTTTTTAATTAGTGTGGTGACGGCATCACGCATAGGTTTTTCTTACTCCTAGAACTGGTAAAACTAGCGTCAACCCGAACGCCAGCCGAAATTGTGCGGATCTAAAATCGTACTTAGCTTACCACGCTAGGGCTTCCCTGCCTTCGCTCCCGTTTACGGACTGTTGCGAACTATTACAAAAGTTCATAATTTTAGGGGTGCCCCACAAGGCGATCGCGCAAACGCTTAATTTGATCGCGGTAGCGGGCGGCCTCCTCAAAGGCCAATTCTTGGGCAGCTGCCTTCATTTTTGCCTCAAGGTCTTGGATCAGTTGGGGAATGTCCTCTAGGCTCAGTTCCTGTAGGGTTTGGGAAGATAAGACGGGTGCTGACTCAGCGTTGAGGCGGCGAGACACATCCAAAAAGGCCAAGATAGCGTTACTGGTTTTCTTGACAATGGGCTGGGGGGTAATGCCGTGGGCTTGGTTGTAGGCCAGTTGAATGGCGCGGCGGCGCTCAGTTTCTTGGATGGCTTTTTGCATACTCTCTGTGAGGGTGTCCGCATAGAGAATAGCCTGTCCGCGCACATGCCGCGCAGCGCGGCCAATGGTTTGAATGAGCGATCGCTCCGCCCGCAGGAAGCCTTCTTTATCCGCGTCAAGGATTGCCACCAAAGACACCTCCGGCAAATCTAATCCCTCCCGCAGCAGGTTTACCCCAATCAGGACATCAAAGTCCCCTTGGCGTAGGGCTTCGAGAATCTCAATGCGCTCAATGGCATTGATTTCTGAGTGCAGATAGCGCACCCGTACCCCCCGCTCTTGGAAGTACTCCGTTAGATCCTCCGCCATCCGCTTCGTGAGGGTGGTCACCAGCACCCGCTCGTGGCGATCGCACCGCAAGCGAATCTCCCCATAGAGATCATCCACTTGCCCTTGGGTGGGGCGGACAAAAATTTCTGGATCCACGACTCCCGTGGGACGAATAATTTGCTCCACGACCTGTGTGGACACCGCCAATTCCCAATCCCCAGGCGTAGCCGAAACAAAGATGCACTGCTGCACCTTCTGCCAGAATTCCTCCGGCTTTAGGGGGCGATTATCCGCCGCACTGGGCAAGCGAAAGCCGTGATCAATCAGCACTTTTTTGCGGGCTTGGTCGCCATTGTACATGCCGCGAATCTGCGGCACCGTTACATGGGACTCATCCACCACCAAGAGCCAATCCGCAGGAAAATAATCAATTAAACACTCTGGCGGTTCCCCCGCTGCCCGACCTGCGAGATGGCGTGAGTAGTTTTCCACACCGTTGCAGTAGCCCACTTGCCGCAGCATTTCCAAGTCATAGCGGGTCCGTTGGCTCAGACGTTGTGCCTCAAGGAGTTTATTTTGGGCTTCCAAGTTAGCCACCTGGGCTTGGAGTTCTGCTTCAATGGCAAGGCAGGCTGCTTCCAGGCGTTCGGCAGGGGTGACAAAGTGCTTCGCGGGATAGATATTCAGGCGTTCCAAACTTTGCAAGGTTTCCCCCGTCAGCGGATCGACATAGCGAATCGCTTCAATTTCATCCCCAAAGAACTCAACGCGAATGAGGCGATCCTCATAGGCAGGACCAATCTCAAGCACATCCCCCTTGACGCGGAAACGCCCCCGCCCTAGTTCGACATCGTTGCGAGTATATTGAATGGTTGCGAGCTGTCGCAACAGTTGCCGCAGATCTGTTTCTCTGCCCACCTCGAGGGGAATCGCGGCCTTCAGGTACTCTGCGGGAATTCCCAAACCGTAGATGCAGCTAATCGAGGCCACCACAATCACATCCCGCCGTTCAAAGAGGGAGCGGGTGGCGGAGTGGCGCAACATATCAATTTCCTCATTGATAGAGGCACTTTTTTCGATGTAGGTATCGGTAACGGGAATGTAGGCCTCCGGTTGATAGTAGTCGTAGTAGGAGATAAAGTACTCAACGGCATTTTGGGGAAAGAATGAGCGCAGTTCATTGCACAGTTGCGCCGCCAGGGTTTTGTTGTGCGCCAAAACAAGGGTGGGGCGGCCAAGGGCCTCGATAACGCGAGCGATCGTGTGGGTTTTGCCTGTACCCGTTGCCCCTAGCAGCGTTTGGAAGCGATGTCCTGCCTGTACCCCGGCAACCAGTTTTTGAATGGCTTGGGGTTGATCCCCCGTGGGTTCAAAGGGAGCATGGATACGGAAGGGAGTGCTGGTCATTGCCCAATTTCTCAAGAATTCTTTCCTAGCTTTTAGGGTAACGGAGCAACAGTGGAGCGAGCCAGCCGCAGTCTTTTTCAGGAGAGTTGCACAGGCTGGCAACAGTCAAAACCATTTCCCCGCCCATTCTAGAAAGCAGCCGTAAAGTTTGGTATTCTAAATAACAGTTTCTCATGTATTGTAACAGTTAATTGCGCTAAATCTAAAGAATTGGTAAAAGCGTTAGCCACCTCAAAATATGGGCAGTATCGTAGGGAAGCAAGATACCTCCTAACTGCGTCTTTGGCCCTACCCGCTTGGCGTAGGGTCTCTTTTTGCGGGAATTTCGCTAGAATCTTGGAATTCCCTACCGTGACGGCCATGGCTGGCGAAGTTGTTGAGATTTTAAGTGCCGATGATTTACGGCGCACTGTAACGCGCTTAGCTTCCCAAGTGGTGGAAAAGGCTCGCGATGCCCTCGACAAGTTAGTGTTGCTGGGGATTCATACCCGTGGGGTTCCCCTTGCCAAGCTCCTAGGACAACAAGTTGAACAACTGGAAGGCGTGAGCCTCCCCATTGGTGAGTTGGATATCACGTTTTATCGCGATGACTTGGATCGCATTGGCCCGCGTACCCCCCGTCAGACCCTGATTCCAGTCGATCTCTGCGGGCGGATTGTGGTCTTGGTGGATGATGTGATCTTTAGTGGTCGCACGATTCGCTCCGCCCTCAATGCCGTCCATGATTACGGTCGCCCCAATGCCATTTGGTTATTGGTACTCATCGATCGCGGGCACCGAGAATTGCCGATTCACCCTGACTTTACTGGTAAAGTGCTGCCCACAGCTCGCGATGAAGTGGTCAAGGTCCTCGTGCAGGGGATTGATCAGCGAGATGGCGTAGAGCTATGGAAACCCTTTTAATCTTGGGAAGACCATACAGGACAGTCAATGCCCTTCATCTCAAAAAAGCATTCTTGCAAATGAAGGATACATGGCTATTCAATGCCAATAGCCTTGATTCAGTTATAGCTATTTCGAAACAGATAGCGGCACCGATGCTTTGCATGGGTAGACAAAGACGGCAACAAGGTTACCCCGTCTCAGATGCGAATTTTACGCATGGCGCGATGCAGCCTTGATACCCCGTGGTTGCCTCCCCATCCCCAACATCATGAACTCGTGAAACGGGGGGCAGAACTGATCGCGGAGCAAACCAAAACGGTGGCGGGTACCCTGGGCAATAAGCGTAGTGCGGCGGCACGAACTTACGATCGCCTGATGGCCGACACTCAACCCAGTCGCGAAACCACCCCCCTATTGGCAATGGGCACGGAGTGGCAGAACCTGGAAGGGGCGATCGAGGAGATTAACTAGTAGCCACTGAAGCAGAATGCGATCAAGCACCTGAATCGAGAGATCAAAGCAGGAATTAGCAATGAGCAGTTAGCAAAACTGGTGACATTTCTGCGGGAGCATGATGCCCTGTGTGTGATCAACCTGGAAGAACGGCAAGATGGAGTGCAGATTATCTGTTCGATGGGTTTATTAGATTAGGAGCAAGTAGAACAAAGGAGGACACGATGCAATCCAATCTCTATGAAACCGATTTTTACGCCTGGACGTTAGAGCAGTCAAAGTTGCTCAAGGAGGGAGATTTTAAGCATTTAGATATTCCTAATTTAGTGGAGGAAATTGAGTCATTGGGAAAACAACAGCGTCAAGAACTGAGAAATAGACTCGGTGTTTTGATTGGGCACCTGCTGAAGTGGGACTATCAACCCGAAAAGCGTAGTAAAAGCTGGCGAGTAACCATTCGTGAGCAGCGGCGAGAAATTTTGCAACTCCTGAAGGAAAGCCCCAGCCTCCAGCCCTATCTATCAGAGGCGATCGCCGATGCCTATGAAGCTGGACTAGATTTGGTGATGCAGGAAACACCTTTAGAGTATTCAGACTTGCCCGAGAATTGCCCCTATACGTCCGAGCTTGATCCTGACTTTCCCACTGATTTGAACGCTGTTTGAGTTAATCTAAGATGCCACTGAATCGCTAACGCGCCCCAAAGTATCTCTAAAAGTTTGAGTCTCTGTTTATTGAAGAACTGGGCTGGGATATGGTCGATCGCCTGACACCGCCCTTGGAGATTGACGGTCACGCTTTCGAGGTGGTGTCTATTGCCCAAAAACGCGGCTTTAATTATTCTCTACCAATGTATTGTCTATGAATGCATTACGCCGGAAATTCCAGCGCGGTCAATTCGGGTGACGCGCGATCGCCCACTTATGGACGACAGCAAATCCCATTTGATCGCGGCTATCAACGGAGAGGGGGGGATTCGAACCCCCGTTAGGTGTTACCCTAAACTTGATTTCGAGTCAAGCGCATTCAACCACTCTGCCACCTCTCCACGGATCTCCAATCATAGCAAAGGTGAATGCTAAAGGGACACTGGGCGATCGCTCTCTCTGAAGGGAATTCTAGCGGCAAAGCCTTTTACCATAAAAGTATTCAGTCAACTTAAAACAACGACGGCATGAATATTAAACAGGGTTTTGTCGGCACCGTCGGGCAGACGCCGCTGATTCGCCTCAATTCCTTTAGTGACCTCACAGGCTGTGAAATTCTCGGTAAAGCGGAGTTCCTCAACCCCGGTGGCTCCGTCAAGGATCGAGCTGCCCTCTACATTGTTGAAGATGCTGAAAGAAAAGGCCTTCTCAAACCCGGCGGCACAGTGGTCGAGGGCACAGCTGGCAATACCGGCATTGGCCTAGCCCACATCTGCAATGCCAAGGGCTACAAGTGCCTGATTGTGATTCCCAATACCCAATCCCAGGAAAAAATTGACCTGTTGCGCACCCTTGGTGCCGAGGTGCGCCCCGTTCCTGCCGTGCCCTACAAAGACCCCAATAACTATGTGAAGCTCTCTGGTCGAATTGCTGCTGCGATGGAGAATGCCATCTGGGCGAACCAGTTCGATAACCTTGCCAATCGCCAAGCCCACTACGAAACCACTGGCCCTGAAATCTGGGAGCAGACCGATGGCCGAATTGATGCGTGGGTAGCAGCAACTGGCACTGGGGGCACCTATGCAGGTGTCGCCCTGTTTCTCAAGGAAAAAAATCCTGCCATTCGCACTGTGATTGCCGACCCTATGGGCAGTGCCATCTATAGCTATGTAAAAACGGGTACCCTCAGTAGCACAGGGAGTTCAATCACTGAAGGCATTGGCAATAGCCGCATTACAGCAAACTTAGCAGGCGCTCCCATTGATGATGCGATTCAAATTGAGGATCAAGAGTGCCTGGAGATCATTTATCAACTGCTGTACTACGATGGCCTTTTCATGGGGGGCTCCGTGGGCATTAATGTGGCGGCAGCGGTACGCCTCGCCAAGGAACTCGGCCCCGGCCACACCATTGTCACCGTGCTGTGCGACGGGGGTTCCCGCTACCAATCGCGGCTGTTCAACCCACAGTGGCTGGCCAGTAAAGGGCTACGGGTGCCAGAGATTAAAAAACATTAAGCCTTGGGAACAATGTCTAAAATAGAGGAGTCAGAAGCGGGCAAGTAGCCGCTAGGCGTGGGTGTGGATTTTACGCGAAGCATGGGTCGTGAAAAAACAACGTTGGTTTCTCCTCTTTGCCAGCTTGGTCTGGGGGATGGCGATCGCCTGCCATCCTGTTGCGGTACAGGCACAAAATCTCTGGCAGCGGTTGCTGTGGCAGGGAATTCAGGTCATCCAACTATCAAATATCTCACCCCGCCAAGAGGTGGCTTTGGGGGAACAGATCCACGAGCAGATGCTACGGCAAGGAATGCGCCTGGTTCGGAATCCCGCCGCTCAAAACTATGTGAATAGCATTGGTACCCGCTTGGTTAATGTCGGTGAACGTCGAGGGCTGCCCTATCAGTTTCACATCATTCAAGACCGGCAAGTGAATGCCTATGCGACGATGGGGGGCTTTGTCTATGTCACGACAGGGCTAATGCTGCGGGCAGAAAATGAGGCGGAATTAGCCAGTGTCCTTGCCCACGAAATTGGCCATATTGACCGGCGCCATGTGATTCGGCAACTGCAACAAATGGCGATCGCCCAGGGGTTAATGACCGCAGCCGGCCTAGATCGCGATCGCGGCGTCCAACTTGCCATGGAACTGGCCTTTCGCCGTCCCCGCAGTCGTGAACAGGAACTAGAAGCCGATCGCTATGGGTTGGGGCTATTGGCTCGCAGCAACTACGATCCACGGGCAATGGTGACCTTTCTCCAGAAATTACAAGGGGAGGGAGGGGCACCGCCGACAATTTTGAGTACACACCCTGCGCCCCGCGATCGCCAGCTAACTGCCGAAAATTTAATCCGCTCTGGCCTCAGCAATGAATGCGTGGTTAGCCCCCAACCCCTCTGTGGCACCGATACCTTGGCCTATCAGCAACAACTGCGTTCCTTCTAGTTTCAACTAACTGGCCAAAAAATGGCGCCAGCGGGCATAACGGCCCAAAGCTGTCAGCGGAAAGTGCTGCTGGTAGTAGTGGTACTTCAAGTAAAAGTGGCAGGGAAAGCCAGTACCGGTGAAGTAATCCTCGTGCCATGTGCCATCTGGGCGCTGCGTTTTGAGAAGATAGGCAATTCCCTTTTCAATGGCTTCTGTGGCATAGTCCCCCGTGGCATCGCCAGCGGCCAAAAGGCCAATAATTGCCCAAGCCGTTTGGGAAGCGGTGCTGTCTCCTTTGCCCTTGAGGGAAGGGTCATTGTAGCTCCAGCAGGTTTCCCCCCAACCGCCATCGGCATTTTGACACTGCACCAACCACTCTGCGGCACGGCGAATACGCCAGCGATCGTAGGGAGGAGCCACAAGGGAGAGGGCAACCAGCACGCCGCTTGTGCCATAGAGGTAGTTCACCCCCCAGCGGCCAAACCAACAGCCTTCCGGTTCCTGCTCATTGCGCAAGTAGGCAAGGGCGCGATCGCGGGCACCACTGTCAAAGGCCACCTGACACCGCCCCACCATCTCCAGCACCCGGGCCGTGACATCAGCAGTATTCGGGTCAATCATTGCCTTGAGATCGCCGTAGGGAATGGCGTTTAGCCAATCTTGGTCGTTGTCCACATCAAAGGCCGCCCAGCCCCCCGGCCGACACTGCATTGAGGCAATCCAAGCGACTGCCCGCTCAAGGGCTTGCCGTTTCAGGTTTTCATTGGGCAGGGTCACAGCATGGAGCGCCATCACCACTACTGCGGTATCATCCACATCGGGGTAGAAGCGATTTTCAAATTCAAAGGCCCAGCCCCCCGGCTGCCCTTTTTTGTTTTTTACGTGCCAGTCCCCATAGTCAAGGATTTGCTTGGAGAGCAGCCATTCGCCAGCTTTGACAAGGCCCGGGTGATCGGGAGCCACACCTGAATCCACCATGGCCCGCATCACTAAGGCCGTATCCCAAACTGGAGAGACACAGGGCTGCACGCGATATTCAGTCTCTGTTTCAATGGCAAAACGATCCACTGCTGCCATCCCCCGCTGCACAATGGGGTCATCAACAGCATAGTCAAGGGCACGCAAGGCCAATAGGGAGTTGAGCATTGCCGGAATAATGCCGCCCCAATCGCCACTGGGTTCTTGATGCGCCAGCACCCATTCCTCAGCAGCCCTTAGCCCCTGTTCTCTCAAGGGATGCATGTTCAGCGTTTCAAAGAGCTTGAAGACGCGATCGAGGCCAATAAAAACATCACTCCAGTCGCCTTGGCGGGGCAGTTCCCAGACCACGTTTGCCCGTCCTTCGGCATAGAGTTCATCGAGGGTAATGGGCGGGTCCATCCCATAAACAGGCTTGCGATCCATGACGATCAACAGCGGCACCGTGCTACTGCGCGCCCAACTGGACATTTCATAAATCGTGAAGGGGCTACCTTCTGGCAGCAGCATGATCCAAGAAGGCAGGGAGGGAATCCCCCGCCAGTCGTAGCAACCAATGAGGGCAAGGTGCAGTTTGGTAAAGATGCGCGTTTTGCTAATGCCACCGCGGGCAAGGATAAATTGCCGTGCCCTGACCAAGGCCGGATCATCGGCGGGGACCCCCAACAGTCGTAGTGCCATGTAGGCCTCAACACTGGTGCTGAGATCACCCCCATCGCCATAAAACAGTTCCCAACCGCCGTGATCCCGCTGATGGTTGCGCAAATACTGTTCCGCTTTGGCCAAGGGGAGTCGCTCTTGGGTGCCCCAGATTTTGTGGAGCAGGATTACCTCTGCGGTCATGGTTACATTGGACTCCAATTCCGCCCACCAGTAGCCCTCGGCATATTGTTGCGAAAAGAGAAAGTCTTGGCTGGCGCGAATTGCCCGTTGAAGTTGCTTTGGGTCAGTGGCCGTCGCAAGTGGAGTTGGCATAATCTCTCGGCTGTTAGACTCTTGGTTAGTTTAGCGGGGGCGATCGCTCCCTCGCAAGCGGCCCAGACTTAGGTTACGATCAAGGCTATGTCTGTGCGTCAACACCAGCATCCTCTGATTCAGCGGCTCGCCGATCGCATTGAGGCGATTTGGCAGGCTTTCCTGCCCTTGGCACCCTACGCCCTGCCTGAAGATCTCGGTTATGTCGAGGGTAAACTGGAAGGGGAACGGCTCACCATTGAGAACCGCTGCTACCAAGCCCCTCCCTTTCGCAAGCTCCACCTTGAATTGGCACGGGTAGGGGAGAGTTTGGACATTTTGCACTGCGTCATGTTTCCAGAGCCACGCTACGACCTACCCATGTTTGGCTGCGATCTGGTCGGTGGCCGGGGGCAAATTAGTGCTGCGATTGTGGATCTTTCCCCTGTGACGGGTCAGTTACCCGCTGCCTACACCGCTGCCTTAAATGCTTTGCCGAAGCTCACCTTTAGTCAACCGCGTGAGTTGCCCCCTTGGGGGCATATCTTCTCGCCTTTTTGCATTTTTATTCGGCCACAGGGAGAAACGGAGGAACAGCAATTTCTAAATCGCATTGGTGAGTACCTCACCCTCCACTGTCAACTTAGCCAGCAGGCTGTACCCACGGATCACCTAGAAGCTGTCATTGCCGGGCAACGGCAGTACTGCCATCAGCAGCAGCAAAACGATAAAACGCGCCGTGTTCTTGAGAAAGCCTTTGGCAGCGCTTGGGCAGAACGTTATATGACCACAGTTCTCTTTGACTTGCCCCCCGCTGCTTAGATCCCATTGCGGGCTTTCTCCTCCATAAACTGCATCAGTCAGATTCAGAAAACAAGGATACATTGGAATGGTGAGTCGCCAGTGAGTTATCAATACCTTAGAAAACCATTGATCCAATCTGACAATGTGGCACTGGCAAACCACTGACCTTGGACGTTTTCTCACCTGCGATCTCTTGCAGAGGTTTCCCCATGGTTTTTTTACTCGCGATTGGCAAGGACAAGACCTCAGCACCCTCACCGCTGCTTTGACAACGTCCGCCAAGCCCCTGCAGACTCAACAGGTCCATGGCAATCGGGTTGCTCTGGCCCCAGAGATCTTAGACACTGATGAACGTCTCGCGGCGGATGCCCTCGTGGCCACAGGGTCTGACCAAGCGCTCTGGGTCTGTAGTGCCGATTGTGTGCCACTGCTGGTTGCTGATGTCGTCAGTGGCCGGGTCGCAGCCATTCATGCCGGCTGGCGGGGGACAGCCCTAGGCGTGACTCGGGCCACCCTGCAGCAGATGGCGGCCCTAGGGAGTGATCTGGCCAATTTACGGGTTGCTATGGGGCCAGCGATCGGTGGTGAGGTGTATCAGGTGGGGCTAAATGTTGCCCGTGCTTTGGCGCAGACGATTCTTGAGGGAGTGACTGACACCATGGATCGTGAAGTGCTCTACGAGCGTTTAGCTGCCCTCGATCCAGAGGTGGTTTTTCTCGATCCGCATCCTGAGCGACTGCGAGTGGATGTGGCACGGATCAATCGTCTGCAGTTGCTGCAATGGGGACTCCGGGATGAGCAAATTGCTCTATCACCCCACTGTACGTTTCGCGATGCTGAGTGCTTTTTCTCCTATCGCCGTGAACACCTCAAGCAGGTGCAGTGGTCAGGAATTGTGAGTCGGCTGCTATGATTGGCATTGCCGCGGGTGAAGCCATGGCGCGATCGTGGCGCGATCGCCTGTTACCCCTGCTCGATCAGAACCACCAACTGCCTGCGCTGGTCTGTGTCCTAGGTTTTACAGAAACAGCCTTGATTCCGGGTATCTCAGCGGCAGGTCAAACCGCCAGCGATCGCCAAATTACCGCCTTGGCCGATGGTGAGTTCCTGCTGCGAGGCATTCAACCCCACTACCACTATCCCCTACCACCCCTGACGGCGGGTGCTTCCCCTGCCCTAATTACTCGTGCCCTCATTGAGGCTTTGGCGTTGCCCCTTTACGTCTTTGATGCGGGTTTACCCCTACCGCGTTTGCCCGAGATGATTGATTTAGGGGGCACCCCAGCTCGCTGCCTAACCACGGGTCAGGCGATGACACCGCCCATGGTAGCGCACCTCTGGGAACAGGGATGGTCTTGGGGTGCTAAGCTCAGCAGCCAATATCCATGGCTGATCATTGCTGAATGCGTCGTGGGGGGCACAACCACGGCCCTTGCCCTCTGTGAAAGTCTGGGCATCGCCGCTCGCGATTGTGTAGGCAGTAGCCATCGCCAAAGCAACCACGCCCAAAAGTGGTCGCTCGTTCAAAAGGGGCTGGCCCATCTCCCTCCTAAGGCAAATCCCTTCACCTGTGTAGCGGCCATTGGCGATCCAATGCAGGTGGTGGTCGCTGCTATGGCCCTGCGGGCCAGTCAAACCTGTAGCGTTTTGCTGGCGGGGGGATCCCAAATGATCGCGGTCTATGCGTTTGGGCGGGCGATCGCCCAGTGGCGTCAGCTTCCTTGGCAGCCAGAACAAATTGTGGTGGGCACAACTCGTTGGCTGATTGAAGATCAAACGGCTCAGATTCACCGCTTGGCCGAGCGTGTCCAGTGTCCGCTCATTTACACGCAACTTGACTTCAGCTTATCCCGTCATCCTGCCCTGCGGGCCTATGAACAGGGATTTGTCAAGGAAGGCGTTGGTGCGGGGGGCTGTGCCATTGCTGGCCATCTCCTGGCGGGTTGGAGCAATTCAGAAATGGTGGATATTGTTGACAGGTTGGGCGATCGCTGGGCTAAGGGGATGTAACCACTTGAATTCATTTGGCCAAAGGGCGAATCTGCTGGGGGTTGAGCCACTCGACATTGCTTGCACGGAGAATATGGGTTTTGACCAGGAGAGCAGGATCCCTGATATTTTTTAGGGCCTTTGGAGGAAGACGTCCTCTACTTTGAGACCGTGTTTAAGACTTTCGCTGTAACCGTCATACTGGTTTGGTCTCATTGGTTACTTTCTACGCCAGGGGGTTCACTCATGGCCAACCGACAGGCGGCAAGACTAGCACTGCTGTACATCTGCTCTAGGGTGGCCATTAACTGTGCCACTTCACTGGAAACTTCGTGGGGAAAGGGGGGTAAGACTGAAAGCACGCCATGGGGTTGGCCACTGGGGACAAGCACCACTAACTCTGGAGGTAGGGGCTGGCGATATTGGCAAAAGTGAGCATCGGTTTTCGGCGGCTCATAGAGGGGTGGGGGGGTAGGCGCCATAGAGGGGGTGGTAGCTGTTGCCCGATAGTGGCGCAGGCGTTGGAGAATCTCTTCTTTGGTTTTGCCCCGCAATTGAAAGAGCAGAAAGGGATCTTCGTTGAAGTACTGCCCCAACAAGTAATAGACGGCGCCAATATGTTTGCAGGGATTGACTGGGTCAGGACAATTGCAGCGGCTATGGATGTCAAATTTCGTAAAGGGAAATAAACTCAGTCCAGCTTGGGTAAAGACTTCTTCAATACTGGGGGGCAGTTCACCCGCCAGGAGCTTTGCGGCATAGAAGGCTTTTTGGGCCATGCCGTCAATGGCATATTGCCACTGCTCTTCACTAAAGGCATCCAAATGCAGTTTGACGTGATAGGGGTCGGCAGCCGTGCCCTGAACCTGGGCATGGACTTGGTTGCCCTTGAACTCTAAGGTTAGGACTCGCCCCTCCCGCACATAATTGCGTGCCCGCTCTAGGCGCCGTCGCCAGCCAAAGGACTCCAGCACACCTATCCAGCGTTCACTCCACCAATGTTGACGCCCCTGGGCACTGTCGCGATCGCCCGCTGTTACCTCAACAACGGGTTCAGAGGCCACCGTTGTTGCTGTTACATCAAGCGCCACAGGAGATGACTGCTGTTTTTGCTTTTGTTTAAGACTGGCAGCTTTGCGGGTAATTTTGAGAATCTGCGGCTGTTTCATGGGTCATATCCCACGGCTATTCTTTCTATCATAGGTTGCTGGCCTAGAGGATGAGGTTAATGTCCCACGTGGTAATGTCCCACGTTTGTATCAGACACCCACCTCCCTGCCGGCGAATCAACCAAAGGTGGCGATCGCCCGTAAAGCCAAGGCCCTCAATCTCCTGTTCACTGTCCGCCGTACCGACAATTTCGCCCCTGTGGGTCACTAAATTCAAACTATGGCGACCCGCCACCACATAGCCCCAGGGGGTGGCACAGAGAAATTGGGGACGAAACCGCAGCCCCAAGCGTTGAATCCGCCAAGGCCGCAAATGTAGAAGCATCAATAGAGGTTGCTGCGGATGATCCTCAAACGCCGCTACTTGCCATGGTTGGTGATGGGCAGGGGTGAACAACGTCAAGTGGGCAGGCAGTTGGGTGGATAGTCGCCAGTGTCCTCGGCGGTCAAAGAGTTGAAAATGGGTGATGGGATGCGCCGTTTCAGGATCTTGGGAGCGACTAATCACCGCGCCATAGCGACGATTGAGCAGGAGTGTATCGACCCACACCCGTCCCTGCCACGCACAGCGAAGGGTGCGCTCTCCTTGACCATGCAGCCGTTGGATATGCAGCGTCAATGTTCCGACATCAGGATCAATCTCGGTTTCTGCACACCAGTAACCACTGGTATCAATGGCTAAGCTGTTGTGGGTGGACAGCAGACGACATCCTAGGGGAATCTGCTGCTCATCAATGCAGTAAAGCCGTGGGGGCAGCCCCTGAAGCCGCAGCCAAGCCCTGAACTCACCACCATAGAGTTGTAGCGGTAGGGGTGGCAGCGGCCATTGACCGATCACTTCAGGCTGAGAATCCCTGCTTTGCCAAGCCCACAGGCGATCGCCCACCACCCCATAGAACCTTGTGGCCGTGCTGGCAAGCTGTTGGGGCGGTCGCGGCAAAGAAAAACCTTGGGGTTCCCCCAGCCAAACCGTCGCCGGTGACCTAGAAAACAATAGAGGCTGCCCATGACACTCTGCTTCGATAACCTCGAGAGCGAGTTGCACAGCCATCGTCATTGCCCCTGCACTTTTATAGCGGCGCTGCGGTAATTTATCCAATGCCTTAGCAATAAGGCTCCGCACCAGAAAGGGCAGTCCCTCGGGAAGGGTATAGGGGCGGCTGAGGTGGGCAGCCATGAGTTCAGCAGGTGTACCGTGGAAGGGGCGATCGCCAACAATCATCTCGTACAGGAGGATTCCCACTGCATAGAGATCTGAAGCGGGCAGCGTTTGACCATAAAAGCGCTCCGGCGCCATGTAGGCCGGGGAACCGGTCTGACCGCTGCCCTTGACATCCTCAATTAGCCGTGCCACGCCAAAATCGGACACCTTTGCCTGCCAGCCCGTAGCAGTTACCTCCAGGAGGATATTTTCGGGTTTGAGATCGCAGTGGAGAATGCCGCGGTGATGGGCGTAGGCTAAGGCAGAGAGAATATCCAGCGCTAGGCGCAAAGCGGTAGCCAAAGGCAACGCCTGCTCTTGATCAAGGAGGGATCGCAATGTGCCCCCCACACAATAATCCATCACCAAACTACGACGAGTTCGGGGGCTCGTGGGTAAGCAAATGTAGTCGATGGCCTGGCAGCCCACTACATGGGGATGCTGAAGGGTCAGGAGAAAATTCAACTCCCGTAAAAAGCCACGGGTCAACAATTGCTGCTCATTGAGTACCTTAATTGCGACCAGTTCCCCCGACTGGCGATGGACTGCCAAGTAGACCTGTCCGTACTGGCCCTGACCTGCAAGATCCACCAGCCGGTAACGCGAACTTAGAGCAGCATGCGCTGTGGCCAACAACCAGCCTCAACTATCTGTCAAAAACAGCTCTCAATATGATTCGCGATCGCGCCCCTGTCAATGCAGGGTCAGGAACAAAATGAACTGCTCCCTAAGAGAAGAGAATTTCTAAGGGGAGTTCTTTATTGTCCTGTTCAATACTCCCTACTTCATGGATGCGCTTGGCCAGATCCCGTGCTCGCTGATAACTGCTAATATCCCCCTGTTCAAAGAACAGCTTCGCTGCTGTACGCAGATCCTCTACTGCTCCCTTGCGATCGCCCACCGTTGAGCGCGCCACACCGCGATTATGATAGGCCTTGGCATAGGTATCGTTGAGGCGAATCGCTTCTGTGTAATCGAGAATGGCTGCTTCCACGTCTCCTAGCCGCTGATGGGTCAGACCGCGGTTGTAGTAGGCCTTGGCATGGCTGGGATTCACCTGGATAACTTGGGTATTTTTCTCAATTTCCCGCAGGCAGTCAAGAACCTGTTCAAGTTCTTTTTGCTCCGTGTCGAGAATGCGGGTATAGTCATGGAGATGCTGGGTGCCTTGACTTAGTTTTTCCACCTGTTGCTGGAGGTCCTCCAGGCGATCGCGCACCCGACCAAGGGCAAGGGTGAGGTTAGCCAACTCTGACTGCTGTTGCCCTTGGGATGCTACCAGTTCAGCCATTTTGGCCTCCTGTTGCTGGCCGAAGGCTTGGAGCTGGTCAGCCAGTTTTTTACGGCTCACTAAGTTTAAGCCCACCGCCAACGAAAGGGGCAAGGGGGCGATCGCGCTCAAAATTGTTTGTTGGGTTGCAGCAGCGGCCACAGACAACACAACCGTTAAACCTGTTGCGCCCCATTCTACGGGTTCGAGCCCTCTGGGCGATGGCGCGTCATGGGAGTTCAAACTACGGTCTTCCATACTACAGTGCCTCCCTGAGGATAAAAATGAAGTGGTTGTTAAGCATCCGACGTATTGGCGAGGTATTCACTCACCTTAACTTGGGTATCTTTCAACTGGGTAATCATCGTGCGCGTAATCAGCTTGCCTGCCTCCACTAACACACGACCGTCGAGGGGGTGCAAAATATCCTGCTCTGCCCGCCGCCCAATCAAAGACTCAATATCTTCTACTGCATTGATATACATCCCTGAGGGAAGCTCTACCACTACCCCCGGCCCCAGAACTCGTGCCTGACAGGCGAGGCGGGAAGTTGCGTTTGCCGTCGTAATCACCTCAAGGGTGCGTTGCTCCCGCTTAGTGATCGGGGAAAGGCTCTCCATCCCCTCTTTGATATAGACATGGCAGGTAGCACACATTCCGCGCCCGCCACACTCCTTGAGCACATGGAGTTCAGAGTCCAATAGAGCAGACAGCAAATTGTCGTTGGTGTTAACCGTGGTTTCCCGCGAGATGGGTTCAAGCTTGACAACTTTGGCCACTGCTCTTTTCTCCTTACATTATTAATGACGCATAGGGAGTTACTTTAGGATCATACTCAAGGGGCCTGAGCACGACATAGCCGCTCCATAATTGTGTCATGACCCTGTCCTTCCTGGAGCCAAGCCTTGGCCGGTTCAACGCGCTCGCGCAACCCCAAAACAAAGCAATTATTGGCTGCTCCTAGGGTTTCACAGGCGGTTTGCACACAGTGGAGATCGCGACCGGTCAATTGGCTAAAGAAGGATTCTAAAATCCCTGCTTCCGCAGCGCATTGGGGCTGGCCCGTATTTTGGGGAGCTGCCGCCGCAAAGGGAGAGTCCCACGTTTTCACCACCAAAAAGCCCTGCTGGTAAAAGCTGACATCGAGATCAATCCTGCCCCAACCGTGGGTCTTCCAGCATTCCTTGAGGCATTGGAGAAACTCCACCATTTCCATCTCCGCAAGGGGACGGCCATAGTACTCGCTCACCTCAGCCACAAAGCGGCGATAAAAGTTTTTGCCCCACCAGCGACCACAGTTAAAAAGCACAACCCCAGAGGCCTGCCCTACTTCTTGATGGAGGCCCGCATAGATGGCTTGCAGCAAAATATCCGGCAGGGCAATCAGACGGGCACCTTTGCGGTTTTCAATGAGACCGGTTTCAAAATCCCCCTGCACATAGGCATCGGCAGCGTAGTAATTGCCGGGGATGGCGGCATCTTTGACCAAATCAGCAACGGAGATCATAGGACATCCTCATTCGTAGGCCTGACAAACAATTTCAACAGTCATCTAGGCGTGGACAGAGACCACCGCTGGCACGCCCACAAGGGTCGCTTGCGCCTGATCCAATAGCGGCAAAATCAAGTCCTGCTGAGCGTCAGTGAGCATTTCCTTGAGGCGGGCACTGAGAAGCTCATGGCAACTGCTCCATAGGGTTTGGGTTTGGTGGGCCTTGACCACTTCCGTGAGCCATTCGAGGAGCCGGTGCTGCAAAAACTCTGGATTATTGAGGAGCATGGCCATGGCAGCATAGCGCAGGAGGGCGATCGCCTGCCGCAACACCTGCTCAAGGGTTTGGGGGGGTTCGGTGGGATATTTCTTTTGCAGGGCGTCAGCTACTGGCTGGAAGATTGCAATTTCATGATCCCGCAGAAATTCATAGGTGCTCAACCGCTGCTGAAGCGACTCGATGTGGTGGCGAAAGACTTTGATGTCCACATTGCTGAGGTAATTTTCTTCAGCTTTGTAGTAGAGATTCAGCAATTCGGTGTGCATAGGGGTCTCCTAAAACAGGTTTGCTAAGTGTGAGAGGGTGACTTCGGGCTCTACGGGGACAGGGGGCGGTTCTGCCACCTTACTCACTTGGGCGATCAGGGGCTGGCCTGCCCAAGGCAGACTGGCACAGAAGTCTTTGACTGATAGGTGCCACAGGGACAAACTTGGCTCTAGGGAGATGGTTTGATCGCGATGGCCCTCCCAGTTGAGTTGGCGGAAAAAGGTTTCAACTGACCAAGCAGCCCAAGAGCTGGCTAGGGTAGGCGGCGGTGTCATTTCCGCGGCGGCGACCGGCGAGGCGGTGGGCAAGATCACGCCTACCCCTTCCCAATTCATGCGCCCAAAGAAGTCCCTAACGCGGTAGTTCGGCCATTGCTGGGGGCTAGGGGGGGCGATCGCCCCTTTCACCTCAAGACCTAGCCAATTGACGCGCTGCCAAAATTCTCCCACCTTCAGTGATTGCCAGTTGAGAACCACCGTTTCTGTCACTGGCTGCTGGCGGATCAAGCCGAGCCAGTTCAGCTCCTCAAAGAATGCCGCAACGGTTTGCTGCTGCCAACTATCGTTTAGGTTCCCCATAAACCAATTCTCCACTGCGGAGCCGTTTTTCGATATCTTTGGCGGAGGCGCCTTCGTTCTGCCAAAAGGCAACCGCGTCAATGCGATCCTGCCTGCCCAAGACAAATTTGCAGTAGGTTTCGCCCATGGCGTAGCACTGGATTTCAATACAACCGAGTTCTTTTTGAACCAAGCCACTAAAGAAACCAGCAAACAGTCCTGCATAGAGGTGGCAAACTGGCCGTCCCACGTCGCCTAGGGTGCGCGCCACTGCCGAATCAAAGATATTGATGAACATGAAGCCGTGTTTTTGCTCGCTGAGATCCACTTCCCAGTTCCCCCAGCCTTGGGTCGTGCAGGGCCACCACCACGCTTCGAGGACATAGGGAAGCCGCATTTGCTTGATCCCCTGCTCATAGCCATATTCACTGGGAAACCACTCTGCAAAAAACTGGGCATCGCGCCGGCCCCATTCTTGGCCAATTTTGTACATAACCACGCTGGAAGCAGGTCCCACTTCCTCTTCCAGACCTTCAATGAGACCAATGATAAAATCTTCGGTCACTAGGAGGTTGCGGGCATTGTTCCAATCCGTGTAGGTACCGCTATCGCTATCGAAGTGAAAGAAGTCCCAAAAAGCATAGTGATGGTGGCGTTTCGGGTATTTTTTGCGCAGGAGATGGTGAACACCGTAGCGATCGCCAGCGGCGGCTTGGGGTCGGGAACTGGTCATGGTCATAGGGGACTCCATCCAATAGCGTCAGGAATATTGACAAAGACACTGGAAAAGTCAAGTCAAAAAGGCATAGAAGCAATCATTGAGCAAAAAGCAATTAGATGAGACATACGTAATGGTTCAAAACAAGCTACGAATTCCACCCTCCCCTGCCTCCGCATTGCTGCTGCTTAGATCATGACCGATCTATCTTTTTGGGGGCAGTTGTTCTTAATTGAACTTAGTAATCCTGTTACTACCCTTAATGTTTAATCTAGGTGGGTCGTTTTGAGGCTTGCTTCCGTAGAAATACGGATTTAGAAGGGCTGACTCTGACCGACAAGCATAAAAACAAGCAAGTATAAAAAAAGTATAAAGTCCTATGAAGATGGACACAGGGGCACTAACGTTTCAACAAAAAATTTATTGGCTAGTGCAGCAAATCCCCCTAGGGCGTGTGGCTACCTATGGCCAAGTTGCCGCCCTGTGTGGCTGGCCTCGCCATGGGCGCTATGTGGGCTATGCCCTCTATCGGGTGGCACCCCATTCTGACATTCCATGGCACCGCGTGGTCAATGCTCAAGGCAAAATTTCCTATGGGCCCCAACGCCGCGGGACAGATGAATTGCAGCGCTGGCGCCTAGAGGTAGAGGGGATTATCTTTGAGGGGGGCGATCGCATTAACTTGAGGCGCTACCAATGGCAGCCCCCCCAATGGTGTATCAACAGTTGATTTGGTCAGAGGGGGCAGCAACAGACTCTGCAAAAGCAAAAGTGGGATAAGAATAGGCAGCATATCAATCAATTGTCCCTTGTTACCATATCCCTTAGTGCTGCGCCTGTAATCTGCCATGACTGTTGCCTATTTTGATTGCCCTGCTGGTGTGGCTGGGGATATGTGCTTAGGTGCCCTCCTTGATCTGGGGGTTCCCCTTGACTATCTCCAAAGCCAATTAGCAAAGTTAGGGATTGCCGATGAGTTTGAGTTGACTACAGAAACGGTACAGCGCAAGGGACAGCGGGGGTTAAAAGCACAGGTACATCTGCGCGATCGCGAGTCCCATCACCATCGCCATTGGCCGGAGATTGCCGACCAAATCCGGGCCGCCCATCTCCCCGATCGCGCCCGCGACTGGAGTCTTAAGGTTTTTGAAGCCTTGGCCATTGCTGAGGGTGCCGTGCACGGCATTGCGCCCGAAAAAGTGCACTTCCATGAAGTGGGGGCGGTGGACGCCCTGGTGGATATTGTCGGCACCTGCTTGGGGTTGGATTACCTCGATGTGAGTCACATTTACTGCTCGGCTCTACCCACTGGGGGCGGAATGGTCAAAGCGGCCCATGGTCAACTGCCAGTTCCTGTTCCCGCTGTTTTGCAACTGTACCAAAGCTATCAAGTGCCCCTCTACAGCAACGGCATTGAAAAAGAATTAGTCACGCCTACGGGAGCTGCTCTTGTTTGTGCCCTCAGTGAGGGATTTGGTGCGCCGCCAGCAATGACATTGAAACGGGTGGGCTTGGGCGCCGGTACTCAAGAGCTGCCCCTACCCAATCTACTGCGGCTCTGGTTGGGAACGCCGCTGAATTCAGCAGAAACAGGAACCGCAAAAACAGTTGTGGAACTGCAAACCCAACTGGATGACATGCCCCCCCAAGCCCTTAGCTATGCCTGCGAACAACTCTATGCCGTCGGGGCCATTGAGGTCTTTTGTCAGCCGATAACGATGAAAAAATCGCGCTTGGGGGTGTTGGTGACGGTACTGTGTCCCCCTAGTGCTGAGGCCGCCTGTGTGCAGACGCTCTTCCGTGAAACCACAACCCTGGGGCTACGGCGTCAGGTACAGGAGCGCTATATTCTAGAGCGGCAAATGCAGGAAATCCCAACCCCCTTTGGCAAAGTGCGGGTGAAAGTAGCGGAGCACCAAGGAAAGCGGATCAATGTCCAGCCGGAATACGAAGACTGTGCCGCCCTTGCTCGTCAACATCAGCACCCTTGGCAGATGGTCTATCAAGAGGCTTTGGCAGTGGCACTGCAACTGTGGCCCTTAGGCTAGCTTCGGTTTAATAAAGACAATGGCCTGCTTCCAAATAATTGTGGGTTGATCATAGTGATCGACAACGCAGAGGCAATTCGTATCCTGCCAGCGCACTTTACCAACCACAAGATCGCTGGTGCTGAGCTTGACTTCAACCTCGGTGCTATCTTTAATGAAGGTCTGTACTTGGCGAATGCTAGGCAGTGCCGTGTCAAATTCATCTGTCATTGGTTTCCCCTCCCTTACTTTTTCAATTCTATGAGCCTATTTTTTCAGAAGTACCAAGGATTAGGTAACGATTTCCTCCTCATTGATAATCGCCATCAGGAAGAGCTGCTCTTAACCCCGGAACAAGCCCAATACTGGTGCGATCGCCACTTTGGGGTCGGTGCCGATGGTGTCATTTTTTTACTGCAGGGAACTGGGGAAAGTGATTACCGCATGCGGATGTACAATGCTGATGGCTCAGTGGCGGAAATGTGCGGCAATGGCATTCGCTGTTTGGCCAAGTTCATTTTTGCCCTTGAGGGTCGCTCTGGCGGTGAAATTGTGCGCTACCGCATTGACACCCTTGCCGGCCTCATCGTACCGGAGGTACAAGCGGATGGTCAGGTCACGGTGGATATGGGCAAACCCCAACTTTTGGCGCAGCAGATTCCCACCACCTTGGCAGCTGCAGATCAAAAAGTGATTGATGTCCCCCTCACGGTGGGCGATCGCCAGTGGTTGGTGACATGCGTGAGTATGGGCAATCCCCACTGTGTCACCTTTGTGGAGGATGTAGCTGCCCTGGATTTAGCTGTGATTGGTCCCCAGTTTGAGCATCACCCAGCCTTCCCGCAGCGCACCAATACTGAGTTTGTGCAAGTCCTAGGAAGCGATCGCCTGCGGATGCGCGTCTGGGAACGGGGAGCCGGTATGACCCTTGCCTGTGGAACGGGAGCCTGTGCCACCCTAGTCGCTGCTGTTTTGACTGGTTGCCTGAGTCCTGGGGGCGATCAAGCCCAAGCCACGGTTGAACTGCCAGGGGGCGATCTCCAGATTCGCTGGGATTTGCCTAGCCAACATCTGTATATGACCGGACCTGCCCTTGCCGTCTTTAGCGGTACCTTGCCCTAGGTGAGCTATGACCCGTCGGCGACCACTGTGGTATTACCCTCTTTTTCAGATTCCCCTCCTTCTCTTAATAAGCTGTCTCCTCCTGGCGCTGCTCTTTTCGCTGTTGAATTGGGGACGCCCCAGTGTTGCCGTTGTTCTCTCCCTTGATCTCAGCGGCAGTACGTTTGGCAATAATCCATTGCAATTTAATCAACCACAAACTGTCATGGCCCAACAGGTGCTCGCGGCCAAGCTCTACTTACAACGCAACCAACGGCATCTCACCAACCCCAATGAAGTCATGATCCAGGGCTTTGGCCGCAATGTAGTGTTTCTTACGCCCCGGTTTGAGACCAATAGCGATCTGCTCCTCACCCAACTCGATCAAGCCCTCAATCGCAGTGATTTGTTAGCGCAGGTGGATCCGACGGCCAAAAATCTGGCGGGGGCGATCGCCATGGCCACCCAACAACTGCAACAGGTGCCCAATCGCTGCCGCGAAGTGCTCCTCATTACCGATGGTGCAGCCCCTGTGGACGCGGGTGTGGTTGCCAATGCCCGTCAGCAACGGGTGAGAATCAATGCCATTGTCGTGGGTGATCATGCTCCAGAACTGGCTGCGGCCACCGCAGCCACGGGTGGGCAATACCGCTCCGCTCCCGTCGCCCTTCTTGAGGAACTGGTGGGTCAAACCTTTTTTGAAAGCTTCAATCGCAACACCCGCTGGCCAATCTTTTGGGGTGGAATGGCCATCGTCTGTTTCATGTGGCTGTTGGTCTTGCCCTTGGATCGCTGGGTGTTGCAGGGGTGGTTACATTTACCCATGAATCTGGCGGGTCAAATTGCCTTGCTCAATGCCTTTTTCTGGACGGTGGCGATTCCCATGATTCTCTGGCAATTTCCGGGCTGGCCCTTTGTGCCAACCTGTTGAGGAGCAAGGAGGAGCCAGTATGAAGCGTTGGTGGTGGTTCTTGGTGTGTATGGTTGCCCTAGGACTGATGTTGGGCGGTACCCAAGGCAATTGGCAGTCCTTGGCGGGCACCCCAAACCTGAGGCGCCAGAATATCCAATTACCACCAGCGGTTCACTATCCGTTGCCCCCCTCCCTAGCTGAGATTCCTAGGAAAGGCGAAGATTATTTTGATAACGTCCAACCGGTGGAAGTGGGCTATTTACTGTGGACTCAGTTCCCAGTTACCGTTGCCATTGAACCCCCCCAGTGGGATCCGAACCATGTCTGGCAAGCAGCCGCGGCACAGGCAGTAGCGGAGTGGTCAGCCTATTTGCCCTTAGAAATTGTTGATCCCAGCCGTCCCGCTGACATCCGTCTTCTTTCTCAACGACCCACGGATCAAAACAAGCGGCGCGTCCGCTCCGCCGAAACCACCTATGAACTCTTTGTGGATAGCCAAGGGGTGCTGCGCCATCGCTGCCGGGTGGTGGTGCGTCCTACCCAGGCCCCTAAGTTTGTCCTGGCGGCGCTGCGCCATGAACTGGGTCATGCCCTTGGCATTTGGGGTCATAGCCCCCTACCCACGGATGCCCTCTATTTTGCCCAGGTGGCGGATCCGCCCCCGATTTCGCAGCGGGATGTGAATACCCTGCGGCGGGTCTATGAGCAACCCACCCGCTTGGGACAGCGGCTACCAGAATTGACGCCCCATGGATGAATCCTTGATCCTTTGGGGCATTCTATTGACACTGACGGCTCTAGGACTATGGCTAGAGCATCGCTTTCGCTGGGCAGCACGGTTGGGGTCTTCGCTGATCATTTTGATTTTGGCGGCGATCTGTGCCAATGTTGGTATTATCCCCCAGCAATCTGCCGTCTACGACACGATCTACGACACCATTACCTCCTTGGCGATTGTCTGGCTACTGCTGCTGGTGAATTTACAGGATGTGCGGCGCTTGGGGCGATCGGCCCTGTTGGCCTTTGGCCTTGCCAGTTTTGGAACCTTGGTGGGTGCGCTCCTTGCCAGTGTACTGTTCCATAGTCGGTTTTTGGCGGATACCCCCCGCTTGGCGGGAAGTTTGGCAGCCAGCTATATTGGCGGCAGCCTTAACTTTGTGGGGGTTGGGCGTGCCCTTAAGCTTTCGGATTTGCTCTTTAGTGCGGCCACGACAGCAGATAACCTGCTCACGGCTATTTGGCTGGCAACCACCCTGAGTCTGCCTTCGCTGTTGGCCCGCTTTTATCCACCCCAGGAGGAGGGGGAAGCGGTTACCGTAACCTCCCTACCCACCGCTTCGGCGATCGCTCCCCTCGATTTAGCGATTCTCCTCAGCATGGCCGTGGCTGTCTTGGTACTGTCAAGGGCACTGCATCAGTTTTGGCCGCTCATTCCCACCATTGTCTGGCTCACCACCCTCAGCTTGGCATTGGCGCAATTTCAGTGGATGCGCTATCTGCGGGGCACAGGTGCTTTGGGGATGTTTGGCCTGAATCTTTTTTTTACGGTGATTGGTGCTGGTACCCATGTGCCATCCCTAATTCCGGTGGGAATGGAAATGATTCTCTTTACCACTGTGATTGTCTTTACCCATGGTCTCGTCACCTTTGGCCTTGGGGTCCTCCTGAAGTTGGATGTAGAACTGTTGGCTCTTGCCTCCCAAGCGGCCATTGGCGGACCGACCACCGCCGTTGCCCAAGCCACTGGTCGGCATCAGCCCCAACTGCTGGGTGTAGGGATGACGTTGGGATTGCTGGGATACGCGATCGCCAACTATTTGGGATTGGCGCTTGCCCAAGTTCTGGCCTGGATTGGCCTAGGGTAGGCTGACGAGAACAAACAAATTGACTTCCAAGCGGCTCAAGAGGGCTTGCAGTTGTTGCCGTGCCACCCTTGGTTCAAGGGGTTCAAGTGTGACGGGGTCAAGGGGTGCTAAGCGTTGATAGCGATCGCACAAGTCTGGAAACGCCAAGGGGTGATCAAACAGGGGCAATAGGGTTGCCAGACCGAGGGCATCCACATAGACAGGGGTGGGACTTGGGAAGGACATAAATGTACCCAGATCAACAATCATCCGATCATTGAGGTACCCCAGCCATTTTTCCTTGATTGCCTCCGTACACAGTTGCGGATGTAGATGAACCGTACTTTGATCCCACTGCTCCTCAGACCATTCCCCCAAGTCGGCTACGGTGGCACGGGGTTGCGGACTACACCAAAAATCCAAGAGGCGATGCACTGGATGCAGCAGCTCATACATCTCCAACTGCACGGACTGCGGCACATCCGGTAGGCTCAAGGCCAAAAAGGTGGGCAGGTTGTCTGGGTCTTTGAAGAGATCCACCAGATTCCAGTGGCGCCAGTTGACCATGGAAATAAATTCCAAACCCGCCGCCGCTAGGTATTGAAACAGTTGGGGCATGGTGCTGCCTTTATCTGCCACCAGGAGATGATTTGCCAAGAGGGTCTCATTGCTCTCTTGCTGTTCGTAGTGGGGGTGCCAGGTGCGGGCTTTGAGGTCCACACCATCCTTGAGTTCTTTCATGATCTCGCGGACGATATCCATTTCCATTTCTTCGGGATTCTCGTCCATCAAGCCCATCAGCTTAAAGAGATTTTGGGCCCGAAAGAAGGGGAAGCGTTGCAGCGCACTATGGAGGTTGGCGCGCAAAATACCATCGGGCTTGAGGACACTTTTGAGCGCCTTGAGGCCCTCGATGGGGTCGGGCAACAGATACAGCACCTCATCGCAATTGATGTAGTCAAATTGCTCGCCCCAACTGGGCAAATCCAAAATCGAGCGCGCCTCAAAGTAAACGTTATCAACGTGATGGAACTTGAGCCGCTCCGCCGCCAACTTCACAGATTCAGGGGATAGATCAATACCCACAATTTCCGCGCCGGGGTTGGCGATCGCCAGCACTAAGGACTTATAGCCCGTGCCACAGCCGGCATCGAGAATCCGCTTACCCTTGGTCTCTGGTACCCGATGATCCCGCAGATAAAAGGGGGTCACTAAATCGTGGACAAAAAGAACGTTGGGGTCATCCTTGGGAGTTTTGTCAATGGCCACACGGGGATAGGGACCATAGTCGAACTGGCGGCGAATTTTCTCTAGATCATCCGTAGCAGCCATCCCTGTCTCCCAAGCAGTTGGTTTCTCTGTCAAATTGATCCTACAAGAGTGCTGGCACTGGAGAGACTTGCGTAGAAAGTTTTAACGCCTTCTGGGGAATTGACAATTGGTCGGCAGGGGGAGTAGGAGACCTGCCATAAACCGTAGCACCAGACGCTTGAGGGGGGAAACGGTTCGCAACAGCCACAGCCCGCAGCGGCGCCCCGCCACCAAAGGCCACCATGTATTGGAAAACAGGCGGTTAAGGAAGTCGGTGAAAGCAAGGGTCAGGAGATTTTGCCACCAGCGTTGGCGGTGAAATTGCATGAGGTGGTGGCGATCGCCAATTTCCTCAAGGGGGGTAGCCAAAATCTGCTGTGCCAGATTCCACACATCCCGCAGTCCCAAATTGAGTCCTTGTCCCCCCACGGGATGGCAGCGGTGGGCTGCATCGCCAATGACCACAAAGCGATCCGCCGCGTAGGAGTTGACTTGCATGAATTGGGCTGGAAAGACAAAGCGATCGCTCACAGCCGTAATCTCTCCCATCTGGGGATCAAGATAGGGCTGCAGTTTGGCAAGAAAGGCGCGATCGTCGAGGGCGGCAACGGCTTCCGCCTCTGGGTGGGGTAAGGTCCAAACCACGCGATAGCGATTTTCCGGTAGCGGTAATACCCCCATGGGTCCCGTCGGCCAAAAGCGCTCATAGGCCATCACAGGTTGGGGATGGGCAACATCGAGGGTGGCAACCACACAGGACTGAGGATATTTCCATCCCTTGGGTTCAATGCCCATCTGCTGCCGTAGGGGAGACTTGCCACCATCTGCGGCGACCACTAAACGGGCTGCCAAGTGAGCCACCTTGGCTTCGGTAGGGTCACCAGAAACGAGGGTCAACTGAGCGCGATCGCCCTGCACTTCGTTGGTCACTACCCGCCACGGGCAGTAGAGTGTGACATTGCTGGCAGACTCTAAAATGCCCTGAAGGGTCTCGGCGATCGCTGCATGTTCAGCAACATAGCCAACTGCCGCTGTGCCCAAATCCTGGGGATAAAAGTCAACCATCAACGGGCAATCAGCATCGGACAGCTGTACCACCTCAAAGGGCTGCACATGGGGCATGAGCTTATCCCACACCCCTATTCCCTCAAAGAAGTAGCGAGACCCTTGGTGGAGGGCGTAGGCTTGACCCCTGGTGTTTTCCCGCCTGTAGGGAGTTGCCTCAATGAGGGCGATCGCTAGGCCACTGTTGCGTAGCGCACAGGCCAGACTCAGACCCACAATCCCGGCACCCACAATCGCCACATCCACGGCGGGCAGCTCCTGAGCAGAAGCAACCAGCGACTGTTCTGAGGGGGCAAAGGCCGATGTCATCACCATTTTGATTTGGACACAAAAAAGACATGCCCCTTTATTCTAAGGAATCTGCTAGATTGCCGGAAACGTACAGCAATGGCAGACTAGGGGCAGAGCATTGATTGCATCACTATTCCTATGACCCCAGAAGCTGAGATTCGTCGTCTGCTTGATCTAATGCCGGCGTCGGCCCGGATGCGCTGTAAGCTGGTTTCTCGACCACAACAAAGCCAGGTCCTGCGCTATCAGCCCCCTCTCCCTTGGGGCGATCGCCCGATTGAAATTAACTTTCGCCTGTGGCAGCATCTCGACACCCGAGAGCGCGATCTGTTACTGCTGCGGGCAGTGGCTTGGTTTAACACCACGGGTTTGATTAAACTTGACCTCTACCAAGGGCTCACGGTGGCCGGCTTACTGGGTACCGTCTTGCAGGTCATCCAAGCAGACCCCATTGGTATTTTGGTGGCGGGGGGGCTAACTACCTTTGCGGGGCTGCAAGTGTGGCAAAATACGCGGGGGATTCCCGTGGAAGTGGCAGCCGATCGCCAGGCCCTGCTCTTGGCTCAACGGCGCGGCTACAGCGAACAAGAGGCCGCCAAAGCGCTCCTTTCAGGTATTTTTCAGGTGGCAGAGTTAGAACGCCGTCCCGTTCTTGATGTCACTGAACTGATTCGCTGCCAAAACCTGCGCCAGTTGGTGGGTGAATCTGAAGTCAAAGTGCCAATTTAGGGCACTTGCAGACTTTGCCAGTACAAAAAGCCCGCCTGGACCACCCCAATTAAAAAGCCAAGAATGCCCCCCAAGCGGACAATCGCTTGCAACTCACTGCGAACAATGCCCTGAATTGCTAGTTCGAGATTTTCTGGTGAGGTGGCCTTAACCCGATCCACAATCACCCGATCTAAATCCAAAATCGGAATGGCCCGCTCAATGATCAGTTCCATATCCCGTTCCAGATAGCGATCGAGCACCAAGGCCAACTCATCGCTGACCACTTCCAAGGAGGCCCCCAGACTGGCCGAATCCCGCAGTCGCCGCAAAATACTCAGGGAAATCGTTTCCCACTCCACCGTTTGACTGACCGTTTCAATGACGCTAGAGCCCTGCTCTTGGATATAACTGCGCACCGTCTGCCGAAACAGTTGCCGTAGCTCCCGCACCGTGCCGAGGGGCAAACTTTGCAGGGTGATATTTTGCAGGGCTTCTACCAAGCGTTGCCGCAGTGCCAATGCTGTAATCAAGTCTCCGAGACGGCGGTTACAGGCCTCCCGTTCATTGAGACAATACTCCCGCAGACGAATCAAAGTATTGCGCACTCCCACAAGATTGGCCAGGACCCAGTAGGTGCCACTGGTATTTTGGCGTAGTTCTTGATCGAGGACATTAATCGTGCGATCGGTGAGAAAGTCAATAATCGCCAGTCGCAGGCGATCGGGGGGCAGCATGACCGACAGCAGCCAATCCGCTAGTTTCTCCGCCTGTTCATCATTCAGTTGCAGCTCCACTAATACCTGATCAAACAATTGATTGAGTTGCGCCTCCAAAAAATCGTCCCGCCGCGACCACACCTTAATCAAACGGGGCAAGGCACTGCCAAAAAAATCCCGCAGAATATTCGCCAAAACTTGGGCCGATCGCTGTTCACTTTGAGCCTGAATTTGGTTAAGACTTGTTTGGAGGAGCCAATGGATGACCGCCTTCACCCGTTGTACTTGCAACAGACGCCGCGCTAAGTTTTGCAGCTCCTCTGGCGTTAAGAGGGAACCCAAAATCGCATCGGCAATGCGACGGGCCAGCCGCTCCTGATTGCGGGGAATGAGACCAGGAGTAAAGGGGAGTTGCTTGCCGCCTACATAAACTGGCTTGTAGGGCCGAAAGAGCATTGTAATTGCTAAATCATTCGTAAAGTAGCCGATGACCCCCCCTGCCAACGGTGGTACAAGCAATGTCCAATAGCTAATATCGGCCAACCCTGACTGATTCCTCAAAGCCGTTTCTTGCAAAGAATTTTACAGGCGGCGAATGGCGTCAATCAGCACTTCTGGCGGCTGCACCCCTTCCCAGCGCTGCACCTCGCGGCCGCGGTGGAAGAGAATCAGTGTCGGCAGGGCCTGAACGTGGTATTGACTCGACAGTTGAGGATAGCGCTCAGAGTCAATTTTGACCACCTCGACCTCTGATTTCAACTGTTTCTTGATCTGCTCTAAAATAGGAGCCATCATTCGGCAAGGGCCACACCAGTCGGCATAAAAGTCAACCAAGAGGGGCTTATCCGTTGTGGCTAGGAGATCCGTAAAGCTACTAAACTGACGTGTAGTCGCCATAATTAATTCCAATCAAGATTCTACTTTCATCATAGACACAGTGCCAGGGAATCAGCGAAAGGCGGGTCGCTCCGGTCTCTATGTCCATGGAAAAGGCGGTATTGTTGAGGTTGGCCGCTTTCTTGGGATTGCCGCTCCATGGGGGGTGCTGTCTTTACTACCTATCGTCCCAGTCGCTGGCTGCTGTTGCGCCGTATCGGCCAAATTGTGGGGGTTTTGGGGCGCTTTGGCAGTCAACTGCTGTGGGACTATACTTGGCGGCGGCGGAGCGATCGCGCCCAATCGCAACGGGCCCGTTGGCTGGTCCAGCAATTATTGGTCTTGGGACCGACGTTTATTAAAATTGGTCAGTTTCTCTCGACGCGCTTTGATCTGCTGCCTCCCGCCTATATTGAGGCCCTGAGGCAACTACAGGATCAGGTGCCACCCTTTGACTCACGGCGGGCGATCGCCCTCATTGAGCAACACTTGGGGCAACCCCTTGGGGATCTCTACGCCACATTTGATCCAAAACCCCTTGCTGCCGCCAGTCTCGGTCAAGTTCACCGCGCCACCTTCCACAGTGGCGAAAAGGTGGTAGTGAAGGTCCAGCGTCCCCACCTAGAGGCGCAACTGTATCTAGACTATCTGGCCATTGGGGCGCTGATTCGTTGGGCCGATCGCTGGCTGCCTTTTCTTCGTCCCTATACCCTTCAGGAGATTTATGAGGAATTCTTTAGTATTTTGTTGCGGGAAATTGATTATGTTCAAGAGGGGCAAAATGCCGATCGCTTCCGTGCCAACTTTGCCCAAGATCCCCACATCCGCGTCCCTAAAGTCTATTGGAGCCATACCTGCCGCTATGTCTTGACGATGGAATATCTCCCCGGCATTCGTGTGGACAACCGCGCCGCCCTGGAAGCCTTTGGCTTGAATCCACGGATGATTAACCAGCGGGGAATTTGTTGCTATCTCAAGCAGTTATTGCTTGATGGCTTCTTCCACGCTGATCCGCATCCGGGGAACTTGGCCGTGACCAAAGAGGGTGATCTCATCTTCTATGACTACGGCATGATGACGGAGGTGCCCGCCCTGAATCAGCAGCAGATGGTGCAAACATTTTTTGCCGTGCTGCAAAAGGATAGCGATCGCGTGATTGCTGCCTTGATGGAACTGGGACTCTTGATACCGGTGGCCGACAAAAGACCCCTACAGCGCATCATGCAATTGATTCTAGATCGATTTACTGAACGGCCGGTGGATTTAGCCGCCTTTAGAGAACTGCAACAGGATGTCTATGCCCTTTTTGAGCAGCAACCCTTTCGCCTACCGGCAAAGATGACCTACATTCTCAAGTCCCTCACCACCCTCGATGGCATTGCCCGCAGCCTAGACCCTGAGTACAACCTGAGTGCCGCTGCCCAACCCTTTGTTCAGGAATTGATGCGTCATTCACGGCCGGGCTGGCGAGAATTGATTCGTCAAACCCAAACCCTAATCAACCAGCGACTACATCAGCCCAGTCGGGTTGAAGTGCGGCTGCAACAGTTAGAGGATCGCCTGGCTCGCGGCGAACTACAAGTCTCTGTGCGTCATCCGACGATGGAGCGGCAACTGCGGCGAATTGAGAGGTTGTTGATCTGTTTGGTTTATCTGGGGGTGGCGGGTTTTACCCTCTTGGCGGGGGCAATGTTGTGGTCAGCCAAAGCCCTAGGAGGAGCGATCGCCCTCTTTACAGTAGCGGCACTGGCGGGCTTGGCGCTCCTGCGCAGTTGGCTTCGCTTCCTCTGGTTATGCCGCTGGCAATAGGTGAACCACAGTGAACTACGACGATTCCTTGAGGGCGCGGCGAAAGCCCAAGGCAATCAGGATATTGGCCAATGTCAGAAAAAACTCTGCCCCCCCATGCAAGCTATCTACATTGGCGAGGGTTGTGCCATAGACCCTTTGGGCATAGAGGCCCGCTGGAATTGTGACGGCAACAAAGACCAGGGTCCCATAAAAGCCAATGAGGGCTAAACGGGGGGTGTGGGGGTTGCGGGTCATGAAGTACAAAAACCCCAAATAGGGAAACAGTGAGAGGGCAAAAAAAGCATTCGTGAGCATTAGCGGCGTGCCAGCTTCCTGCTCATTTTCCGCAGTCGAATCGATTGGGGCGTTACCTCCACCAGCTCATCGGGGCCAATGTACTCCAGGGCCCGCTCTAGGCTCATTTCCACGGGGGATTGCAGTTGCACCAGTTCATCCCCCGTTGAGGAGCGGAAGTTGGTGAGTTGTTTGGTTTTGCAGACATTAATTTCAAGGTCTTGGGGACGGTTGTGCTCACCGACAATCATGCCCCTATAGACTTTGGTGCCAGGGGTAATGAAAAAGACACCGCGATCTTCGGCGTTCTTTAGGGCATAGAAGGTGGCTGTGCCCTCCTCAAAGGCAATTAAGACGCCATTGCGGCGGGTGCTGATCTCGCCAGCGAGGGGACGATAGTCCAAAAAGCTGTGGTTCATAATCCCTTCGCCGCGCGTCAGGCGCATAAACTCGCCCCGGAAACCAATGAGACCCCGCGCTGGAATTACAAACTCCAGTTGGGTCCGACCATTGCCCCCCACCTGCATATCCTGCATTTCACCGCGTCGCTGGCCGAGGCGCTCAATACAGCCGCCAACGGCTTCATCGGGAACGTCGAGCACTAAGCATTCATAGGGTTCGCAGGGCTGGCCATTGACTTCACGGTAGATCACCTGTGGCTGCGACACTTGGAATTCGTAGCCTTCACGGCGCATCGTTTCAATGAGGATACCAAGGTGCAATTCACCCCGACCAGAAACGGCAAAGCGATCGGGGGAGTCGGTTTCTTCGACCCGCAGGGCCACGTTGGTCTCCAGTTCCCGAAACAGGCGATCGCGCAACTGCCGCGAGGTCACAAAGGTTCCCTCCTGACCAGCAAAGGGGGAGTCGTTGACAGCAAAGGTCATTTGCAAGGTCGGTTCATCCACCTTAATCAGGGGTAGGGCTTGGGGGTTGTTGGGGTCGGTAACGGTTTCGCCAATGTTGGCATCACTAAAGCCCGCGATCGCCACAATATTGCCCGCACTGGCTGTGTCCAGTTCAATTCGCTTGAGTCCCTCAAAGCCCAAGAGTTTGGTAATTTTTGCCTTGACAATTTGGCCATTCTCCTTGACCAAGGCTGCCTGCTGCCCCACTTGGATGGTGCCATTGTGAATCTTGCCAATGACAATCCGCCCTAGGTATTCCGAATAATCTAAGGTTGTCACCTGAAGTTGCAGCGGCGCATCGGGATTGCCCACTGGCGGTGGAATGTGGCGGACAATGGCTTCAAAGAGGGGCTGCATATCCTTGCCCTCCTCGTCTAGATCTGTTTTTGCGTAGCCCCCCAAGCCCGAAGCAAAAAGATAAGGAAACTCACACTGATCGTCATCTGCCCCTAGCTCAATGAATAGGTCCAACACCTTATCAATAGCCTTATAGGGTTCCGCCTGGGGCCGATCAATTTTATTCACCACCACAATGGGTCGCAGACCTTTCTCAAGGGCTTTTCTTAGGACAAACCGCGTTTGGGGCATTGGCCCTTCGTTGGCATCCACAATTAGCAAACAGCCCTCCACCATGCCGAGGACGCGCTCCACTTCACCGCCAAAATCGGCGTGGCCGGGGGTGTCAACAATGTTAATGGTCAAGTCTTTGTAGCGAACCGCTGTATTCTTGGCCAGAATCGTAATGCCGCGCTCGCGCTCCAGATCATTGGAGTCCATGACGCACTCGGGAATATCTTCCCCTTCGCGAAAGGTACCCGACTGGCGCAGTAGGGCATCCACCAGGGTGGTTTTGCCGTGGTCAACGTGGGCAATAATGGCAACATTACGAATCGGCAGACTCATAGGTTCTTCTTGAAAATTTCCTAATATAAAATTGAGGAGTGTGACAAACCGTTACAATCCTAGCGCAGTTTGGGAGGGAAACTGAGCCAGGGGCCGCTTTCGGGGACGATTCCTTGGACCATTGCCCCTGGGTGAGGTCAATTGGCCGCAGATTGGGGCAGTGGAGGTTCCCTTGGTTCCCTTGGCTTAACTGAATCAGAGTTGGGCCGCAAGGCTAGAACTTCTTTGGGCCTTAATTGGCTCGTCTTAACTGATTGATTGGCTTTTGTTCAGATGGGCCGGGCTGGATTCGAACCAGCGTAGGCGTAGCCAACGGATTTACAGTCCGCCCCCATTAACCACTCGGGCACCGACCCTTTCACTGCAATTTTCTAAGATACCACATCAGGGGGGAGAGTTGGCGTTCCCGTTTTGAGCGTTTTGAGAAAATAATTCCCTACTCGTCGAGGGTGTAGCTTTGCAGGGTTTCTAGGGGTTGGACCTTGAGCAGGCGTTCGGCACGGCGAATCTCGCTGTCGCTCCCTTGAATCAAGATCAGGTATTTGCCGCGCTGCAATCGCTTTTCAAAGGGGATGCCAGACTTACCCGTAATGACTACTTGGAGGCCACCGCCCACGGTGAGACTACCGAGAGCGCCGGCGATCGCCCCAAAGATGCCCCCCAAAAGACTATTGTTTAGGCGATCCAGCATCGGCAGGATGTCAATTTGAGTTGCTTGGTTAAAGGTAAAACCGGCAAAGAAGCCAAAGGGAACCAGCCAGATCAACATCCGTTGCATTTGCTGGCGGGCGACTTGAAATGGATCCGTCAGTCCCAACTCTGACCACTGTTTGTAGCCTCGCCCCAAGAGAGCTACTTTTTCCATGGGGAAACCGTCCTTTTCAAGCTGGGTGTAAACGGCCTCAGCCTGGAGGCGATCGCCGAGTGTCGCTACCAAGTAATTTTTCATAGCGATAGGATGAAGGAAATCCTTTGCTTGCCTGCAAAGCTATGCTGCCCCTATTGTCCCACTTCCGCCGCACCTTTGCCGATCTGGGGTTGATTCTTGGCGCCAGTGCCCTGGCCAGCACCGTGGTGATTGGCATTCGCCAAATGGGTGGGCTCCAGCCGTTGGAATTGGGTGCCTACGATCGCCTGATGCAATTGCGCCCCATGCCCGGCCCCGATCCGCGACTATTGGTGGTGGCAGTCACCGAAGCCGATATTCAACGTTACCGATCTCTGTCGCTACCGGATCAAATCTACGCCCAAGCCCTGCAAAACCTTCTCAAACATCAACCCCGTGCAATTGGTCTGGATATTTACCGCGACTTTGCTGTACCGCCGGGGCATGAGGCATTAAACCGCCTTTGGCTAAGTTCCGATCGCCTGTTTGCCGTCACCAAGCTGGGGGATGCCATGAACGCCACGATTCGTCCTCCCGCTGCCCTGAGTGCGGATCAAGTGGGGTTTAACGATATTGTGGTTGACACGGGTGGCATTGTCCGTCGCAGTTTGTTGTTTTTGCCAGACGATCAGGGGAATACCCTGTACTCCTTTTCCTTGCGCCTTGCCCTGCGGTATCTGGCCGATGAAGGAATAGAGCCGCGGGCCAGTGATGCCGATCCCAGTGTAATGCAGCTAGGACCGAGCATTTTTACTCCCCTGCAACCCAATGATGGCGGTTATGTGGGGGCGGATACAGCGGGCTATCAGATTATGCTCAATTATCGCGGTGATCAGCGGGCAGTGACATGGGTGCCCCTAGAGGATGTCCTCAATGAGCGGGTTGCTCCTGCGTTGGTTCGCGATCGCGTGGTTCTCATTGGCAACGTTGCCGAAAGTGGCAAAGATTTTTTCTATACGCCCTTTAGTTCCGGCCAGCGGGACAATCAGCGGATGGCGGGGGTATTTATCCATGCCCAAATGGTGGGGCAATTCATTGACGCGGGTTTGGGGAATCGGGCGCTTATTTGGTTTTGGCCCAAAAGTGTTGAGCACCTTTGGACTGTACTTTGGGCATTGATCGGTGCAATTTTGGCTTGGCGAGTGCGCCATCCCTTAGCCCTGGCAACCGCTGCGGGAATTGCATTAGTGACCCTACTCCTCACCGGCTACGCCCTGTTTCTTAAGTCGGGGTGGATTCCCCTGGTCCCACCCGCATTGACCTTCCTGGTTGCCAGTGGGGGAGTCATTACCTATACCGCCCAGCAAGCCAAACGGCAACAGCAAATGGTGATGCGCCTCCTTGGCCAGAGTATCTCCCCGGAAATTGCAGCAACGATGTGGGAACGGCGCGATCAACTCCTCAAGGAGGGCAAGTTGCCCGGCCAGCGCCTGATTGCCACGCTCCTTTTTACCGACTTAAAGGGGTTCAGTACCATCTCTGAACAAATGGAGCCGGAGGAGCTGTTTAACTGGCTCAATGTCTATTTGGAAAAAGTGGCCGATGTGGTGCACCGCTACCACGGCGTCATTAACAAGTTCACCGGCGATGGCATTATGGCCGTATTCGGAGTTCCCATTCAGCGCACGAGTCGCGAAGGAATTGCTATTGATGCTCGGAATGCAGTGGATTGCGCCTTAGCCCTGGGCAACCTCCTGGAGGAACTCAACCGTGAATGGGCGGCCCAGGGGCTACCGCAGATGATGATGCGCGCTGGCATTTACACCGGGCCCATTGTTGTTGGCAGTTTGGGGAGCAAGAACCGCCTAGAGTACGGAGTGATTGGGGATAGCGTGAATACGGCCTCCCGCCTTGAAAGTGTAGACAAGCACCGGCAACCTGGTCCCTGTCGAATTTTAGTGGCCGAAGAAACCTTGCAGTACCTGGGCGATCGCTACGAAGTTGAACCCTGGGGACCGTTGCCCCTGAAGGGTAAAGAGCGCAAAATCAAAGTCTTTCGGATTCTCGGCCGACGCAGCGGACTGGCCCTTGGCCCCAACCAATCCACGGCAATTGAATTGGAGATTTAGCGCCCGCAAAGGAGGGAGCTGCTCAAATAGCTCAAATATGAGAAATATGAAATATGAGAGAGTTGACCCGCCGTCTGCTCCTAACGGCGGGGTTATCATGTATGGGGCTAAAACCGAAAACCAAGACCCAGGCGAACCAGCGGCGATCCGGCACTCGAGAAACTGGCGCCAGCATCAATGACCACTGGGCCTGCTTGATGGGCCATCGCCATGCCTACGGCACTATAGCCGCCATAAGACCCAAACCCAATGTTGAAGGTTGTTTCACCAGAGCGCGCCGGCACAACGGGCAATAGGGCAGCCGCAGAAGCAATACCCGCAAAAGCTTCACCCCGTAATTGATTGATTTGGGCATCGGTATAGGCATTGGCAGCTCCTAGGGCCACTGCGCCTATACCATCAACATAGGCTTTGTTGACGGCATCAGTGGGTAAAATGGGGGTAGCGACATTGGTAATCCGACGTTCAGCACCAGGGGCACCCACTGAAACAGTATTTGGTGCGGTGGTGACGGAGCCGGCACCAATGGCCACACTGTTGGGATGAAGGGCCTGGGAGGATGGGCCAAGGGCGATCGCGTTATTGGCATTGGTCGCAGCATTATTACCGATGGCGATCGCTCCCCCTCCCACAGGAGTCGCTCCATTTCCCAAGGCAATGTTTCCACATGTCACCGTTGCACCCGTAATTGAGCAAATACCGGTGGCAAATAGTTGATTAATGAGCGCAGAAAGCTGGCTGCCATTAATTGCATCGGTACTTGTTGGTGCAATGATACCAGGAGCAACATTAACTATTTTTCGCTCTTGCCCAGGAGCACCAACAGAAACTACATTTGGTGCGGTGGCGACTGAGCCGGCACCAATTGCTACGCTGTTGGAAGCAGTGACTTGGGCATTTTGACCTATCGCAGTACTATCGTCAGCATTTGCTAAGCTTGCGCGACCAATTGCAATACTGCGAGCCCCAATAGCTTGGTTATTAGAACCCACAGCAGTGCTGTCGTCCCCTTGGGCTTGGTTTTGGAAACCGACAGCAGTGCCACGGAGTTGTGCCGTGTTGCTACGTCCCATTGCGGTGCTGTCATTCCCTTGGGCTTGGTTCGCAGAACCCACAGCGGTGCTGTCATTCCCTTGGGCTTGGTTCGCAGAACCCACAGCAGTGCTGTCGTCCCCTTGGGCTTGGTTTTGGAAACCGACAGCAGTGCCACGGAGTTGTGCCGTGTTGCTACGTCCCATTGCGGTGCTGTCATTCCCTTGGGCTTGGTTCGCAGAACCCACAGCAGTGCTGTCGTCCCCTTGGGCTTGGTTTTGGAAACCGACAGCGGTGCCACGGAGTTGTGCTGTGTTGCTACGCCCCATTGCCGTGCTGTCATCCCCTTGGGCTTGGTTCTGGAAACCGACAGCAGTGCTCCGCTGACCGGGTGTAAAGTAGGTGTTTGTCGAAGGATCGTAGTTATTTTGCATCCCCATCGCAGTGGCATTGAGAGCATTGGCTGAGTTCTGCATCCCCACGGCTGTGGCATTGGCGGCATTGGCTTGGTTAACAAACCCCATTGCTGTGCTCCTGGCTCCTAGAGCTTGGTTAGCAAACCCCATTGCGCTGCTATCGTCCGTTTGGGCAAAGTTAGCAAACCCCACAGCTGTGCTGTTGTTCCCTACAGCTTGGTTAGCAAACCCCATTGCTGTGCTCCTGGCTCCTAGAGCTTGGTTAGCAAACCCCATTGCGCTGCTATCGTCCGTTTGGGCAAAGTTAGCAAACCCCACAGCTGTGCTGTTGTTCCCTACAGCTTGGTTAGCAAACCCCATTGCTGTGCTGTGTCCCTTGGGCTTGGTTAACAAACCCCAGTGTGCTGTTGTCCCAGCTTGGTTAGCAAACCCCATTGCTGAGAACCCACAGCAGTGCTGTCGTCCCCTTGGGCTTGGTTTTGGAAACCGACAGCAGTGCCACGGAGTTGTGCCGTGTTGCTACGTCCCATTGCGGTGCTGTCATTCCCTTGGGCTTGGTTCGCAGAACCCACAGCAGTGCTGTCGTCCCCTTGGGCTTGGTTTTGGAAACCGACAGCAGTGCCACGGAGTTGTGCCGTGTTGCTACGTCCCATTGCGGTGCTGTCATTCCCTTGGGCTTGGTTCGCAGAACCCACAGCAGTGCTGTCGTCCCCTTGGGCTTGGTTTTGGAAACCGACAGCAGTGCCACGGAGTTGTGCCGTGTTGCTACGTCCCATTGCGGTGCTGTCATTCCCTTGGGCTTGGTTCGCAGAACCCACAGCAGTGCTGTCGTCCCCTTGGGCTTGGTTCAGCAGTGCTGTCGTCCCCTTGGGCTTGGTTTTGGAAACCGACAGCAGTGCCACGGAGTTGTGCCGTGTTGCTACGTCCCATTGCGGTGCTGTCATTCCCTTGGGCTTGGTTCGCAGAACCCACAGCAGTGCTGTCGTCCCCTTGGGCTTGGTTTTGGAAACCGACAGCAGTGCCACGGAGTTGTGCCGTGTTGCTACGTCCCATTGCGGTGCTGTCATTCCCTTGGGCTTGGTTCGCAGAACCCACAGCAGTGCTGCTCGCTGACCCCTTGGGCTTGGTTTTGGAAACCGACGAGGCAGTGCCACGGAGTTGTGCCGTGTTGCTACGTCCCCATTGCGGTGCTGTCATTCCCTTGGGCTTGGTTCGCAGAACCCACAGCAGTGCTGTCGTCCCCTTGGGCTTGGTTTTGGAAACCGACAGCGGTGCCACGGAGTTGTGCTGTGTTGCTACGCCCCATTGCCGTGCTGTCATCCCCTTGGGCTTGGTTCTGGAAACCGACAGCAGTGCTGCGCTGACCGGGTGTAAAGTAGGTGTTTGTCGCAGGATCGTAGTTATTTTGCATACCCCATCGCAGTGGCATTGGAGCATTGGCTGAGTTCGCATCCCCACGGCTGTGGCATTGGCGGCATTGGCTTGGTTAACAAACCCCATTGCTGTGCTCCTGGCTCCTAGAGCTTGGTTAGCAAACCCCATTGCGCTGCTATCGTCCGTTTGGGCAAAGTTAGCAAACCCCACAGCTGTGCTGTTGTTCCCTACAGCTTGGTTAGCAAACCCCATTGCTGTGCTGGCCCTAGGCTTGGTTGAAACCCAGCGTGCCGCGTTTGGGCAAAGTTAGCAAACCCCACAGCTGTGCTGTTGTTCCCTACAGCTTGGTTAGCAAACCCCATTGCTGTGCTCCTGGCTCCTAGAGCTTGGTTAGCAAACCCCATTGCGCTGCTATCGTCCGTTTGGGCAAAGTTAGCAAACCCCACAGCTGTGCTGTTGTTCCCTACAGCTTGGTTAGCAAACCCCATTGCTGTGCTCCTGGCTCCTAGAGCTTGGTTAGCAAACCCCATTGCGCTGCTATCGTCCGTTTGGGCAAAGTTAGCAAACCCCACAGCTGTGCTGTTGTTCCCTACAGCTTGGTTAGCAAACCCCATTGCTGTGCTCCTGGCTCCTAGAGCTTGGTTAGCAAACCCCATTGCGCTGCTATCGTCCGTTTGGGCAAAGTTAGCAAACCCCACAGCTGTGCTGTTGTTCCCTTGGGCTTGGTTCTGGAAGCCAACAGCGGTGCTCTGCTGACCGGGTGTAAGGTAGGCGTTTGTCGAAGGATTGTAGTTATTTTGCATCCCCATCGCAGTGGCATTGACAGCATTGGCTGAGTTCTGCATCCCCACGGCCGTATTGCTGTCGCCTATAGCTTGGTTCTGCATACCAAGGGCTGTATTATTACTCCCAGTAGTTGAGGTATTGCCGTCAGCGATGTTTTGGTAGCCAACAGCTGTATTGTTATTGCGAGCAGCATTAGGGAATGACCCACTTCCAGAGGGCGTACCGGTAGTGGCAACGGTATTCTGTGCGCCTATCGCTGTGTTGTTATTTCCAACGTCCAAGCCGGGAGGAGCTCCACCAGGGGTTCCAATTTGATTATTAGAGCCCAGTGTGTGGTTCTGTGCATTGACACTTTCCACAGTGTTCCCAGTGCCAACCGCAGTGATTTCCGTATTGGCATTTTGCACTGTGTTTTGTATACCAACTGCTATTGCGCGTGTTAATCCAGCCAAGCCTGAATTTAGGGAACCACAAATGAGGTTGTCACTGTTGAGACCTAACGTGGAGTCGAAAAAGCCTCCACCACCGGGGTTTCCACAATCTCTTGTTTGGCCAAGGGCTGGTGAGACTGCGTAGAGTGGAGTGGTCAAAAGACTGACAACAGCAGAAGAAGATAGAGGGAAAAGGAATGTTTGCTTATCATGGTTTTAGTCGACTCCTGCGACTGTACAAAAAATGCGCAGCAAGTCGAAGCGAATTTTGTTTGCATAACTTGATAGCCTTGAAAGACAAGCTCATTGTTGAGCTGTCTGCAATTAATAGGGCTATCAAGCTTTCCCCCATGGCAGCAGTGTACAGGAGCCCTCTAAAACAGTCAAGCGCTTTCAGCAGCTCAATGGCTAACTTTCAAGCCTCTTTCTCTGATTAAGTAGGCGTAGAGTTGTATATTATGATTGAATTTGCGATCGCCGCCGCCGACAGCGCTCGGAGCAATATTTAACTTCTTCCCAACAAGCTGCCCACTTTTTGCGCCACTGGAAAGGACGGCCACAGACGATACAAATTTTGCTAGGAAAGTCCGCTTTGCGACGTTGCTTGGCCATGATTGACTTTTATGCATCAGCTATGCATCAGTGACACAGGCGGCCAACTGGTTCAGTAGGGTTGCATGATCTAAGTTCTGGCCAATGAGAACCAGTTGATTTTTGCGATCGCCCTTCCACTCCTCATCATCGAGGCTAAAGCGCTTACCACTGAGGTGAAAGACGTGGCGGCGGGGACTTTCCTTAAACCAAAGGATGCCCTTGGCGCGAAAGACGGATTGGGGGAGTTGGTGGTCAAGAAAATACTGGAATTTTCGCAGTTCAAAGGGGCGATCGCTCTGGAAAGACACGGAGGTAAAGCCATCCTCCTCAAGGTGATTGGAGTGATGAGGGTGGTGATGATGATCATGATCGCAATGTTCATCACATTCATGATCGTGATCATGATTGTGGTCATGCTCAGAGTGCTGGTGTTCAGGATGAAAGTAGCGATCGCTCTGAAACAAGCCCACACTCAAAATCAAGGGCAAGCGGCACCTGCGCCTTAACGGTACGAAGGATGCGTGCACCCTCACGCATCTCGTGAATTCGCCGTTCGAGCTCCTGCAACCGTTCCTCGGTGACCAGATCGGCCTTGTTGAGGAGAATAATGTCCCCATAGGCAATTTGGCTTTGGGCAGCGCTGCTGTTGAAGAGATCCAGACTAAAGTTCTCCGCATCCACCACCGTAATAATGGAGTCCAGAGCGGGTGAGATCGCGGAGATCGGTACCCAAAAACGTCAGCGCCACAGGCAGGGGGTCCGCCAGACCGGTCGTTTCCACGACCAAATAGTCCACCTTGTCAGGGCCGCTCGAGAACCCGATAGACGGCATTGACCAAGTCGCTGTTAATGGTGCAGCAGACACAGCCGTTGCTGAGCTCCACCATGTCGTCCTCTTTGGCAACCAACAGTTCGTTGTCAATGCCAATTTCGCCAAATTCATTGACGAGAACCGCTGTTTTGAGCCCCTCTTGGTTTGTCAAGATGTGGTTGAGGAGTGTTGTTTTGCCGCTGCCGAGGAACCCCGTGATAATCGTCACGGGCAGCCCATGCTTTAGTGCGTCCATTTTGCCGGTTGTAGGAAGAGGAGGGGTCATCATAGGCGGTGTATCACAGGCGAGAATCGTTCTCACATTATAGCCACTACTGCATAGCCACTACTGCTTATTCAAGGGGGAAGCGATCGCTGTAGGCTAGAAACAAAGCCCTCAAAAAGCCACTGCGGCCATCCCTCTATCAAGGCTCCACAAAATAGGATAACCTGTTGGAGCTTAACGAAAAAAAATTAAGAACGACTCAATTCAACATGTCTAACCAGCCGTTGCAACGACGCACCAAAATTGTCGCCACTATTGGCCCAGCAGTGAGTCACCCCGATAAGCTGCGCGCCATTATTCAAGCGGGAGCAACCACCCTGCGTCTAAACTTTTCCCATGGTACCCACGACGATCACCAGCGCAGCATTCGCCTGATTCGGCAAATCTCCTATGAGTTGGGTCAACCGGTGGGCATTTTGCAGGACCTGCAGGGTCCGAAGATTCGCCTTGGGCGGTTTGAAAATGGTTCAATTGCTCTAAAGCGGGGCGATCGCTTTACCCTCACGAGTCGTCCCATCATGGGCAATCAGCACATTAGCTCGATTACCTATCCCCCCTTGGCTCAGGAGGTGCCCACCGGGGCCACCATTTTGCTCGATGATGGTCGCGTGGAAATGCTGGTGGAAGAAGTAGACAAGGAGGCGGGGGAGCTCCACTGTCGAGTTGTGGTAGGGGGCACGCTCTCAAACGCCAAGGGTGTGAACTTTCCGGGGGTTTACCTCTCGATTAAAGCCTTGACAGAGAAAGATCGCGAAGATCTGATGTTTGGCCTCAATCAAGGGGTAGATTGGGTGGCTCTCAGCTTTGTTCGCAATCCCCAAGATGTACTGGAGATCAAAGAACTGATTGCCAACGCTGGGAAGCAGGTGCCAGTCATTGCCAAAATCGAAAAGCACGAGGCGATCGAGCAGATGGATGCCATTCTCTCCGTCTGTGATGGGGTCATGGTGGCCCGCGGCGATTTGGGGGTTGAATTGCCCGCCGAAGATGTCCCCATTTTGCAAAAACGGCTGATTGCCGCGGCAAACCGCCTGGGCATTCCGGTGATTACGGCTACCCAAATGCTAGACAGCATGGTCAAAAGTCCCCGCCCCACCCGTGCTGAAATTTCTGATGTTGCCAATGCCATCCTCGATGGCACCGATGCAGTGATGCTCTCCAATGAAACGGCAATGGGCGACTACCCGGTAGAAGCCGTGAAGATGATGGCCACAATTGCAGCGCGGATTGACAACGAAACCCAACTGCGCCAACCTCCCCTTGCTGACCCTATGGTGGTGCGTTCCATTCCTAATGCCATTAGCCAAGCGGTGGGACAGGTGGCGGCCCAACTCAATGCCAAGGCCATCATTACCCAAACCAAGAGCGGTGCCACCGCCCGGAATGTCTCTAAGTTTCGTCCCCAAATTCCCATTCTGGCGGCAACTCCCCACATTGAAGTGGCGCGGCGTTTGCAGTTGGTGTGGGGTGTAGAACCACTGCTGACACTGGATCATCCCTCGATGCGCGAATCCTTCCAGGCAGCGATTAATGCCGCCCAGGAGCGGGGCTTCCTTGAGGAGGGGGATCTCGTGGTCATGACGGCGGGCACGCTGCAAGGGGTTTCTGGATCCACGGATATGATCAAGGTGGAACTGGTTACCTCAGTGATGGGGCGGGGTTGTGGCATTGGCCATGGCTCTGTTAGTGGCCCTGCGCGGGTGGTACGCCAAGGGATGCCGGTGCGCACGTTTAATAGTGGAGAAATCTTGGTGGCGGAGCGCACCAGTGCTGAGTTGGTGGAAGCGATTCGCAAAGCGGCGGGCATTATTACCGAGGAGGACAGCCTCACAAGCCATGCCGCTGTCTTGGGGTTGCGGCTGGGGATTCCGGTGATTGTGGGCGTCAAAAATGCCACTCGCCTGATTCGTGAGGGCACCATCCTGACGATGGATGTGGAACGCGGCTTGGTTTATTCCGGTGCCCGCAATGGCGGGGAGCGATCGCCCGAGTAGAAGGGGAGCAGCCAATGACCTTTTTTCAGGCCAACACCTATCTCACGGATCTGGTGATGCGGACGCTCCAAGGGACATGGCAACACTTTCCTTGGCTAGGACAAGAGGACATTGCCCTGACCTTGCTGGTGTATCCACCACCCATTCCCGTGAATACGGGCGGAGCGCTTACGGCAACAGAATTTTGGCAGTACCCGATTCCCGGCGCTCACTATCGCGGCGATGTGCCGATGTACCCGGCCAGTGTGGTGAAACTGTTTTATCTTGTGGCCTGTCATGAGTGGCTCCACAGTGGCATGCTTCAGCCAGATGCGGAATTGGAACGCGCCATGCGGGATATGATTGTGGATTCCAGCAACGATGCCACCAGCCTAGTGGTGGATATGCTCACGGGAACCACCAGTGGCCCCGTGCTGCCGCCGGAGCCCTTTCGGACGTGGCAATACCAGCGCAATATCGTCAATCGCTATTTTCAGTCCTTTGGGTGGCCAGAGCTAACGCCTATCAACGTGAATCAAAAAACATGGTGCGATGGCCCCTATGGACGAGAGCAGGAATTTGTCGGGCGCGATCGCCGCAATGCCAATCGTCTGACCACCAATGCCACGGCTAAGTTAATCCACAGTATTGTTGGCGGCGTTGCGGTTTCTGCCAGCGCCAGTCAAGCGATGATGGCACTGATGGAGCGATCGCTCGATCCAGAGCTTTTGGCTGAGGATCCAGAAAACCAAGTGCAGGGCTTTTTGGGGGAAGGGCTACCTCCGGGGGCAAGGCTGTGGTCAAAGGCGGGACTCACCAGTTGGGTGCGCCATGATGCGGCCTACATTGAACTACCGGATCGCTGCCCCTATACCTTGGTGGTCTTTACGGAAAATTCCACTGCCAGTAGAAATACAGAGGTACTGCCCTTCATTTGCCGTCAGATTGCCAGTGGCATTCCCCCCCTAGAGGGCGCCGGAGTACTGTAGGCCACTGACCACGCCAGCCGCCAAAAGGTGACCAAAGCTGGTGGTGGCCAGCAATTCTGGCAGACCAAAGCCTTCAAAGAGGGCAGGCAAGGCAATGGGTAAGCCGGGGCCTTTTCCCCGCGCTTGAATGGCATAGCGGCCAATGGCGATCGCAAACAGGTTGCAGAGGATCACCACCAACCCCACAGAGGGCGTCCAAGTGGTATCGGGGAGCGTGGCTAACACCATGGTTCCTCCTAAATGGGTACAATTGCCCATGAATTATACGGAACCCCCGGCTTGCCCACCGCCAGTTCTTTACAAAATAGTGCATCTCGTTACAAATGCTTAACTCAACCGTCCCTGCAAAAATTGCTGTCAAAATTTGTGGCTTGACTCTGCCAGAGCAGGCGATCGCGATCGCCCAAATGGGTGTCAGTGCCCTTGGCTTTATTAGTGTTCCCCATTCGCCCCGCTACGTCAGCCCCCAAACCATTGCAGACATTTGTCGGCAGTTGCCCCCTTCCGTACTGACGGTAGCTGTCGTCGCCAATCTTGATTTAGAGGCATTAGCCAATTTAGTTACAACCACAGGGGTACAAGCGCTACAGCTCCATGGCAGTGAATCCCCTGAATTTTGCCAATCGGTGCGCCAGACCTTGCCCCATATCGTGCTCATCAAAGCCCTGCGGGTGCGATCGGCCGCCACCCTCGCCGAGATTGCCGCCTACACCCCGATTGTAGATCGCATTCTCTTGGATGCTTACCATCCACAGCAGTTGGGGGGCACGGGTCAACCCTTTGACTGGACGCTACTTAAAGCGTTACATATTCCTTGCCCTTGGTGGCTGGCAGGGGGCATTACACCCGAAAATTGCCGTCAGGCGATCGCCCAAACCCAACCCCAAGGGATTGACCTTGCCAGTGGGGTGGAAAGGCAGCCAGGGGTCAAGGACTTAGGGCGCGTGGCAGCGTTGCTGAGCAACCTAGGGATAAATGCAAATCATTCCCTGTACCCTGAGGGCACCCGCTTCTAGCCGCAACTCTTGAATAGCGACCCCATCACCCAAATCAATGGTCACCGTGGGGTGAATATCACGTTCCCCTTGCCAGTGCACCTTTTCTAAGCAGAGCCTGCGTTCATCCTGCAAGCGCACATGGGTCATTAGATGCCAATCCACCTGCTCTCCTTGGGCATTTACCATCGAGAACCTCAGTTTGAGGCAGCCAGTCCCCAATTCTCCCTGCGTATGCAGCAGTTGCCACTCTTGGAAATCTACTCCCACCTTGCCCAAGCCCCGCTGATGGAGCAATTTCAGCAGTTCCCGTAGGCCGGATTGCAGGAGAGGGGCCCCCAAGGAGGCGTTCAGATCCTCTTGGCTGAGAACCAGTTCCCCGCGCAGCGGCACCGGTGCCAATAGTTTTAGGGGTTTGCCCCGCAATACCTGCCCTAGATTAATCTGAATCTGTTCTGCTTGGACTGCCGCTTGGCGCAATTGAATCCCGCGATAACTGGCTTTTGCGGCGGCAATGCGCACGTGCGGTAAGTACCCGCGCAGTAGCTGGCGATCGCCCCCTTGAATCTCAATTTCCAGTCCGGTTGCCTGCTCTAGCTGTGAGGATAACCACCACTGCAGTGCCGGTTGCAATACCCGTGGAATCAGCCCCCGCTCAGTAACAGGGGATGAAGCAACCAAAGCCTCAGCCATTTCTGGCGACGTTGACGACATACCTACTCCTCACAACTTTTTCTAGCGACTCCCCCTACCTCGGTCGGTTTGTGGGGCTAGTTTGGTGATTTTAACGAAACTAGATGTGGTTTGGTCTTGGCAGAGGCAACTTTCCTAACCTGCTAGAACTGGGGCAGGGGACATCTACCGCTCCCAAACATGCCCTGCCGTCGCGATCGCCCCGCGGCACTGCTCTGGGGAAGATCTCCTCCCAGGATTGGTTCTAGACTGAGCAGCGATGCTTCCCTAGGAAGAAAGGGGAACCAATAGGTGAGGATCAACCTTAAGGCGGGTGGCCAAGGTTTGCAGGTGCCGGCGATCGCCCTCGCTGAGGGGCATGCCCTTCTGTCGCAGTTGACCCATGAGGGTATAAAGCTGCTCCTGCGCTCGATCTAGATTCAGGTTCAAACCCAAGGCATCGGCGATTGCGATCAAGTCCTGCAGTAAGGGACTCAACTGGTTAAGGGTGTCGCCGTTGAGGTGGTGGGCAAGGTAACGCAATCCGGTGCTAATTTGCTGCTCAAGAGGTCGCTGTTGCTCCTGAAGGCTAAGCTGACAGCCCAACAGGCGTGCTTCGCGGGCGATCGCCGCCAACTCTGCCAAATGGCTTTGCAGATTTGCCAAGGGCAAATCACCCAGATCGCTGAGGTCTTGCTCTAAAGAGCGCAAATGGCTAATGGCACGGTGGGTCAACGCCACCGCCGCGGCCACCTGCAACTCCTGGGGCACACTTAGGCCATCCCGCTGAAACCCCATGAGGATGCCGTAGTTATCGCGATAGACTTGGGTATACAGCTGATCCAAGCGGGTCAGGGTTTCCCGCGCCAGCACCCCCATGAGGCGGTGTCGTTCTTCAGCAAAGAGATCGTCCAAGCTGTAGGCCACCCCCCCAAAGCGTTCCGTTATCGCCATCACCACCCGCGCCGCACTGCCCTGTTGGAAGGCTTGCAGGAGATGGGTCTTGATCTGGCTATATTCGCGCCGCCCTTGAAAGGGTTGAATAGCACAGTGGAAATCCCAGCCCCCCAGGTGCAAGACAGCAAAGATCAACAGTTGTGACTCGGTTGTGATCGTCGAGGTGAGTTGAATTTGGCCGATCGCCAGCGTCAGGCTGCCCATGCGTTGGAGATGGTAATCCCCCTGCTCAATCTCATAGCAGTAGAGTTGGTGTTGGCGGGAATAACTGTTAAAGAGAGAACTGATGGCATAGTGGGCAGCCACCTGCTGTAAGCTAATTTGAGCGGTTTTGACCAACTGGTGATAGACCCTTGCCCCATCGCCAAACTGCGGCACATTGCTGGGGGCCGCTGCCAGCCGCTCAATAAACTCGGGTTCCAACTGTACACCGGCGACATCCCCTGCCAGTTCGATCGCCCGTGCTGCATAGCGGAGAATTTGCACCCCCTCCGGCCGCGAGAGTTCATCAAAGAACCAACCACAACTGGTAAACATCAGCAGGGCATGGTGCTGCATCTCCAGCAGACGCAGGGCATCAATTTGCTGGCTTTGACTCAGGGGGCGACGTTGGTGGTGTGCCAAAAAGCGGTGCAGGGTCTCCGGGGAGCGATCGGCAATCACCTCAATATAGGCATCGCGGGCAGCCCAAACTTCCTGAAATAAATCACTGCCCAGGGTTTCATAAATATCAATTAGCTCATCCCGCAACCAGTTCAGGGCATCCCGCAGGGGGCGTCGCCAGCGTTGATGCCACTCGCCCCCACCGCCGCAGCCACAATTGTCCTGCCAGCGATCGACGCCATGGGCACAACTCCAAGCGGTGACTGGTTTGAGTTCCACTTCCCAAGTGGGGGGAAACAGACTGAGGTAATAGGCAAAGTTGGTAATCTGCCAGCCCCGCTGGGGAAATTCCACCTTAAAGGCATAGGCGAGGGCTTTTTCACCGCCATACTTGTGATGGCCAAAGGTCTCACCGTCGGTGGCAACGGCAATAATTTGACTGGGGCGACGATCGCCGCGCACGGCCTGCCCCAACCGTCCTGCCAGAAATTGCGAGCTAGTGAGCAGGTCACTAAAGCCTATATCCCGCGAAATGGGACCATCGTAGAAGAAGATGTCTAGGTAATCCCGCTGGCGATCGCCCCCCGGTAAATAGCAGCGATAGGGACGCGTTGGATCAATTTGGCTGCCGCTGACCTCGATCCACTCGGCATCCCCCTCAGGCAGAATCGGCCGACAGCGTTGGGCCTGGGAAGGCGCCAAAACAGTAAAGCGAATCCCCTCCTGAATCAGGGCCGCTACGGTTTCATAATCAATGGCCGTTTCCGCCAGCCACATTCCCTCCGCTTCGCGGCCAAACCGCCGCCGAAAGTCCGCCTTGCCCCAACGAATCTGCGTCAATTTATCCCGATAGTTGGCCAAGGGCAGAATGATGTGATTATAGACTTGGGCGATCGCGTTGCCATGGCCATTAAAGCGCTGGCAACTGTGGCGATCGGCCTCAATAATGCGCTGATAGACCTCCAGATCGTAGCGCTCAAGCCAACTAAAGAGCGTTGGGCCAATATTAAAGCTTAGGTATTCAAAGTTATTGACAATATCAATGACTTCACCGCGATCGTTGAGGATCCGCGCAAAGGCATTGGGGCGATAGCACTCGTAGTAAATGCGCTCATTCCAATCGTGAAATGGCTGGGCACTGGGTTGGTGTTCAATAGCATTGAGGTAGGGATTTTCGCGGGGGGGCTGATAGAAATGGCCATGGATAGTGATGTACACCCCAAGGGCTTGCAGTTGATCGGCAGCGGGGGCAGAAGCTATAGGCGTCACATCCGTTGAATTCAGCATGCAGATCAACCACAGGATAAGCCGGTACGTTTCCTTTTTTTGATCATCGGCGATCGCCCCAGCGGCTAGGCCGTCTGTGACGAAACTTCAAGCGCCGCAAGATTCAGTTACGCTAGGGCACGATCAAGACCGGACAGGGCGCCAAATTAATCACGCGGTTGCTAACACTTTCTTGGAACCCCTCTGGGGTAAGCCCCGTTCCTCGACAGCCCATAATAATTAAACTGGCATTGATCTCATCGGCCACATCACAGATCACAAAGGCAGGTTTGCCGCGCCGTAGCAAGGTTTCCGCCACAATCGCGTGCTGGGCAAAGGCGTCCTTCACTCGATTCAAAAATTCAGCGATCGCTGCCTCTAGCTCCGGATCAGGTTCTGGGCTTTCCTCCACCGACAGCAGAAACAACTGGCTCTGGAACAGTTTCACCATCTCAACCACGGTGGGCATGGCTTCTTGGGTGTCACGGCTACGATCAATGGGAAAAAGAATGGTTTTGAACATAGAGTTCACCTCATGGGAGTCAAGTGGAAGGGCACGCCCTTGGGTAGAATCAGGTGAGGGATTTGTAGCGCATCACTCCATCGCTAGCCGGGATTGTTATACCCCTAGTACTATCATCTATCTTTTAACGCATTTAGGAGGCTCTAGCGTGTCTAAAAAATCCGTAGCGCAGTTATCCGCCGCCGACTTAGAAGGCAAGCGTGTCCTCGTGCGGGTGGATTTTAACGTCCCCGTCGATGAAAATGGCGTCATCACTGATGATACGCGTATCCGTGCGGCCCTGCCCACCATTCAAGACCTGATCAGCAAAGGGGCAAAGGTCATTCTGGTCAGCCACTTTGGCCGTCCCAAGGGGGTGGATGACAGGTTGCGCCTCACCCCTGTGGCCCAGCGGCTCTCAGAACTGCTCCACAAACCCGTGGCCAAGCTCGATGACTGCATTGGCGATGCGGTGATTGCCCACACCCAAGCCATGGCCAACGGGGATGTCTGCCTACTGGAGAATGTGCGCTTCCATCCGGGGGAAGAAAAAAATGATCCTGAATTTGCCAAGCAACTAGCCGCCTGTGCCGAAGTCTATGTCAATGATGCCTTTGGCACTGCGCACCGCGCCCATGCCTCAACCGCTGGGGTGACTCAGTACCTCAGTCCTTGCGTGGCGGGCTTTTTGATGGAGAAAGAACTGGAATATCTGCAAAATGCCATCGAACACCCCCGCCGTCCCCTGGCGGCTATTGTGGGGGGATCGAAAGTTTCTTCTAAAATTGGTGTCATTGAAGCCCTTTTAGAAAAAGTGGATAAATTGCTCATTGGCGGTGGCATGATCTTCACCTTCTACAAAGCGCAGGGGCTCAATGTTGGCAAGTCTCTGGTGGAAGAAGACAAGTTAGAGCTAGCCAAGCACCTGGAAGCCAAGGCCCAAGAAAAAGGGGTGGAGTTGCTCTTGCCAACAGATGTAGTGGTGGCGGATAACTTTGCCAACGATGCTAATAGCCAAGTGGTCAGCATTGAAGCGATTCCTGACAACTGGATGGGGCTAGATATCGGGCCTGCTTCCGTGAAGCGCTTCCAAGAGGCACTCCAAGATTGCAAAACGGTGATCTGGAATGGCCCCATGGGGGTGTTTGAGTTTGATCAATTTGCCAAGGGGACAGAGGCGATCGCCCGCTGTTTGGCCGAGCTCACCAGTCAAGGAGTCTCCACAATTATCGGTGGCGGCGATTCTGTGGCCGCTGTGGAAAAAGTTGGCGTGGCCGGGCGCATGAGCCACATTTCCACCGGTGGCGGAGCGAGCCTTGAACTCCTCGAAGGCAAAGAACTGCCGGGTATTGCTGCCCTTGATGATGCCTAGGTGGTGAATCAGGCATCCTCTTCGCGATCAACCTTGATCAACGCTTCTGAATCCAATCATCTCTGAATCCAATCATCAAAGTTGTGAATTTTCCATCCCCCCTTCAGGGGGCTTTTTTGTGCTGTGGGAGCCAGGTTTCAATCTCAGGTTGCTGCCATTTGTTAATTTTTCTAACAACTGTCACTGACCTAAACCCCGTCTCAAAGGCAGGGAGAATCTGCCAAAGAACTGATAAATCAAGGGTTTCAGGGATTTCTAATGGATAAAAACACTGGAAAAGCACATATTTTAAAGGTTTCAGGGTTACACTTGGAGTCTAGCTATTCTAGAATGAGGCTTGAAAGCAAGCAGAGGCAAGGGTTTCGTGCCTTTCACCATTATCTTCTCAATTAAACAATCTTTAATGTTTCTGTGGAGTTATCCCCATGAATAAAGCTGAGCTCGTGGATGCTGTGTTTAATCGTGCCCATAGTGCCAACAACGTCACCAAAAAGCAAGTTGAGGCAATTATCTCTGCCACCGTAGAGGAAATCATGGAGGCCGTGGCCAAGGGAGAAAAAGTAACACTGGTGGGCTTTGGTGCCTTTGAACCTCGGGAGCGCAAAGCCCGTGAAGGGCGCAACCCCAAAACCAAGGAAAAAATGCAAATCCCAGCAACTACCGTTCCCGCCTTTTCAGCAGGGAAACTCTTCAAAGAAAAAGTTGCGCCTCCTGCGGCGGCGGAACCAGCGGCCAAAGGCAAGAAAAAATAGGTTGCATCCCCCGCGCCACGGTGGCAATTTAGCTTGGGCGGCAGCGATCGCGAGGTGTGCCCCCGATGAGATTTTGGATTTCTCTGCTAGTCTCAACCCTTGGGGTCCGCCAAAGTCAGTGATTGCTGCCCTGCAGGCGTCTCTTGCCACAATTCGCGACTATCCCGATCCCGATTGCCGTCCTTTGGTGGCGGCGCTGACTACCCTTCATCGGCTGCCTAAGGATTATTTTTTGGTGGGGAATGGTGCAGCGGAGTTGTTGACCTGGGTGGGGCGTGAATGTGGGCAGCGGCAGCGCGTCTTTGTGGTTGTTCCTGCCTTTGCCGACTATCGGCGGGCAGTGGCGGCCTTTGACAGTACACTGGTTCCCCTTCCTTTGCCACAGGTACAAAACAATTTCTCAGAGGTTTTACCAGAACTGACGCCGGGAGATGCCATCATTGTCAACAACCCCCATAACCCCAGTGGGCATCTCTGGTCGCGGAGTCATCTCCAACCCCTGCTAGAGACAGGTGCCTTAGTGGTGGTGGATGAGGCCTTTATGGACTTTTTGCCGCCGGCGGCAAACGAGTCTCTAATCGCGGCTGTGCCTGAGTACCCCAATCTAATTGTTCTGCGATCGCTGACGAAGTTCTATGGTCTAGCGGGTCTGCGTCTAGGGTATGCCCTCTCCTCGCCCGAACGTTGGCAGTGCTGGCGAGCATGGCGGGATCCCTGGAGTGTGAACAGTCTGGCCATCATCGCTGGCGTTACGGCTTTAGGGGATCGCCCCTTTCAGGAGCACACATGGCAGTGGCTGCCACCCGCCCGCCATGCCTTTGCCGCTGCGCTGAACGCTTTGCCCGAACTAAAGGTGGTGACCAACAGCAAGGCAAACTTTTTACTCATTCAAGCAACCGGCTCCATTTTGTCCCTGCAAACCTACCTCCTGCAGCAGCATCGCATCTTAATTCGCGATTGTTGCAGCTTTCCCGAATTGGGTGCCTCTTACTTCCGGGTAGCGGTGCGCCGTGACAGCGAAAATCAGGTTCTTCTGGAGGGTTTGCGGGCTTATTACCAACGCCAGTAGGAATTGCATCCCCCAAAGCCAAGGTGGTATAGTAGCGGTATTTAAGGGGGCGTGGCGGAATGGTAGACGCTGCGGACTTAAGCAATTGAGCCTTAGTAGAGAAATCTATTAAGTGAAGGCTCTCAAATTCAGGGAAACCTACGTTTGCCCATAGCGCAAATATGGCAATCCTGAGCCAAGCCGTTTCCCAGGAGCATACCTGCGGAAACGGAAGGTGCAGAGACTCGACGGGAGCTACCCTACCGTAGGTCCTCTACGCGGGTAAAGGGAGAGTCCAATCCTCAACACCCAAGGGGTGGTCGCGAAAGCGGCAGGAGGATGAAAATCCGCTGACCTTAAACAAGTCGTGAGGGTTCAAGTCCCTCCGCCCCCACCAGGCCCTTTTCAAGGGGGTTGTCCTCGGGCATTACCCCTCCTGAGAAAACATGATCAAGGCAGAGTATCAGCAGCGGCGAGAGCAGTTTTTAGAAAAGTTGGGCAGCGGTGTCGCTGTTTTTTGCAGCGCCCCGCGCGCCATCATGCACAATGATGTGCACTACAACTTTCGCCAAGAGAGTAATTTTTACTATCTCACGGGTTTTAATGAGCCAGAGGCGGTTGCTGTTTTTGCGCCCAACCACAGTGAGCACCGCTATGTGCTCTTTGTGCAGCCCAAGGATCTCAGCCAAGAGATTTGGACAGGGGCACGCCTTGGCGTAGACGCGGCCAAGGAGGAGTTAGGCGCCGATGCCGTATATCCCATTGGTGAGCTAGAGGAGCACCTGCCCCGCTATTTGGAGACGGGGGATCCGCTGTACTACCACTTTGGTCACAACGAGTGTTTTAATCAACTGATTCTCAAGCACTACCAGCGGCTGCTGGCGACGCTACCGAAACGGGGCACCGGTCCGCGGGCGATCGCCGATCCCAGTATTCTCTTGGCACCCATGCGCCAAATTAAGTCGGCAGCAGAATTGGCGTTGCTGCGGCAGGCGATCGCCATCACTGTCGAAGCCCATCAACGGGCGCGAGAACTGGCTGCTCCGGGGCGCTGGGAATACGAGATCCAAGCAGAGATAGAACATGTGTTTCGCCTGCGGGGGGGCGATGGCCCTGCTTATCCTTCAATTGTTGCCTCAGGTCCGAATGCCTGTGTGCTCCACTACACCGAAAACCAACGGCAAATGGCAGCAGGAGACTTGCTCCTGATTGACGCGGGCTGTGCCTATCGTTACTACAACGCCGATATTACCCGCACCTTTCCTGTGAGTGGCCAGTTTACCGGCGAACAAAAGGCGATTTATGATATTGTCCTCGCTGCCCAAAAAGCGGCGATTGCGCAGGTGCGACCGGGGAATACCTACAACCAAATCCACGATGCGGCTGTGCGAGTGATTGTTGAAGGCTTGGTTGACCTTGGCCTGCTGCGCGGCGAAATTGAAGCCCTCATCAATGAAGGGAAAGAGAATCAGACCCAGAAGTACCGCACCTTCTTTATGCATGGTACCGGTCACTGGCTGGGGCTCGATGTCCACGATGTCGGTCTATACAAGCACAACAAGGAGACATGGGTAACCCTCCAGCCGGGGCAAGTGTTGACCGTGGAGCCGGGCATCTATATTCACCCTGAAGCAACGCCAGCCGAAGGTCAACCGGAGATTGGCGATCGCTGGCGCGGCATTGGGGTGCGCATTGAAGACGATGTCCTTGTCACAGCTGCGGGACACGAGGTACTCACGGCAGCGGTGCCCAAATAGTCATCTATTAGCTTGGCGTGCATATCCGCAATTCACCAATGAATAACCAATGGATAACATAAATCAGTAAACCATCCCCCATCCAGAGGGTGCCTATGACCCAGCAAGCTGACTTCTCTTGGGCCGGTCTGCTCAACTCTTGGGCCTGCCTGCGCGACGCTGTACAGGAGGGGCAAGAATGGGGACACCAGTTTATCCGCGATCCTCAATGGCAGGGCGATCGCGATCGCATGGCCAATCATGCCATTTACGAGGCCAGTTTCTGGTCCTTTGGCACTGGTGTGGTCACTGGCCTGATGGGTTGGTTCGGCCTGATACCGGATCTTAGCTATTTTGCCTATTCGCAAACAAAGCTCACAGCAGCCCTCTTTACCATCTATGGCCTAGATGTTGAAGATGAAAATGTGCTGAGGGTGCTGATTGCCGTCGCCTCTGGAGTTACCGCTAATCAGCTCGCAGACTACTTTGGCGCCGAATTGTGTCGGCAAGTTTTCAGCACCGTCGTCAGACGGTCAGTAAAAAAAAACTTCCCCCAATTGCTGCAAAAAGTAATACAACAGCTACCGCGGCCCCTAGCTCAACGGATTATTGGCAGAGTTGCTAGCAAAAGTGTGATGGTTCGGGCCCTGCCCTTGATTGGTGGGGTCATTGGTGGTGGCACAAACGCCATTACCATGAATGTTTTTGGCCATGGGGTGTGTGCGTTGATCAAAACTTTCCAATCCCGGCCGTCAGCTAGGCCTCCGGAGCAGGAGGCGACTCCAGAACCATCTTGACTGTTGCTGCTAGGGGAATCGCCAGTAAAATTCCCAAGAAACCTGCCACCCGTGCGCCAATGAGCAGGGCAATAAACTGCCAGAGGGGGTTGAGTCCCATCAAATTCCCCAATAACTTGGGGGCGAGCACATTGTCCTTAATCTGTTGCAAAACCACAGCAATCAGGAAAATATTCAAAGCCAGCCACGCATCCTGAAAGAGAATGAGCAGGGTGACAAAACCAATCCCCAGCGTTGCCCCTACCACAGGAATTAACTGGGCAACTCCAATGATAAGGGCAAACAGAAAGCCAAAATTAACCTGCAGGGCAACCATAAAGGGAATGAGGGCAAGAAACATAAACAGCCCCAGAAACAGTTGCGCTGAAAAAAAACTGCGAATATTTAGGCGCAAAGTGTCATCTACCACCTGCCGCCAGGGCTTGGGTACCAGTTGCATGAGCCCGCGCCAAATCCCACTACCATAAAAGAGCATATATACCGTCAGAATCAATACCAAGAGAGTATCAAAAAACCTAGTTACAGTTGTAATGGCGACACTGGGTAACAGGGCAGCAATTCCTTTGATCTGGATCGCCAGCTCTGCCATCAAGTCATTCACCCCCACAGGGAACTGGTAGCGGCGCAGGAGTTGATCCAGATGGCGCAAATTTTGATTGCTGGTATCTGCCAACTCTGGCAGTTGATTCAGGAGTTCTTCCGCCTGTTGAATAGCAAGGGGGAGCAGCAACAGCATCAATACGCTGACCACCAAAAGAGTAATCAGTAACACCAGGGCGATCGCCTGCCGGCGCCGCAGGCCGCGACCACAAAGACGCATCACCACTTGATTGAGCAAAAAAGCCAAGATGGCAGCAATGACAAGGATATTAATCGGATATTCAAAGTAGAGGTAAACTTGCTCCGCCACCCAAAGGTTGAGGACAATCAGAGGTCCTGTAATTAAATAGGCAAGATACCGTTGCCAACTCCCCGGGGGGCCAGACCATCTCATGGGAATCTTAGGCAGAACCGCTAAGACGTGTGCGCAGCCAACTGCCCAACATCAGTAGGCTAACAATGACCAAGGTACCCCACCCCAAGGGACTGGGATACCAATAGACTGCCTCTAGGTGATTGAGATAACCGGGCATCAATGTCCAAGTCAGGCGATCGCCCCCCCGCTGAACATGGGGGTTCACCACTGTGTCCTTGGCCATGGCTGGGCGTTCAATCGGGCGTGCCCCCCAAGGGGTTTCTAGGGCAAGCTGAAAATTCAGCAATGACTGCGGTGCCACCAGAACGGCTTGATCACGGGACTCAATACCCAACGGCCGCAGGTCAATGTCATAGCGAAAGCGTTCCCGGACAAAGAGCAACAGGTTCTGGTCAAAAACATCCGCCTCAGCAGTGACTTGGGGGAGATAGGGCACGCGACCAATGCGATTGAGGACGGTGGCCAATTGCTGGCTGGTGTCAAAGGGGATCGTCACCTGCAGATGGATTTTATCGCGTTCCTTGACCGCTCCCCCCAAGCGGCGCGCCTGCTGGATGACCTGCTCAGTAAAGGGCGGATCGGGCTGAGGCAGCGTTAGCGTGTAGGTTAGGCTCCCCCCAGTTTGTCCCTGATGCTGGATGACCATATCTGCTTGGACGCATCCACTCAAACAGACGAAAAGGGGTATCAAAAGCCAAAGTATCCAGCGCTGCATTCCGCCTCTATTCCTTTCCTTGGTTTTGCCATGCAAAATTATCCTATCTTGGGATGCTGCCGAGGCACAAAAAAACACCCCGAACAGCTCAGGGTGTGCCATGACTTGTCTAGGCTAATCTAGGCTATTTGTTAGGTTGAGGTGTCAAGCGCAGATAGGGTTTAACGGCATTGAAGCCCTTGGGAAACTTCTGCTTCGCTTCTTCATCGCTGAGGGAAGGCACAATCACGCACTCTTGACCCTCTTGCCAGTTGGCCGGGGTTGCCACACTGTAGTTGTCCGTCAGTTGCAGCGAATCAATGACCCGCAGAATCTCGGCAAAGTTGCGGCCTGTGCTGGCAGGATAGGTCATGGTCAGGCGCAGGCGTTTTTGGGGGTCAATGATAAAGACCGTGCGCACCGTCAGATTATTCAGGGAGTTGGGGTGGATCATGTCGTAGAGGTTGGAGACTTTTTTGTCTTCGTCGGCCAAAATCGGGTAATCCACCTTGACGTTGTTCACTTCTTCGATGTCTTTGATCCAGCCGAGGTGGGACTCCACACTATCGACACTCAGAGCCAAGACTTTGACATTGCGCTTCTCAAATTCTGGGCGTAACCGCGCCACTTCGCCCAGTTCTGTCGTGCAAACGGGGGTATAATCCGCTGGATGAGAAAACAGGACAACCCAACTATCCCCTGCCCACTCGTAGAAGTTGATGTCTCCCATGGAGGAGGCTTGGGTAAAGTTGGGTACGACATCCCCAAGTTTTAGGCTCATAGATAGTGGCTCCTAGGCTAACAGGTGTATTAGTCGCTATAGGCTCTATCTTGCCACAAACTCTCGTTTATCGGTCGGAATAGAGAGGAAAATATACAAACGCCTCAACTTCGACAGGCCTAGAATAAACTAGGGTAAAAGTTTTCAATGGCGCAGCGCCCTCACCAAAGCTTTCCCCTTCCCTAGGCGGCATTGGGATCAGGAGTAGGTCTCAGTCTGCCGGAGCCAGAGATTACAGCCACTCCCCTAAGAAAGGGCTGTATTAGCCTTGAGAGCCGCGACATACCGCTGCACCTTAAGATCAATACCGGTAATGTCGGTGCCGACAACGACCGCCCAAGCCCCTAAACCCAAGGCCTTTGCGGCCATGGTTGGACTGGCAATTCCCCCTTCACAGAGAATAGGCACGTTGAGCTGCTCGACAAGCTGACTCAGAAGCGACCAACTGGGGGGCGGGGTATGCGCCGTGGTTTCGGTGTAGCCAAAGAGGGTGGTGCCTACCCAATCAGCTCCCGCAGCAACCGCGGCTGCCGCATTTTCCAGGGAGTCAATATCAGCCATCACAGGCTTGCCCAGTTGATCGTGAATTCGCTGAATCAAGTCCTGTAGAGGTTCAGGGCGCGATCGCGCTGTGGCATCGAGGGCAATGATATCGGCACCTGCTGTTGCAACAGCGACCGCATCGGCAAAGCGAGGCGTAATATACACAGGGTACGCTGGCAAGGTCTGCTTCCAGAGGCCAATGATGGGCACATTCACCGCTTGGCGCACGGCCTGAATATGGGCTGGGGTATTGATGCGCACGGCCACTGCCCCCCGCAAAACCGCTGCCCTTGGCCATAGCGGCAATGATGTCTGGTGCTGCCAAAGGGGAATCTGGCGGGGCTTGGCAGGAGACAATCAGACCGCCGTGAATTTGCGTTGCTAGGTTCATGGTGTTGCGAGGTGCAGTTTCTGACGGGCGATCGCCCCCAGTTCTAAGGAGTGGCCACTGACTTTCTCTAACAAGTAGAGACAATGCTCTGGCCGCAGGAACGTGCCATCGTTGCGACAGACCCCCGTGTAGATCAGGCTCACCGTTGGCCAGTGATCTTGGTACTCATTGAGGCGAATCTCCAGGAGGCGATCGCGCAAATTGAGCCACCTGGGTTTTCCCTGACTTGGTGGCTAGCTCATAGAGAATTTCAGGCGTGGCTCGCAAGGTCTCTAACCACTGTTCCCAAGTCTCCCGCTCTAGGGGTTCAGGTGCCCGGATGAGCAGTTCATAGGTGGCAGCTTGCAGGGCTTGACTAGCCGCAGGTTCACTGAGGGGCACCACCTCACAGCCATAGAGGGGTATCTCCTGAGGCAGCTGCTGCCGCAATTGGGCCAGCACCGTTTCCGGATCGACCTCACGATAAAACTCCAGGTCCACAATTTCCCCATAGCTGGTCACGCCGAGGGGCAAGGCACTGGCGGTAGAGATGCGCGGTGAGGGGTGAAATCCGCCGCTAAAGGCAATGGGCAAGTGGGCACGGCGGACGGCCCGCTCAAAGAGGCGCAGCAGGTCCAAATGGCTGAGGAGGGTCATCTCGCCCGTTTTGCCAAAGGTGAGCCGCAGACGTTGAACCCGTTCTTGGGGAACTTGGGGCTGACCTTGAATGGGCGGCAGCGGCGGGGGTGGCACGACCACGTTATGGCCAAAATCAATACCACAGACGCCGCAGTGGGAACAACCATCAAAGGAACAGTCGGGCACCACAACCGCTGCCAGGGCGCGGTGTAAGTCTTCCTTTAGCCAGGCTTTACTAATGCCCGTATCAATGTGATCCCAGGGTAGGGGGGCATCGAGGTTGTGGCTGCCACCGCTAAAGACGTTCCACTCGCCCGCTTCCAGTTGGCGGTATTTCCAGTCCAAACCGGCTTCTTGAATCGCCTGAGTCCAGGCGGCATAGGCGCGATCCAGGTTTTCCCACCAAGAGTCTTCACGGGCTCCCAATTCCCAAGCGCGGCGGATGACAGGGCCGAGTTGGCGATCGCCCCGACCCACAAAGTCTTCCATTGCCGAGATGCGCACATCGGTAAAGTTGGCCTTCAGACCCTTAATCGTCCGAAATTCTGCCTTGAGCAGCTCCTGTTTGCGCAGAAACTCACTGGTGGAGACAGCATGCCACTGGAAGGGGGTGTGGGGCTTGGGGGTAAAGTTGGAGATGGTCAGGTTAAAGCTCAGGGGCTTGCGTCCTTTGATCCAGCACTCCCGCCGCAGCCAACGGATGGTTTCCGCAATCCCCAAAACATCGGCATCGGTTTCCCCCGGCAGGCCAATCATAAAGTAGAGCTTGATCTTATCCCAGCCCTGCTCATAGGCCGTTTTTACTCCCCGCAGCAATTCCTCATTGGTTAAACCCTTGTTGATAATGTCCCGGAGTCGTTGCGTTCCTGCTTCCGGGGCAAAGGTGAGCCCGCCTTGGCGAGTACCACCCACAATGTGGGCAATGTTTTCATCAAAGCGATCCACCCGCTGACTGGGGAGCGACAGGGAGATATTCTCGTTTTGAAGACGGTTTTTAATTTCCACCCCCACGGCGGGCAAAGCCAAATAGTCGGAGCAACTCAGAGAGAGTAGGGAAAACTCGTTATAGCCCGTGGCACGCATCCCCGTTTCAATGGCAGCAATCACCTCCTCAGGGGCAACATCACGGGCAGGCCGAGTCAGCATCCCCGGTTGGCAAAAGCGACAGCCGCGCGTACAGCCGCGCCGAATTTCCACCGTCAGGCGATCGTGAACGGTTTCCACATAGGGCACCAAGCCAATAGCATAGTGGGGCATTGGAGTAGCCACCCGCCGCAAAATTCGCTCGGGGACGTCGGGGCGATTGGGTTTAACAGAGCCATCTCCCTGGCGATCATAAAACTGGGGCACATAGACCCCCGGCACCTGTGCCAAATCCAATAGCAAATCTTGACGACTCAAGCCGGCTTGTTTGCCTTCCGCCACGACAAGGCCAATTTCAGGCAAGAGTTCTTCGCCATCCCCAAGGGCAAAAAAGTCAAAGAAGTCAGCGTAAGGTTCGGGGTTCGATGTCGCTGTCTGTCCTCCGGCAAAGATGAGGGGAATATCTTCTAGGGATGCCTGTTGTCGCTCCCGCCAAGTCAGGGGTAGCCCCGCCAAGTCGAGCATTTCCAGAATGTTGGTCGCACCCAACTCATAGCTGAGGCTAAAGCCGATGATGTCAAATTCCCGTAGGGCACGGCGCGATTCCACAGCAAAGAGCGGCATTTGGGTGGCTCGCAATTTGGCGGCTAAATCCGCTGCCGGTAGGTAGGCGCGATCGCACAGCTGAGCGGGGAGAGCATTGAGAATGTTGTAGAGAATAATGTGGCCCAAGTTTGAAGCACCCACCTCATAGATTTCTGGATAGGTGAGCACCCAGCGCACCGTTGCAGCTTCCCAGGGTTTATGAACCGCACCGCGCTCGTTGCCCAAATAGCGAGCGGGTTTGAGGATCTCAGGGGTGAGCAACTCAGTAATTGGAACAGCCATAACACATGAACTCAATTGCAAATCTCTAGGGCAGTAAAAAGCGAGATTCCCCAGTGGGCATTGATCGCGGGGGGGTGGCGGGTGCCAAAAGACCCGCACTGCCGGGTTGGGGAATCGCAGGGAAAACGGTGGGGGGGTTCGGTGTCGGTTCTGGCCGCATTGTTTGGGGTTGGGGAGGTTGGGGTGGGGTAGGGGTCAACCCCGCCTGTTGGGCGTAGAAGGTGGCCAGTGTGCTGACTAGGGCATCCCGTTGTTGACGATTGAGTTGGCGAATGGCGGCAATATCCCCTTCCATGGGGTTAACTGTTAGGTAAGAGTGTCCCGGGTAAGTTTCTGCCCGCAGGAAGTCATTGAGGCCAAGATAGTCGGCAAGGGAAATTTTCCAGTCAAAACGGTAGAGGGGCGATCGCCCTTTGACAGTCGTGTGATAGATAATGAATCGCTCTAGGAGCGTACTCTCCGGCGCTGGCTGACGATTTTCTTGGCGGATGTAGTGATTTTCCTTCGGGAAACCGGGCAACTTCGGATAGAGGGTTTCTGCCACCAAACGGGGGTTAATGAAAATTTGACCAGTAGCATTGGGCCAATTGGGGTCAGACTGCGATCGCCCCCCACTCCAAGCACTACTGAGGGGCAACCATAGGAGTGCCAGCAAGCACCCCCAGGTCACCCAGCCCAAAAACGTCCAGCCTCGTTGTCTGCCCATGGCTAGGAATCTGCCAGCAACTCTGGTTGGGCAATTTCATCGGACATTTCGATAATGGCACGGATCACCGGCTTTAGGGGCAGATCATCCAGATCTTCACTGGCCTCTAGCCCCCGCCGCTGTTTAGCCCGGTTGGCAATTTGCACCGTAATCCGATAGCGATTGGCGGAGTGCTTAATCAACTCTTCCGCCCGACGATTAATTTCCAAAGAGGAGTAATGAAGGCGCTTTTGCATGGTTGGTCCTTTCCTCAAACGTGGGTGGCTGTTGCTTCTAGGGGGTGCGGTGTCGGTGTCGCAACGGGCTGGATAATGCCGCCCCCCAACAGGCGATCGCCCGCATACCAAACCGCCGCTTGCCCTGGCGTTACTCCAAATTGCGGTTCAGCAAACTCTAATTGTACCTGTTCAGCATTGGCGTCGGGAATGATAGTCACCGGCACAGGGGGGGTGCGATAGCGAATTTGCACTGTGGCTGTCATAGGTTCTTTAGGAGGTGGTATCGAGACCCAGTTCACCCGTGCCACGGTACACTCCCGCCGGCCGGCGGTGGCGCGATCGCCCACAATAACGCGATTGTGTTCTCGATCCAAAGCCACCACATACAGGGGCTCAGGTGCGGCGATTCCCAAGCCTTTGCGCTGGCCAATCGTATAGTGGTGAATCCCCCGATGGTACCCCAGCACCCGGCCATGGACATCCACAATCTCCCCCTGCTGACTGGGCAGATACTGATCCAAGAATTGGCCCATGGATCCATGGGCTTCAATCAGACAGAGATCTTGGCTTTCCGGCTTACTAGCTGTGTGCAGACCATACTTGGCCGCCAGGGCACGGGTCTCAGCCTTTGTTTGCTGACCAAGGGGGAAAAGCACATGAGCGAGGATCTCTTGGGGCAGATCATAGAGAAAGTAACTTTGATCCTTATGGCGATCCACGGCTCGCCACAGTTCATAGCGATCGCTGAGAGGGTTGTACTTCACTTGGGCATAATGCCCCGTCGCAATGTAGTCAATCCCCAGTTGCTCCCGGCTATAGGCCAGCATCGGCCCAAACTTCACCAAACGGTTGCATTGGGAACAGGGGAGCGGTGTCACCCCACTGGCATAACCACTGATCAGGTAGTTCACAATATATTTCTCAAAAATTTCGCGGCTATCCACGATGTGGTGAGGGACTCCCAGCTCCTCACAAAGGCGCGCCGCATCCACTAGCCCCTCAGAGCAGCACTGCCCCTTACCCTTCATCAGCCAGAGCGTCAGACCCACAACGGGGTACCCTTGCGCTTTGAGGCTGGCAATGGCAACAGAACTATCCACACCGCCGGAAAGGCCGACAACAACCGCCGGTAAGTCGGACATTGTTAAGATTCACAAAAAATCTACCTCTTTTAGGGTAGCATTCCTACTTTCACAACACAGGTCATCGCAATCGGCTATAATTGGGAGACAAGGTTGGCGAGTAATCGCCGCTTGAGTTTCTTAAGTAGAGCGATTCTTGAGTTCGGTTTTAGGGAAGGTTGGTTACGTGACAGTCGTCTCTCCGAAGTCAACGTCAACACAGGGTTCAATTTTTGCTTTGGAGCAGATCAGATTATGTCTATTTATGTCGGCAACCTTTCCTACACGGCTACCCAAGAAGACCTAGAGGCCGTTTTTGCCGAGTACGGTTCCGTCAAACAGGTCTATTTACCGGTAGATCGGGAAACAGGCCGTAAGCGGGGCTTTGGTTTTGTAGAAATGTCCAGCGATGCTGAAGAAGACGCGGCGATCGCCGATCTCGACGGTGCCGAGTGGATGGGACGGCAACTCAAAGTCAACAAAGCACGTCCCCGCGAAGCCATGGGTGGTGGCAACCATCGTTATTCCCGTAATCGCTAACTCCCTAGGAGGTACTTCGCCCTTTTCACAAACTTTTGATAGGGCCTATGCCGCCCTATTCCTGTGGGGAGGGCTTTATTTGTTCTGCCAATATGGTAGAGAAATAATAACGACCTGCTGAATGCAATTCGACAAGGAACATCATCCCTATGGCGCGCATGTATTACGACGCAGATGCCCAACTAGAACTCCTCAAGGACAAAACGATCGCCATTATTGGCTATGGCTCCCAAGGCCACGCCCATGCCCTCAACCTGCGGGATAGCGGTCTCAATGTTGTGGTGGGTCTCTATGCAGGCAGTCGTTCTGCAGAGCGCGCCCGTGGCGATGGTCTAGCGGTGCACCCCGTGGCGGAAGCTGCGAAAATGGCCGACTGGATTATGGTTCTGCTACCCGATGAAGTTCAGCGGGTTGTTTATGAACAGGAAATTGCCCCCCACCTGCAAACGGGGAATGTTCTCTCCTTTGCCCACGGCTTTAACATTCACTTTGGCCAAATTGTCCCCCCCGCGAGTGTGGATGTGGTGATGATAGCGCCGAAAGGTCCTGGTCACCTCGTTCGCCGCACCTATACGCAAGGGGAAGGGGTTCCCTGCCTATTTGCCGTCTATCAAAATGCCAGTGGTCAAGCCCGCGAGTTAGCCATGGCTTACGCCAAAGGGATTGGCGGCACCCGCGCCGGGATTCTTGAAACCACCTTCCGCGAAGAAACGGAAACCGATTTGTTTGGCGAGCAAGTGGTGCTCTGCGGGGGTCTCAGTGCTCTAATTAAGGCTGGTTTTGAAACCCTGGTCGAGGCGGGCTATCAGCCAGAGCTGGCCTATTTTGAGTGTCTCCATGAAGTGAAGCTGATCGTGGATTTGATTGTGGAAGGAGGGCTGGCCAAAATGCGGGACAGCATCTCCAACACTGCCGAATACGGCGATCTCACCCGTGGCCCACGGATTATTACCGACGAAACCCGCGCGGAAATGCGCAAAATCCTCCACGAGATTCAAACGGGTCAATTTGCCCGCGAGTTTGTGCTGGAAAATATGGCGGGTAAACCGGGCTTTACGGCGATGCGGCGCCGGGAGGCAGAACACCCCATTGAACAGGTGGGTCAAGAACTGCGCTCTATGTTTAGCTGGTTAAAACGGGCTTAAGCTTTGCCCTAGGGGGCAACAATGGCGATTATTTCGTCGCAAAATTCACCGCCAGAGCGATCGCGCCCCCCTTCCGTGCTCTCCAATCAACCCACCCCAGAGGAACAGCACTCCCTGGCAGAGGACTCCCTACGTCCTCACTCTTTACAGGACTACATTGGCCAGCAGGAACTAAAGGATATCCTGCACATTGCCGTCCAGGCAGCAAAGACACGCCAGGAACCCCTTGATCACCTGCTGCTCTATGGCCCGCCGGGCTTAGGCAAAACCACCATTGCCTTGATCTTGGCGGCAGAAATGGGGGTCAACTGTAAAGTGACCAGTGCCCCAGCTTTGGAACGCCCCCGCGACATTGTCGGTCTGCTGCTGAACCTGCAAGCGGGGGATATCCTCTTTATTGATGAGATTCACCGCCTCTCCCGCATGACCGAGGAACTCCTCTATCCAGCTATGGAGGATTTTTACCTTGATCTGACGGTGGGAAAACAGCAAACGGCACGCACACGACGGCTCAAACTCAATCGCTTTACCCTTGTGGGAGCAACTACCCGTGCTGGGGCTTTGACCTCGCCCTTGCGCGATCGCTTTGGCTTGGTGCAGCGGTTACGCTTTTATCATCCCGAAGAACTACAACAGATTGTCCAGCGGGGGGCAGCTCTCTTACAAACTTCCATCACCCCTGAAGCCGCTCTAGAAATTGGCCGGCGCAGTCGCGGTACGCCCCGCATTGCCCTGCGGCTTCTCAAGCGGGTACGGGACTATGCGGCTGTGAAGCACGATGGCAGGATTACGCTGGATGTGGCTAGGGCAGCCCTGGAACTGTTGCATGTGGATCCAGTAGGGTTGGATGAGAGCGATCGCCGCCTCCTCAGGGTGATGATTGAGTCCTATCAAGGGGGGCCAGTGGGAATTGAAACCCTTGCCGCCGCCACAGGCGAGGATGTGCAAACCATTGAAGAGGTCTATGAACCCTACCTTCTCCAGATGGGCTATCTGCAGCGGACACCCCGAGGTCGAGTCGCCACTCCCCGCGCTTGGCAACATCTAGGCTATACTGCACCAGAAAGCCAGTTGCCATTGTTGTCCAGTCCCTATGACACCGCGTCTTAAGACCCAACTTCTCTATGGGACCGACTCTTGTCTTTAGCTCAATGAAACCCTTGCCCAACTAAAGAGATATGTGGAAAATTGACTTGAGGAGATTGAGGGCCTAGGTCGCACTGAAAAATCGGCGATCGCTAGCTATTTCATACAACTCTGTGAGCACCCCTCAAAATTCAATACTGGGACACAAAACAGAAATACTGCCTGCCAGGTTGGCAACCAGAAGTGACGAATTGAATTTTAGATTGCCTATTCCGGAAATACTTGAAGCCAGCTCTATCCTGATATCTTTTTTGCAGGAAGTTTTCATCAAACAATATCGCAATGGCAGAAAACTCTTTCTCAACGCCAGTGGGGTGACTCCCCATGCGATTCCTGACGCCCCCGAGTTTACCCTTGAACAAGCCCTGGCTGAGAATTGGCTGCCTCGGCCACCTGATGCGAACTCCGAAGGGGCAGCATTGTGAATCGTGATCTTGCTCCAAGCACCCGTTGTTGGTCAGCCTAAGCCCGCCCCTGTAATTGGAAAATCACTGTAAGCTATTGATAGGGTTGATTAAGGTTTTTTAACCTTGACCCTACTCTCTGCCTCGCCTACGTGAACGACCATGTTGCGGATCATTACCCAGTTAACAGACCTACGCGCTGAACTACGCCGCATTTGCGATCGCACCGATAGCGGGGAGATGAGCGAACAACAGGCTACTGTTGAGGCAATTTTGCGCCGTGTGGCCCAAGAAGGCGATCGCGCCCTCATTGAGTACACCGCCCAGTTCGATCACATTGACCTCACCCCCGAAACATTACGGGTGAAAGGGGATGAACTGGATGCCGCTTACCAACAGGTGTCCAAAGAACTCCTAGATGCAATTCGCCTCGCCAAGCAACAAATTGAAGCCTTTCACCGCCAGCGAGTGCCTAAAAGTTGGGTGCAATTTGGCGAAGATGGCGTTGTCCTAGGCAAACGCTACACTGCCGTTGACGCGGCCGGACTTTATGTGCCGGGAGGACGGGCGGCCTATCCGAGTACAGTTTTAATGAATGCCATTCCCGCTCAGGTGGCCGGTGTGCAGCGGATTGTCATGGTCACGCCCCCCGGTCAAGGCAAAGGTATTAACCCTGCGGTTCTCGTTGCCGCCCAAGAAGCCGGAATTCAAGAGATTTATCGCGTTGGTGGCGCCCAAGCCATTGCCGCCCTTGCCTACGGCACAGAAACAATTCCGCGGGTGGACGTCATCACTGGGCCGGGAAACCTGTATGTGATGCTTGCCAAAAAGCAGATCTATGGCCGTGTTGGCATTGACTCCCTTGCGGGGCCATCGGAGGTCTTAATCATTGCTGATGAGGCGGCCCATCCTACTCAGATTGCGGCTGATCTGCTGGCTCAAGCGGAACATGATCCCCTTGCAGCGGCCATTTTACTTACACCGAGTCTTTCCCTTGCCAACGCAGTGGTAACAGCCGTGAATGAACAGTTGGCTGACCATCCCCGCCGTGTCCTCACTGAGAAGGCGATCGCCCACTACGGCCTCATTGGTATTGTTGAAACCCTCGAACAGGCAGTCGAGCTGTCCAATAGCTTTGCTCCGGAGCATCTAGAACTGGAAGTTGAAGACCCTTGGAGCCTTGTGGAGCAGGTGCGCCATGCCGGTGCCATTTTCCTGGGCTATTCCACTCCTGAAGCGGTTGGTGACTATCTGGCGGGCCCGAATCACACTCTGCCTACTTCTGGTGCTGCCCGCTATGCTTCTGCCTTGGGCGTAGAAACCTTCTTGAAACACTCCAGTATCATTCAATACACCCCTGCCGCCTTACGCAAACAGGGAGGAGCAATCATGACTCTCGCTGAAACGGAAGGCCTGATTTCCCACCGTGACTCCGTGCGTCTGCGCCTTGAACCTTAGCAACCCTTAGAAACTGACGATCAAGTAGGGGGCTTCAAATTTACCCCCGCGAACGGGCTTGCCCTTGAGGCTAGGGGGCAGTTCAATGTGGCGCCGCTGATCGCCAGCTTCCACCGTCAGTTCCCCACTAAACTCGCTGAGTTTCACCTGCTCTTTGCGAAATCCCGGTAGAAAAATGCGCACCTGTTGTTGCGTCTCATCAAACTCATGGGGAGCCGGTGCGACTCCTAGCTCATTCAAGTCCGGAAGATAGGAAACAAGACGTTGCCAGTTGCTCCAGTCTTTAGGAAGAACTGAAATACGTAGCGGTGCAAACGTGCGGCTGACTTCTGGTGTGGGTTCCCCCATACAAAAGACCTCAGAAATGGGCACATTCACCTGTTGGGCACTGCCCCATAACCATTGCGTTTGTGCGGTTGAGATCGCTGTGGTATCCGTGAGCAGACACACCGATAGGCGCTGAGGATCTGCGGCAATTTTCACACCGCGATCAACCCACTCCTTCGCCTCAGCAAAGCGCTCTCGAACTTTTTGCGTGTCAATATTGGCAGCCATAATTGCGCTGGCGATCGGTCCGCCAATAGCGTTCGCGATCGCGTTCAGATCCACTTGATCCAACAAACGTTGAAATCGGCGATAGTACCACGCTAGCCCCTGGGGTAAGCCAATCAGCCGCAGTGTATCCTGACTGTTGCCCCCAGCATAGACAATCACATCGTACTCGCCGCTGCTGTAGTGCACACGCAGGGCATTCAACGTGAGTAAGGTATCCATCCCTGGCAAGATCACTAATTCCGCCGCATAAACTTTACCCACCAGCTCTTGGGGCAAATAGGGTTCTACTAAACGGCTGAGTTCTTGCCATGCCGCGTTGAGACTTTCAGTGGCCAGCAGCTCCGCGATCGCCAATCTCTCCGATAGCAATTTGGGCTGCCAACCAATCACCTGCTCTGAACTGCCGATCAGGAATTGCAAGGAAGTGGCTGGACTCGGCACCGCTAGTAAGGTTCGCTGCTGTTGCCCAGCAAACCACTGGGCAATGGCCAGACCCAGTGCTGTTTGTTGTTCTGCGGTTCCTCCTAGGAGGGTAACAATGCGTGTCATGGCAAGTTTGAGGACGATAGCTGCTTGGACTATCCTATCGGCAAACGGCTGCCCCAAGGTTTTCTCAACAACCCCTCGTAAAATCGCCTCTATGGGCAGCCAAATATGTTCAACGATAAAACCTACTCAGGCGGGCGATCGCCCCCCTTCTAGGGGCTTCTAGGCCATTCTCAGGCCAAAAAAATTTTTCGCGGCGCAAACAGATCCTCATTAGGACGTTTTGAACCTCAAGTCAGACTCTTTTTTTGAAGTTTTCCCCAAATTCCCCAATGTTTTCCCCAAGCCCTTACAAGCTTCGATCCTCTAACCATCTCAACTGTTCGTTCTTGGTTTTCTGATGTTCCTCGGTATTCCCATCCTCTCAACCAATGATTTCCCCAAGCTCTGACCCACCTTCAAGCTAATCCCGAGCTAATCCCGAGTTGCCTCCATCACATCCTTATTTTTCTCTGTAAAAATTTTGTTCGCTTTAGGATCCTAATACACTACTACTACTACTAATTTATTTAAATATTATTATAGTAGTAGTAGGGCCTGTGGAAATGTGGAAAACTTTTCAGAAATGCTCTCTACAAGCGGGTTTGAGCCACTTATGCTCTGTGGAAAACTTGTGGAAAAAGTAGGGGGTTTTTCCACAGGCTATTATCTCGGTGAAAAAAGAATAAAAAGATTTCCACAGTTTTTCAGAGTTTTTCCGGGGTTTTCCACAGTTTTTCCCCAGAATTTTCCACAGGCCTTCTGGAGTTTTCCACAGGCTACAGGGGGAAGATCTCCGTATTTCTACGGTTCCCCGTGCCGGCGATCGCCCTCAGACTAGAGAAAAGAGATTTTGTCAACCAGTACAAACGTTTCCCTAGGATTCCCTGATGTTTTCCCTAGAGAGTCCTGCCAACAGTCTTGAGCAAGTCATTGGTCACCTTTCCCCTGTTGAGCAGATTCGGATGCTGATGCGCCACCCCTACTTCACCGGCCGTTGTCCCGCCTGCCGCCAACCCATCCATCACTCCCAGCTCAGGATAGGCCAATGTTACTGTTCCCACTGTGGCTGGCAGGATCACGCTAGCGATCGCAAGTCCATGCCTACCTTAATGGCCCAGGATCGCGATTGTTAAAAGTTCCGTTTGCTGTTTCGCTCTGCAAGGGTGTAAAGCTAGCCACGATCGCCACCATCAGCCACCATAGGGTGGCTACCTCTGGGCGGAACCAAATCGTATCCACCAGCCCATGGGTCAGCATCCCAATCATTGCTGCTATCGCGCCCATCAACCAGAATCCCTGAGGGCTTGCTGTTGCCTGTAACTCCTTAAAGCAACGCCGGGCGCGATCGCCTAGCACCGCCAATAACCAGAGAAAGACACCAAAGCCAATGAAACCAACTTCGACAAGAATTTCCAGAAAAATTGAATAGGCTCCCAAGGCTGTGAAGCGGACGTTTACTTGATACAGGGGATAGATTTGGTTGAACGCCACATTGCCGGGACCAATTCCCAGCCAAGGCCGTGCCCAAATCATCTGCTGCACTGCCAGCCAAACATTAATGCGGAAATTATTGCTACTGTCACCTCTGGCAACAAAAATACTCGCGGCACGCTCCCGCAGCGGCGGCACGCTCACAATTGTGCCAATACAGAGAGCAAGCGCCAGCCCCCCCATAGTCGGCACTCCCCAACGACGCCATTTCAGCGGTAACCTTGGCCAAAACCAAATCCCCAGCAACACCACCCCTGCGATCGCTGCTGCAACCAACCCCAACCAGCCGCCACGGCTAAACGTCAAAACCAAACTCGCTGTATTCATCCCCAGCATCACCACCGCCAACAGCTTTGGCAGCCAGCCTCGCCACACTGCAATCGCCGCCGCACTCAACGGCACACTCGGCAACAAATAACCCGCCAATAAATTTGGATTTCCCAAAAAGCTATAAACCCGTGTCACATTTGCCAAGGCCGACTCTGGATCCGTCCACGTCGCCAACGGCTCCGCCCCAAAAATCCACTGCCGTACCCCCTCCACACTCACCATTAACGCCGTCAGCAAATAGACCGTCAGCACGCACGATCGCCACCGCTGATTGCGCATCACTCGCTCCGCCAGCGCAAAAAACAGTAGGTACAACGTCAGCTTCGCCAACCCTACCATTGCCGCCCGAGGAACCGGCGACAACACCGTTGCCAACAGCGCAATCCCCCAATACAGCAGCACCAGCAAGTGTACTCCCGACCAGCGGCCCTCCCGTTCCCCGGCCAAGGTCCACAGCAGCCAACATCCCCCTCCTGCCGCCAGCAGCATCCCAATCATCCCCGACGGCATCAGCGGCGCCAGTACCAACACCAATCCCACCAACAGCCCCGCAAAGTATGGCAGCCATCGCCCCAGCCAACTCTTCTCCCGCCACCCTTGGAGCAAGCCCAAAAGCCGCCCCACCCTACTGTGACTTCGCCAGCCCTCCAAATCTAACCGCCGCAGCAGCACATCCATAACACCATCCCTTAAGCAAACGTTTCGTCGATCAGCTTACGCCCAAGCACCGTCGCTGAAAATCCTCCCAAGGAATTCCCCGCTCCAAATACACTGGCGCACTAGGGTTGTAGGGACTGCCCAGCCGATCCACCGTCACAATCACCGCCTCCTCCGGCAAAAGGGGAACATCGGCGTCCAGCACCGTCGCTCCCGTCAACGACGACGACACCCCCTTAAAAATCAACACCACCTGCTCTTGCTCCCCCACCTGCACCGCCACCAGCAATACTTCCTGCGGATGCGCACGGCTATAGGCCTCCAGCAGCGCCAACGGTGACATGCTCACCCTCCTGCAACGAAAATCTGAAAAAATTTTTAGCCCCCAAAGCCGCCTGTAGAGAGCACTTCAGCGAATTCCAGAAAAAAATCCGAAAAAAATTTCGAAAAAGGGGTTGACACGCCTATGTAGGCTTGTTAGATTGATAAAGCACTCGATGAGGCGCGCAGCCGAAACGAGTCCTGAACCTAGACAAATGAACGTTTGAAAGCCAGAGCGTTGACCCTCGTCAAAGTACTCAAGTAAGTACATTTTCGATGTAGGTTACACCTACTAGAGCAAAAAGTCAAATTCTCTATCTTCAAAATGGAGAGTTTGATCCTGGCTCAGGATGAACGCTGGCGGTCTGCTTAACACATGCAAGTCGAACGAGCACTTCGGTGCTAGTGGCGGACGGGTGAGTAACACGTGAGAATCTACCCTCAGGAGGGGGATAACGGCTGGAAACGGCCGCTAATACCCCATATGCCGCAAGGTGAAATCTTTTTTGGCCTGAGGATGAGCTCGCGGTGGATTAGCTAGTTGGTGGGGTAATGGCCTACCAAGGCGACGATCCATAGCTGGTCTGAGAGGATGATCAGCCACACTGGGACTGAGACACGGCCCAGACTCCTACGGGAGGCAGCAGTGGGGAATTTTCCGCAATGGGCGAAAGCCTGACGGAGCAAGACCGCGTGAGGGATGAAGGCCTTTGGGTTGTAAACCTCTTTTCTCAGGGAAGAACACAATGACGGTACCTGAGGAATAAGCCTCGGCTAACTCCGTGCCAGCAGCCGCGGTAAGACGGAGGAGGCAAGCGTTATCCGGAATTATTGGGCGTAAAGCGTCCGCAGGTGGCTTTCCAAGTCTGCCGTCAAAGCCCGAGGCTTAACCTCGGATCGGCGGTGGAAACTGGATCGCTAGAGTGCGTCAGGGGTAGGGGGAATTCCCGGTGTAGCGGTGAAATGCGTAGATATCGGGAAGAACACCAGTGACGAAAGTGCCCTACTGGGACGTTACTGACACTCATGGACGAAAGCTAGGGGAGCGAAAGGGATTAGATACCCCTGTAGTCCTAGCCGTAAACGATGGACACTAGGTGTTGCTGGTATCCACTCCAGCAGTGCCGTAGCCAACGCGTTAAGTGTCCCGCCTGGGGAGTACGCACGCAAGTGTGAAACTCAAAGGAATTGACGGGGGCCCGCACAAGCGGTGGAGTATGTGGTTTAATTCGATGCAACGCGAAGAACCTTACCAGGGCTTGACATGTCGCGAATCCCGCGGAAACGTGGGAGTGCCTTCGGGAACGCGAACACAGGTGGTGCATGGCTGTCGTCAGCTCGTGTCGTGAGATGTTGGGTTAAGTCCCGCAACGAGCGCAACCCTCGTCCTTAGTTGCCAGCATTCAGTTGGGCACTCTAGGGAGACTGCCGGTGACAAACCGGAGGAAGGTGGGGATGACGTCAAGTCATCATGCCCCTTACGTCCTGGGCTACACACGTACTACAATGCTGTGGACAAAGAGTTGCCAACCCGCGAGGGCGAGCTAATCTCTTAAACCACGGCTCAGTTCAGATTGCAGGCTGCAACTCGCCTGCATGAAGGCGGAATCGCTAGTAATCGCAGGTCAGCATACTGCGGTGAATACGTTCCCGGGCCTTGTACACACCGCCCGTCACACCATGGGAGTTGGCCATGCCCGAAGTCGTTACTCTAACCCGCAAGGGAGGGGGACGCCTAAGGCAGGGCTGATGACTGGGGTGAAGTCGTAACAAGGTAGCCGTACCGGAAGGTGTGGCTGGATCACCTCCTTTTAAGGAGACCCAATCTGTTCAGGTTGCAACGTCACCTTATTAGAACAGATTCAATGCGGTCTAAGCACGAGGTTAACCCTGGCTTTCAGACTCTGCTAGGTTAAGCAGACAGGCATGGGCTATTAGCTCAGGTGGTTAGAGCGCACCCCTGATAAGGGTGAGGTCCCTGGTTCGAGTCCAGGATGGCCCATATCACATGCCTGGGGGTATAGCTCAGTTGGTAGAGCACCTGCTTTGCACGCAGGGGGTCAGCGGTTCGAGTCCGCTTACCTCCACGTCATCCCATCAACGGTTGACGTGTCTGCTCAGCGAAACTTTAGCAACAGAACCTTGAAAACTGAATAGTGATTAGTCAGGTAGTTACTCTAGATAGAACAATTCAGTGTTCTGTCTAGAAACACAGACACCAATGTTGACTGTGGTCAAGCTACAAAGAGCCTACGGTGGATACCTAGGCACACAGAGGCGATGAAGGACGTGGATACCGACGATACGCTTCGGGGAGCTGGAAACAAGCGTTGATCCGGAGGTTTCCGAATGGGGTAACCCAATAACTCTAACGCCAATCCATAACGTTAGAGGGCGAACCTGGCGAACTGAAACATCTTAGTAGCCAGAGGAAAAGAAAGAAAACTCGATTCCCTTAGTAGCGGCGAGCGAAAGGGGAACAGCCTAAACCAACGGGCTTGCCTGTTGGGGTCGTGGGACAGCAACGTGGAATTGGGCGGCTAGACGAAGTAGTGGAATGCTACACCAGAGAAGGTGAAAGTCCTGTAGTCGAAAGCTTAACAATCCTAGCTGTATCCCGAGTAGTCCGGAGCACGTGGAATTCCGGATGAATCTGCGAGGACCACCTCGTAAGGCTAAATACTCCTGTGTGACCGATAGCGCATAGTACCGCGAGGGAAAGGTGAAAAGAACCCCGGAAGGGGAGTGAAATAGAACATGAAACCGTAGGCTTACAAGCAGTCGAAGCTCGATTTAACGAGTGACGGCGTGCCTGTTGAAGAATGAGCCGGCGACTTATAGGTACTGGCAGGTTAAGGCAAGAATGCCGAAGCCATAGCGAAAGCGAGTCTGAATAGGGCGTTTGTCAGTATCTATAGACCCGAACCCGGGTGATCTAACCATGGCCAGAATGAAGCTTGGGTAACACCAAGTGGAGGTTCGCACCGACCGATGTTGAAAAATCGGCGGATGAGCTGTGGTTAGGGGTGAAATGCCAATCGAACCCGGAGCTAGCTGGTTCTCCCCGAAATATGTTGAGGCATAGCGGTTGTGACTATAGCAGGGGGGTAAAGCACTGATTCGGTGCGGGCTGCGAGAGCGGTACCAAATCGAGTCAAACTCTGAATACCCTGTGTACACACAGCCAGTCAGACGGTGGGGGATAAGCTTCATCGTCGAGAGGGAAACAGCCCAGACCACCAGCTAAGGTCCCTAAATCATCACTAAGTGGCAAAGGAGGTGGGGATGCTCAGACAACCAGGAGGTTTGCCTAGAAGCAGCCATCCTTAAAAGAGTGCGTAATAGCTCACTGGTCAAGCGTTCCTGCGCCGAAAATGAACGGGACTAAGTGATGTACCGAAGCTGTGGACTTACTACGTAAGTGGTAGGGGAGCGTTCTGCATTAGTTTGAAGCACTAGCGTAAGCAGGTGTGGACGAAGCAGAAGTGAGAATGTCGGCTTGAGTAGCGAAAACATTGGTGAGAATCCAATGCCCCGAAACCCCAAGGGTTCCTTCGGAAGGCTCGTCCGCGAAGGGTTAGTCGGGACCTAAGGCGAGGCCGAAAGGCGTAGTCGATGGACAACTGGTCAATATTCCAGTACTCATCTTGGTTTGTGCAGAGGGACGAAGAAGGCTAGATCAGCCGGATGTTGGTTACCGGTTCAACTGTCCGAGGTGTTGAGGAGCGGTGAAAACGCTCTGAGCTGAGGCAGGAGTACGACCCACTACGGTGGGGAAGTGATTGATGTCATGCTTCCAAGAAAAGCTCTAAGCACGTTAAGCCAAGATACCCGTACCCGAAACCGACACAGGTGGGGGGGTAGAGTATACCAAGGGGCGCGAGATAACTCTCTCTAAGGAACTCGGCAAAATGGCCCCGTAACTTCGGGAGAAGGGGTGCCACCGCAAGGTGGTCGCAGTGAAGAGGCCCAGGCGACTGTTTACCAAAAACACAGGTCTCCGCTAAGTCGTAAGACGATGTATGGGGGCTGACGCCTGCCCAGTGCCGGAAGGTTAAGGAAGCCGGTCAGCGCAAGCGAAGCTGGCGACCGAAGCCCCGGTGAACGGCGGCCGTAACTATAACGGTCCTAAGGTTAACAACTGCTAGCCTTAGTAAAACTGAACCATATGCGGGAAAGTCCTCTAACAGCTTTTCACTACTCGTTCAGCGAGGCACTGGACTAGAAAAAGTTCTAAGAAATATTAAGGTGCTGTAGTGCTGTTCAGTTAAAAAGTGAAAGACATGGGGATAATCCGCAGGAAAGACCTAGGTAAACCTAGGAATCCTCAGAGACTTGATGTTCAGGTGTGACACACATGAATTTAGATGCCCAGTGGATTGTTGGTTTCGTTGATGGTGAAGGATGCTTCCACATAGGAATTAATCCTCATTCAAGCATGGCAGCTGGTTTTCAGGTTCTTCCTGAGTTTACCGTTGTCCAGCATCGACGAAACATAAAGGTTCTCTATGCACTCAAGGCTTACTTTGATTGCGGTGTTGTTCGTGTAAATCACGGCGATCGCATGGCCTATCGAGTCCGTAGCATAGAGCACTTAGCTGACCGTATTTGTCCTTTCTTTTTGAAACATCCACTGAAGACAAGCAAAAACATAGACTTCCTTAAGTTCAGGGATGTGGTGCTTCTGTGTCAAGCAGGAGCGCACTTAACAGATGACGGTCTAGAAAAGATTCGGAAGCTGGCATCTCAAATTAATCGTGGTCGCACAAGGTAAAGTCCAGCTTTATCGGAAACGGTAAAGAGCAACTGAGCGAAATTCCTTGTCGGGTAAGTTCCGACCCGCACGAAAGGCGTAACGATCTGGGCGCTGTCTCGGAGAGAGGCTCGGCGAAATAGAAGTGTCTGTGAAGATGCGGACTACCTGCACCCGGACAGAAAGACCCTATGAAGCTTTACTGTAGCCTGGAATTGGGTTCGGGCTTTGCTTGCGCAGGATAGGTGGGAGACGTTGAAGTATCCCTTGCGGGGGATATGGAGTCGCCAGTGAGATACCACTCTGGCAAGGCTAGAATTCTAACCTTCTGCTGTTAGCCAGCGAAGGAACAGTTTCAGGTGGGCAGTTTGACTGGGGCGGTCGCCTCCTAAATGGTAACGGAGGCGCGCAAAGGTTCCCTCAGGCTGGTCGGAAATCAGCCGTAGAGTGCAAAGGCATAAGGGAGCTTGACTGCAAGACCTACAAGTCGAGCAGGGACGAAAGTCGGCCTTAGTGATCCGACGGTTCCGCGTGGAAGGGCCGTCGCTCAACGGATAAAAGTTACTCTAGGGATAACAGGCTGATCTCCCCCAAGAGTTCACATCGACGGGGAGGTTTGGCACCTCGATGTCGGCTCATCGCAACCTGGGGCGGTAGTACGTCCCAAGGGTTGGGCTGTTCGCCCATTAAAGCGGTACGTGAGCTGGGTTCAGAACGTCGTGAGACAGTTCGGTCCATATCCGGTGCAGGCGTAGGAGCATTGAGAGGAGTCCTCCTTAGTACGAGAGGACCGGGAGGAACGCACCTCTGGTGTACCTGTTATCGTGCCAACGGTAAACGCAGGGTAGCCATGTGCGGAGTGGATAACCGCTGAAAGCATCTAAGTGGGAAGCCCACCTCAAGATGAGTGCTCCCATGGCATAAGCCAGTAAGGTCACGGGTAGAACACCCGTTAATAGGCTCTCGATGGAAGTCCAGTAATGGATGAAGTCTAGGAGTACTAATAGACCGAGGGCTTGACCTCATCAATCAACGGGTGTCTGAGTAAAGTAACTCTCCTGACTATCGCTATTCAGTTGAAAGGTTATTTAGTTAAAGCTTATTTTGGCGGAATTTGTCTAGCAGCTCTCGAGTCTAGGTTCTCAATTCAAATCAAAATCAGGGCTTTGCCTAGTGCCTATGGCGCGGCGGAACCACACTGATCCATCCCGAACTCAGAGGTGAAACGTCGCAGCGGTGAAGATAGTTGGAGGGTCGCCTCCTGCAAAAATAGCTCGGTGCTAGGCAAAATATTCACGCTACCCCATCTAGGTTTTCTAGATGGGGTCTCGATTTTTAAGAAACGCTTAAGGGATCATCGCAAGTTTCAAGGATTGGGATTCGCTTGACGGTAGAGGGGAAGGCACAACAGTTGACGATCTTGGAGCTACTGGAAAATTCACCGGCAACTCAGACGGGAATTAGGGCGGGCGATCGCCTGCTGGCTATTGATGGTCACTCTACCCGTCGCATCTCGTAGAGCCGGCAAAGGTGGCGGGGTTTGTTCTGGATTTGCGGGGAAATCTGGGGGGCTGTTGCAGACAGGAATTGATATTGCCCACAGGTGGTTGAATCAAGGTTTGATTGTGCGTACGGTTGCTCGCAGTGGCAATGGTGAGCAAGTACGGGCGAGTCAATCGGTATTGACGGGTTTGCCCCTAGTGGTTTTGGTGGATCACCGCTCCGCTAGCAGTAGTGAAATTCTCACCGGCGCATCGGAGGATAATCGTCGTGGGATTGTGGGGTACACCCACCTACGGTAAGGCCTTGGTACAATCCATTCATGAATTGAGTGAGGGTTCAGGGTTGTCAGTGACCATTGCCCATTACTACTCGCCCAATGGCACGGATATTAACCGCACAGGGATGATGCCCAATGTGCTGGGCATCCTGCCGCAAGAGGTGAGTACCAATGCCCCTTTGGGGACGACAGCAGACGATTGCCTGTACCAAGCAGAATTGGATCAATTGCACCAAGTCATTGATTGGAGTCAAGCGCCTAAACCTGTGAATACGGCTCAAACAAAGGAGCAGTTTCGCCAGCCCCTTGGTGTTCCCTGCGCGGTGCCGTGATGGTTGCTTCAGAGAGTTATCAGGAATATCCCGCTGAGATTCAGTTGGCCTTCCATGCTCTTGGGGAGCCGTTGCGCTTGAAAGTGATTGCGATCCTTCATCGGGAGGAACTGTGTGTCTGTGATCTGTGCGATCGTCTGCACCTGAGTCCCTCAAAGCTCTCGTTTCATCTGCGGGCACTGCGGCAAGCCAATCTCGTGCTGTCGCGCCAACAGGGGCGGTGGGTTTACTACCGCTTAAATCGGCCCCAACTTGCAGCTGTCATCGCCTATTTGCAGCAGTTTACAGTGGGGGAGATAGTGCCGGCTCGTATCTGTTCTTAGAACTCTTAGAAATCAACGCCGCGCTTGAGATCAACGCCCTTCTCGGCATAGTGCTTGTGGCAGATCATCTCCGAGTGAACGCTGGCGAGTTCAAAATAGGCGGGGGGATATTTGCAGCGACCGGTAATGATAATTTCAGTGGTGCGTGGCTTGCGCAGGAGCGTTTGCACAATGGGTTCGACGGGGAGAAGTTCAAGGTCAACGGTGGGGTTGAGTTCGTCGAGAATGATTGTCTTGTAAAGCCCGGAGGCAATGGCGGCTCGGGCAATTTCCCAGCCGCGTTCGGCTTCGATGTAGTCAATTTCCTGCTGTTGACCGCGCCAGACAATGGCATCCCGACCACAGCGGTGGTGATCCACTAAATGGGGATAGCTTTCCTTGAGGGCAGCGATCGCCGCATCTTCGGTATAGCCTTGCCCCCCCTTGAGCCACTGGAGAATCAGAACACGGTGGGATTGGTCGCGGCTAATTCCTTTGCCGATCGCCTGCAGGGCTTTACCGAGGGCACTGGTGGACTTGCCTTTGCCGTCACCCGTATAGATTTCAATCCCCTCAATGCCCTGTTCTTGAGCCGTAGGATGCACAAGGGGCCGCATCTCGGAATGAAGGTCAGCAATTTGCAGGAGTTGGGCAGGGGCACCCCGGCCAGTGGCGATAATCTCTAGGTGTTCGGGCTTGCGGCGGAGGGTGTTGACGACTTCATCAACGGGCAAAAGGCCTAAATCTAAGACAGGGTTGAGTTCATCTAAAACAATGACAGAATAGAGACCAGAGGCGATCGCCCCCTTGGCAATATCCCAGCCCCGCTGTGCCTCTTGGCGATCGAATTTGGTAATTTGCTCAGCAGTGAAGTATTCCGCTCGTCCTGTCCGCACTTGATCAATTAAGTGAGGAAACCCCCGTTGCAAGGCTTCAATGGCGGCATCCTCGGCATAGGCACGACCGGGTCCTTTGAGAAAGCGCAACAGGAGTACCCGAGTGGGCCATGCAGAGGCAATACCCAGACCAATGGAGCGCAGCACGACTCCAAGAGCCGCTTGAGATTTTCCTTTACCGGTGCCGTCATAGACGTGGAGTTGACCGCTCACCCGGCCGGGGCGAATCTGAGCGGTTTGAATGCCAATACCTGCATGGGTCATAGGAGCATGAATAGAAGAACCTAGGGGGATTGTATCAAGGGCGGGGTGGGGTTTTGAGAACAACGGCTTCAACTGTTAAATCAGTGGGGGTGGTGCCAGTAATTGCCCAGCGCAGGGGTTGACCATGGGCTTGTAGGGCCTCTTCGATGGCGTCATGGAAGGGCTGGGAAAGGCTGTGTCGCGGTAGGGTGAGACGGATAAATTCCGTTTGCATAGGCCTTAAATACCAATGACAACGACGGTGACATTATCACGCCCGCCATGGGTTTTGGCTGCCTGCACAAGGGCAGTCGCTGCTTTTTCAATATTGGGCTCACTGAGATAGATACTGATGACCTCATCACTGAGTTCTTCGGTTAAACCGTCGCTGCACAGCAGCAGGCGATCGCCCGCCTCTAGATCAATGGGTTGAATATCAATTTGGGTGAGATCTTCGCGGCCTAGGCACTGAGAGAGCACATGGCGCCACGGATGCTGCCGTGCCTGCTCAACCGTCAAGCTGCCCAGTTGTACCGCTTGGGCAATCCACGTGTGGTCATTGGTAATCTGCTGGAGTTGATCTTTGCGCCAGCGGTAGATGCGCGAGTCGCCCACATGGGCACACCAAGCCGTACGGCCACCTGCATCAATGAGAACCACCACAGCGGTGGTCCCCATATCAGCACGGGCAGTATTTTGGCGTTGCTGCTCAACAATGGCATGATTGGCTGCAAGAAAAGCTTGCCGGAGGAGGGTCACCGGGTCGTGCTGCAGGTCTTCGAGGTGGGTCTCCAGATACTGCCGAATGTGATCGACGGCTAAACGACTGGCTTCCTCGCCGCCGGCGTGCCCCCCCATGCCATCGGCAACAATAAAAAAGCGGTGATGCTTTTCGTCAATATAAAAAGCATCCTGATTGCTTTTGCGAATCAGACCACAGTCAGTTAAGCCAGCAACGTCCATGCCCCCCTGTCCTGGGTTTCTTGCTAAAACATTTTTTCATACTTATCGAGTTTAATCATTAGCCGCCAGTAGAGGATACCAAACCATACCGCTAATGCGGCTGCCACACCTGCCAGGAAGAGATACTGGTTAACGAATAAAATTGTTGCCGCCAAGGAAAAACTGCCAATGAGCACGACATAATTTAGCCCTAAGTTAATGTTACTCAGGCGCCGCAGAATGCGATCGCTCTCACTGGAACGGACGCGCAAGCGCAGGTCACCATTTTCAAGTTTATCGAGTACTTCTTCAAGGCGACGGGGCAAGCCAATGGCACTGCTGCCCACTTGAGCCGCTTGTCGACTCAGTTCTGAGAAAAGGCTGCCATTACCAGGATCAGGGAAGTTTCCGTTGGTCATAAGTTCGGTCGCAAATGGTTGGGCAACTTGCATGAAGTTAAAGTCTTTATCCAGTCCCTTGCCCACGCCCTCGAGGGTAGAAAAGGCGCGCATCACAAAGGTAAATGTGGCAGGAAACCGAAAGGGTTGGTCATAGGCAATTTCATAAAGGTCATCGCTGATTTGAGCCACCGATTGCACTTCCCAAGACTGGCTCATAAAATTGTCGAGGAGATACTGAATCGAGCGCCGCACGGGCCCTAGATCCCCTGTGGGTACCAACGCCCCTAGCTCTACAAGGCACTGTACCACCTGTTCGGCATCCCGCTGGGCAATGCTTAAAAATGTTTTCAGCAGTTTATCGCGGGTTGTCGGTTGAATGCGCCCCATCATGCCAAAGTCGTAGAAAATGAGTTGGCCGTTGGGGCTGACGGCAATGTTGCCCGGATGGGGGTCAGCGTGGAAAAAGCCATCGTTGAGAACTTGATAGAGGTAGGCCTTTGCACCCAGTTCTGCCAGGCGTTTGCGGTCTAGGCCAGCTGCTTCGAGGGCTTCGTAGTGGCTGATTTTAATCCCCGGTAGGTACTCAAGGGTGAGGACGCGCCGGGAGGTGTAGCGCCAATAGACGCGGGGGACACAGGCCCACTCGCGATCGCGAAAATTGCGGCGGAACGTGTCAGCATTGCGCCCCTCGTTGAGGTAGTCAATTTCTTCGTAGAGAATGCGGCAACACTCATCGTAGATGCCCATCCAGTCGCGCCCTTGACCCCATTTGGGATGGTTCTGAAAATACTGGGCAATGCCCTTGAGAATGGCAAGATCGATGTCAAAGAGCTGCCGTAGGCCGGGGCGTTGAACTTTGACAACCACCTCTTCCCCAGAAAGCAGTTGGGCTTTGTGAACCTGGCCAAGACTAGCGGCGGCTATGGGGATGGGGTCAAAACTGCGAAACAATTCAGGGATGGGGCGGCCAAAGTCCTCGGAGATGATTTTTGCAACTAGCTCGTAACTAAAGGCGGGGACACGGTCTTGAAGCTTGCTGAGTTCTTCGACGTATTCGCTGGGAAAGAGATCGGCGCGGGTGGAAAACAGTTGCCCCAGTTTGATGAAGGTAGGGCCAAGGTCAAGGAAGGTTTCGCGAATCCAAATGGCTTGGGCACGGCGTCGCGCCGCCCGTTTGGCATCGGTCATACCGCGCCAGTAGCTCCAAGATTGGCTGAGGAGCCAGCGGCCAAAGAGAAATCGCCAGACAAAAAACCAAATATCAAAGAAGCGCCGCGTTTTCGAGTAACGCTCGCGATTCCAACGGTAGGATTTGCCGGTGGGGGTCAAACTGGCCGAAATGGGTGTGGACACGCGTTTTTCCCTAGTGGGTAATCTCAAAAAATTGTAACGAATCCCTAAGGATACCGCCCTTTGCTTGGGGAGGGGATACAGCAGCGACATGCCATCTTCTCTTAAGGGGGCTGGCGCTGTTTGTGCCATCGAAGGGGGCGATCCCAAAAAATAGTAGGCTACAGGGCATAGCGATCGCGCCCCACGCCAAGGGCAAAGCGCAGGGAATCAGGCAGGCTTTTACTACTGGCGGTTAAAAAGAAGGCTAACCCCAGGAGGCTAAAGACTGCCGCCATGCGAAAGATGAGGCGATAGCCCCAATGCTCAACGAGTCCCCCCAGCAGGGGACCCGCTAGGGCCATTCCCAGATCAAAACCGCCTAAACTGAGGCTGAGAACCCGTCCGCGCTCCTGGGGGATAGAGCGATCGGCCATGAGGGCAGCCACCATGGGAATCAGGACACCGCCGGCAAGACCTTCAAGAATCGCTGCCCAGAGGATATCCATGGCGGTTTGGGCTTGGGCGAGGAGCACCATTGAGATGATGTAGGCGGCAAGGCTAGCGGAGATGAAAATCCCCCGTCCCCAGCGATCGGAGGCAGCACCCGTAAGGACACGACCGATAAAGCTGGCGATCGCCGCCACGGCGTAAAACAGTCCTGCGGAAATGTCGAGCTGCTCAGTGGCAATAAACAGGGGAATAAAGGTGGCGATCGTGCCAAAGGTCAAGCCCACACTCAACATCACTAAGCTAGGAATCCGCAGCCGTTCCGAAAGCAATAACCGCCAAAAGAGGGTTTTCTCTGGACAAGGCTCTCCGGCCTGCTGGGTCCTATTCACCGCCCGCACCCCTGCGGCCGTCATGAAGCCAAAGGCGGCCAGTGTGCTGGCAATTATAAAGACCCAACCATGGCCGTAGTGCATTTGCAGCCAACTGCCCAAACTGGGCCCAAGGGCTACCCCAATGGGATGGACAAGGCTAGTGTAGCCAATGATTTCGCCGCGATGTTGGGGTGGGGCAATATCCGTCACCAGAGCCATGTAACCGGTGGTAAAGCCGGCAATGCTCACGCCATGGAGCAGGCGCACCGCTATCAGCAGCAGTAGGTTGTGGCTAAGGATGTAGAATAGGGGGGCGATTGCCGCCACAGCGAGGCCAATGAGCAGTGTAATTTTGCGTCCCCGGCGATCGGCTAGGGGTCCTAACCAAGAGCGAGACCCCAGCAGTCCCACGGCAAAGGCACCCATGACAAACCCCACCTGATGGGGCGTGCCCCCCTTCTCAGCGATGTAGAGGGGTAAGGTGGGCAACATTGCAGCAATGCTGGACCAAAACAACAGACCTGCCCAGATCAGCCGGAGCAGCGTTTGCCGTAGGGGTGGGGCTAGCTTTAACAAGACAACCACAAATTCCCCTTGTTAACAAAACGTTACAGTCTCTATTCTAGCCAAGGAATTAAAAAGGCAGCTCTCCCTGATTGATCTCAGGGGTGGTGGGGGGGGCACTCATTGGGTTTTTGCGCAGTCCGACGGTAATTCGGCTGTGCTTCTCGATTTGGCACATCACTTCGCGGGCGCGTTGAATCACGACCGGAGGCAAGCCGGCAAGGCGTCCGGCTTCAATGCCGTAGGAGCGATCGGCACCACCGGGCTTCACTTGGTGTAGAAAAATAATCTCGTTGGGGAGTTCTTTGACGACAACTTGATAGTTGGCCACATTGGGCAGCAGCGTTGCCAGTTGATTGAGTTCGTGGTAGTGGGTGGCAAAAATAGTGCGGGATTTGAGGGTGGTCGCCAGATATTCTGCCACTGACCACGCGATCGCCAGGCCATCAAAGGTGGCGGTGCCGCGGCCAATTTCATCCAAGAGTACCAGGGAGCGATCGCCCGCATGGTTGAGGATGTTCGCGGTTTCATTCATCTCCACCATAAAGGTGGATTGGCCGGTGGCCAGATCATCAACGGCACCCACGCGGGTAAAAATGCGATCGCAGATGCCCAAGGTGGCACTAGTAGCGGGCACATAGCTACCCATTTGCGCCAGCAGTTGAATCAGACCCACCTGCCGGAGATAGCAACTTTTGCCGCTGGCATTGGGACCCGTCAGCACCATCAAATCTGCCTCTGTTCCCAGTTGGGTATCATTGGGAACAAAAAAGCCGGCCGGTAACGTTTGCTCCACAACGGGGTGACGGCCACCGCGAATGCAAAGCTGGCGATCGCGGGTCATTTGCGGTCGGCAATAGCCCTGATACACCGCCACCTCGGCTAACCCCAAAAGGGCATCCACCGCTGCTACTGCTGCTGCAATCTCGCGAATCGTTGAGGCCTGAGCCGCCACCTGCTCCCGTAACTGGACAAAGTAGTGGTACTCCAGCTCAAAAAGATGGCTTTGCGCCGCCAATAGCCGTGCTTCCCGTTCCTTGAGCTCAGCCGTAATAAAGCGTTCCTCATTGGTGAGGGTTTGCTTGCGGATGTAGTCATCGGGCACTTGGCTCAGCTTGGCGCGGGAGACACTGAGGTAATAGCCAAAGACTTTGGTGTAGCCCACCTTCAACGTACTAATGCCCGTGCGCTGTCGCTCTTGGGCTTCGAGATTGAGAATCCACTGTTGATCCTGCTCGATTTGCTGGCGCTGCTGATCCAGTTCGGGATAGGCGCCGGGGCGTAGAATCCCCCCTTCGCTGAGACTAATGGGGGGGTGATCTACCAGGGCCGCACTGAGGGTGTCCGCCAATTGCTCAATAACCGGTGGCAGTTGAGCCAGGGCTTGCAGATAGGGAGAGGTCGTGTCCGCAACCACCGCTGCCAAAGAGACTAAGGTGCGAAAGGAGTCCCGCAGCGCTGCTAAATCCCGGGCGTTGGCAGTCCCTGATCCCGCCCGACCAGCCAAGCGTTCAAGGTCATAAATTTCCTGAAGATGGCGATGTAGACTCTGGCGCAGGCTACTATTGGCGATCAACTCAGCAATGGCCTCCTGGCGAGCCGTGATCTGCTCAATATCAAGGAGGGGTTGCAGCAGCCAACGGCGGAGCAGGCGTCCCCCCATGGCGGTTGCGGTGCGATCGATCGCCCACAGCAGTGAGCCTTGAAAACTGCCGTCGCGAACGGTTTGGGTGAGTTCCAGATTGCGGCGAGTCTGGGGATCCAGAAAAAGATACTGTTGCAGGGAATAGGTGCTGAGGTTTTGCAGGGGCACCGGTTGTTGGCGGTGGGTTTCATCCAAATAGGCTAAGAGGCCACCGGCTGCCCGCATGGCCAGGGGCAGATGCTCACAGCCAAAGCCTTCCAGGGATTTCACCTGAAAACGTTGACAGAGGCGTTGCCGCGCTTCCGCTGCCTGAAAATCCTGGGGCGATCGCAGCGTGTAGCACCACTGGGGCGGCAATCCTGGGGGCAATTGCTCCTTGCCTTCACCGGGGCGCAAGACGCGATTAATATCCGGCGCTTCAGTGGGCAGGAGGATTTCTGCCGGTTGCAAGCGGTTGAGTTCAGCCACTAGATCGGCGCGATCGCTCCCTTGGGTCGTACAAAACTCCCCCGTTGAGACATCGGCATAGGCCAACCCCCAATGGTTGCCAGAAAGCAGAACAGCCGCTAAAAAATTATTGCGGCGCGGTTGAAGCAGCTCCGTATCTAAAACCGTTCCCGGTGTAAAGACTTGGGTCACTTCTCGCTTCACCAATCCTTGGGCTTGGGCCGGGTCTTCCACTTGATCGCAGATGGCAATGGCGTAGCCCTTTTCAATGAGGGTGCGGCAATAGCGTTCAAGGGCATGGTGGGGAATGCCGGCCATGGCCACCCGTCCCACTTCTTTGCCCCCCTCTTTGCCGGTGAGCACCAGTTCCAGTTCGCGGGCCACCGTGCAGGCATCCTGAAAAAAGGTTTCGTAGAAATCTCCCACCCGATAGAGAAGCAGGGCCTGGGGATAGGCATCCTTGAGTTCAGCATAGTGCTGGAGCATTGGCGTCAATAGCGATCGCTCCACCTCATCGTGGCGCACCTGCAAACCGGGGTTACGTCCTAGGCGCAGGGCAGGGGATTCAGTCTCAGAATGGATCAGCGGGCGATCGTTGGACATGGCAACGTCACAACTTCCTGTGGTGTGCTCCAAGGGGACCTTATATTTTATAGTTTTCCCTAGCGTGGAGTAGAGTGCTTAATACTTATCCCCCGTCGTCTCCATAAAGAGCCATTCCGCCAGCCCAGAACTCTGTTCGCCAAGGATTGCCAGCGCCTCCTGAAAACGACTGCGTTGGACATTGGCCCTGCTGATGCGCTCTGGATAGGTGGTCAGCAGCAGATAGGGTTGGCTTTCACTGGCTTGGACAAAGGTTTCGACGCCAGATACCAGTGGATGCATCTCAAAAAAATGATGCAGTGCCATAGCCTGGTCAAGGGTTTCGGCAACCACAAAGCCGAGGTAACGGGTTAGGGTGTCCCAAATGGCAGCATCATCACAACGGAAGCTGACCTCAACAAAGTAGCGCATCGCCACCTCGTAGATACCTGCGGTTATCTTAACCGCTTTTATTGATTTGATTGTCATCACCTTGGGAGGGCTCTCTGTTACAGGAGCGGCTGGGGCAACTGACAATCCCCAGAGCCAGGGTTGCGGTATGGCCTACTGGTCAATCACCCGCAGAATCACCAACGTCATATCGTCGCTGCGTCGGCCCTTGGTATTGGTAAAGGCATCAACGGCATCAAAGATATAGTCCAATAGGGCCTGTGCCCCTAAACCTTTGGCGCAGCCTTCCTTGACAACCGCTGCTAGCCCTTCTTCCTCAAAGCGTTTGCCCTTGGGATTATCGGCTTCTGTAATGCCATCGGTGTAGTAAATCACGGTGTCCCCCGCTTGGAGGCGTACTTCGGCTTCTTGGTATTGACTGCGGGGATCCAAGCCAATGAGCATACCGTAGGTGTCCAGCCGATGGATCATCCCGGTTTCAGCCCGCCAGAGGAGGGGGGGCAGGTGGGCAGCATTACTGTAGGCGAGAATCCGGGTTTGCGGGTTGTACTCGGAGTAAAAGAGGGTCACAAAGCGGTGGGAGCTCTCTAAATCCGGCTGCATCGCCCGGTTGAGGTGCTGCAAAATGCGGCTGGGACGGTGACCATTCAGCGCTTCTGCCCGCAGCATGCCACGGGTCATGGTCATGATCAGTCCGGCGGGTACCCCTTTACCCATGACATCGCCAATGGCAATGCCCCAACGGCCTTGTTCAATCTCTTGTTGATCGCTGAGGCCATAGGTAATGGGAATAAAGTCGTAGTAGTCTCCCCCAACCCAACTGGCAGTGCGACACTCGGCCGCTAGCTCTAGACCGTGAATTTTGGGACAGCGGTGGGGCAAAAGTCGCCGTTGAATTTCAGCACCAATTTCCAGTTCCCGATCCAAGCGCTGGCGATCGCGCAACTTTAAGGCCAATTCATCATTGGCAATGGCCACCGCCGTTTGATCCGCAATCGCCTGCAACAGTTGCTGTCGCGTTTCATTCCACCCATAGTCCGGTTGTTGGCTAAAAACGTATAGCCGTCCCCGCTCTGTGAGTCTGGAGTCCTTGACGAGAATGGCGGTGGCGTAGAATTGAATGCCTTGGGGGAGGCGTTCCCGCAGTTGCTGATCTAAAAGCTGCTCAAGTCGAGGACGATCGCTGCCGGCATCGATTGCAGCCATACCAACGCTATTGGCAAGGGTACGGGTGGCGGTTTCTAGGGCAGCACGAATATTGGGGCACTGATCGCTGGCGTGACAATGGAGCTGTTCAAGACGGGCTTGGCCATCGGCGCGAAATAGGACCAATGCAGCTGCCTCCGCCTCCGTTACCCGACAGGTAATCAGCGGGATCAGTTCAAAAAATTGATTCAGATTATTGAAACTCCGCAGGGCAAAGCTCAGGGATGCCAATAGCTCCTGAATTTTGCTGTTTTCCCGCTGTAACCGCGACACCATTTGCTTGAGGGCGATCACAGGGCTAGAAGAGGTCGTAGAGGAGGAGGAGAAGGCAGGTGACATGGTAAGTTACGCCAGCAAAAGCGTCAATTGACTCTACAGCGTAGCGCAAAAAACGTCAAGATGAAAAGATTGAAGATTTTTTATGGAACTTTTAGAGCAGGTTGCCGCTCACCATGCCGTTGCGATGGCTGAGGGTCATCAGCGTCCCACCAAGGGCGATCGCCCCCCCCAAGCCGATGAGTACCGGTTGCAGCCCCCACCATGTCTCCGCTAAACCAGCCACGCCCAAGGGCACACTGAGGGCAATATTCACCAGGTTATTTTGCAGGCCAAAAATCGTCCCCCGCTGTTCTGGTGGTGTCATGAGTTGGATGAGGGTTTGCATGGGAATTGCCACAAAGGCGGCAAAAAAGCCCAACCCCACGATGTAGCCGATGCTCCAAGCCAAGGAATTTAGACTTAGGGACAGACCCAGGAACATGCCTCCCATCCCCCAACAGCCTAGCAAACTTGACCAGCCATAGGCAAAGCGCTTACCCACGGTATTCAACAGCAGTGCCCCTAGCCCGAGTCCGCCGGCCGCTGCGGCCAAGAGAAAACCGAATTGAGCCGTATCGAGGCTAGGTAAGATTTCCGCAAGGCGCACCACCAAAACGGACATGGCGGCCACAATAGCAAAGAGCAAAATGAGTTGCAGTAGCGCAAAACGCAGGGCTGGATATTCCTGCAAAAGCTGAAGACCTTGGCGGAGTTCTTGCCACACTTGCCGCGGGCGACTCGGAGGCAGATGACACTGATCCGGTGGCCGCAGCAGCATCAATAGAAGGGCTGCCCCACCATAGCAGGCACTAACAAACACTGCCCCACCCCACCGGGCATGCCAGTGGCTTGCGAGATTGAGAAGTGGCTCACCGGCAGCGAACCCCACAACGAGAGCCGCCATCATTGTCAGCGTATAGAGGGAATTGGCGAACATTAGATGGGACTTATCCACCAGCAGAGGAATGGCGGCCTGTTCGGCGGGGGCAAAAAACTGGGTTAAGCAGGAAATTGTAAACGTGATCAGCAACAGCACCATAAAGCCAAACCGCTGCCCGGCGCCAAGGAGAATCGTGATCGGAATCCCTAAAACGAGGAGGGCACGGTATAGGTTCGTAACAATGAGCACCTGTTTTTTTGACCAGCGATCCACCAGCACTCCCGCCACAGATCCCAGGAGAATGGCCGGGATTGTAAAGGCAATCATGATTGCCGACACCCAGCCACTGATGCTCTGGTTTGCCGCTTGGAAAAACTCCGTCGTCAGCGCAATGACAAATACAAGGTAAACTTTATCGGCCAACTGCGAGCAGATCTGTGCCAACCAAAGAGCAATAAAATTGCGGTTTTGCCAGAGGGGCGGCACCGGTGGTAGGGGCAAATCCAAGGGAATGTCTTGCTGCTCAATGGTCATGGCTGGGACACCGCAACAGGTGAAAAACAACTATCAAGGAGAGGGGGCACCCGCAACGCTTGCTCCAGATGAAATTGCAGGTACTGGCGCAACACCCGCTCCAGGGAGAGCCAAACACTGAGGGGATAAGCCTCGGCTTGGGCGAGGAACTCATCCCGTGCTAAGAATTGCGTGGTGGGCAGCGCGAGCCATTGCCCCAGACGGACTTCACTGGCTGTCAGTTGGCGATCGCCACCCGCACCGGCAAAAGACCCATTCCCCACTGGATGATCCGCCCTGATCGTAAAAACGCCGCCACTGGCAAAACTAAAACCCAATCGCCAGTCGGTATCCGCTGTAGGGACGGCAATTTTGCAGCCACTTTCGTGGCACTGGTACCATTCCGGGGCAATCCCCCCCAATCGCAGGATGCCACACAGGCCGCGCACCAATAGCGCTAGGGCAGCGCGACTCGAAGCCCCCTGAAGCTGATCCAACGTGGCACAGAGCCAATTAAAGAGATCCGGCTGGGGTTGCTGGGGATGGATTTGGTAGAGCACCACCTCACCGAGATATTGGGCAGCGGTCAGCGTGGTCAAGTGGTTATTGAGGCCTTGGTATGTGGCTACTGTCTCTGCTTGGAGAATGCGGTCTAGGCTGCGGCCGGCGCTAATAAAGAGGTCATTGACAACAAACAAATCCACCCGTCCCCCCAGTCTCGAGCGGGCGCCGCGGCTATGGGGGGCAACTAACTTCAGCAGCCCGCGATCGCGACTAAAGACACTGAGCAGGCGATCGCTTTCCCCCAGGGGCATGGCCTTGAGGTTAATGCCAATAGTGCGGTAGGTGCGACCCATCCCAAGTATCCAGACAATTGGGCATCACTGCGGTGCAGATTCTCCAGGGGTAAATCGCTGATGATCTGCGCCAAGGAGTGAGATTATTTTAAGGTTTTCTGTCTGTCACTTCTAGATTCAACAGGGCGATCGCGTTTATTTGCCAATTTTCCTTACTCATTCAATGAACGCTTTACCCCATAACCTCCCCAGTTAAGTAATGTACCTGTTGATCATTGTTGTTTGACATCTTTATCTTTATGACCGAGGAATTCCTCTATGGCTTTGCTCAGTGCGATCGCCCGAGCGCTTGAACCTTACCGCCTTTCGTGCTTGGTCGAGGGGCTTCCGCTTCGGGGGTTTCGCCAGATAACGGTTCCATCTCATCACTGGCCGCAGGCAGCAGTTCGAATTGGGTTGAGGGGCAAGATGGAGGCTAGAACCCCTACTGCCTAAGTCACGACTGTACCTCACTAGAGGGGAAACCGCTGTATCACGTGATTAGCCATGTTTGACACCTTGAAGGTTAGAGTCATAGACGGCAATTAAGAGTTACGCCAAGACTTTAACCTTCTTTCGAGCGTTTAGGTCAACCAGAGTTTGAAGAACAGTTGAGAGTTCAGGAGGGGGTAGTCACACTGGCTGAGCCGATTGAGAATAAACTTGACAAGAGTTGCAAAGGATACCATAGTAAATTGACTGTTTTATCTTGTTTTGAGAGAGAAATACGATATTTCTTCCCTTTTTTCTAGCCCCTTAATCTATCTTTCAACACTTCTGCATGGGAGTAGGTCTGGGGAATAGGATACTCCCGCCTAATATCTGAGCCTAATATCTGAGTTGGTAAACGTATTTCCCAAGAGCGTTTCAAGGTTATTTTGCACATGTTTCTCTCTGAAATCACTGCCAAGTTATGAATGCGCTCTACTGTAGAAATTGCGATATAGATCAAGAATTTTCTCTAGCTCTAGGGATTCTTCCTGGGAGTGATCTAAACTCTAGAGTAACAAGCATTTATTGCATCACTTGGGGCGATCGGCCTTTGGAATTGCTGACTCAGTAGAGCTTGCTGATTCTCACGAATGGAAAACCAAGCCGCACTTAGACCAATTGAGAGGCCTCCCGTAGCGACAGGCACTTTGCCATAGCCAATGCCGACCGCCGCACCGCCCAAGCAAATAAAACTGTTAGATCAGTCCACAGACCTTATGATTTATGATTGATTCATTCCATTAAAGACTCAAAGGGAAAAGCCCACCCCAAAAGGTAGGCTGATCCATTCCATGAATTTTTTGTTTTCTCTAGCGGTGCCAGGGCTGTTGAAGAACTGATATGCCTAAGAGCGCAGCGATGATCTAGAGGCTATTCAAAAAGCCAATCAGACCGTGACCCGTAATCACTTCCAAGGCTAACAGGGAAATAAAGCCAATCATGGCCAGCCGACCATTGAAGAGTTCTGCGTAGGGAGTAAAGCCAGCTTGCGGCTCACTCATCACGTACATTTTGGGTTCGATGGCAAAGTTGTTCATTTTGCCCTGATCGTCAATGATGCTACCACCTTTCATTTCGGTACTCCGTTTGTTACAAAGTGTTTCATGTTCTTAATACAAGTTAACACTTTCCCCAGGGAATGGCAAGGGCTCACGGATTTTCTTAAGATTTGCAGTCGCCTCAGTGGTTCTTTGCCTTAAAAACACCGTTTCAGCACAACCGTGTGCTAAAGATGGGGGTGGGAATTGCCGCTGGTATTCATGAGCCGCTTCTCCTTCCTCGGTTTTCACCGCTCCAAACGCCAATTGCCCCCGGCTCGGTCGGGCGTGGCGGAGTTTTTGTTGCAACCGCCGCAGTGGTTACATCTGGCTCTGCGCCTGCGGGGCTCCGTCATTCCTGCCATTCTTTCGCAAGTGCTCGTTTGCAGTGTCTTTGGCCTCTTGGTGACGGCGATCGATCGCTACGTGCTCAATGTCCACTGGCCAGTTCTGGGCAGTCTTATTCCGTCGATTGTGCTGGGGTTGCTCCTTGTCTTTCGCACCAACACTGCCTATGAGCGCTTCTGGGAAGGCCGCCGCCAGTGGGGCAATATTGTTAATAGTTCCCGCAGCCTAACCCGCTTGATGTGGACCGCCATTGACGAAAATGGTCCCGAGGATCGCCAAGCTAAAATTGATGCTGTTCATTTAGTGGGGGTGTTTGCGATCGCCACCAAGCAACACCTGCGGGGGGAGTCCTTTGCCGAACTGGAACCCCTGCTCAAGCCCCACCAATACAAAGAACTGCAAACCGTACAAAATGTCCCCCTGCGCATTGCCCTTTGGCTCGAGGACTATCTGCACCACCAACACCGCCGCGGGCACCTGTCCTTATATCAACTCACCTACATGGATGAACTGCTCGTGCAACTGGTGGATGCGATGGGGGCCTGTGAGCGCATTCTAAAAACACCGATGCCCCTTGCCTACGCCATTCACCTCAAGCAGTTACTATTTCTCTATTGCCTACTGCTGCCCTTTCAACTGGTGGATAACCTGGTGTGGTGGACGGGTCCAATGGTGGGACTCATTGCGTTTACCCTCTTTGGCGTCGAAGAAATTGGCATTGAAATTGAAAATCCCTTTGGCCGTGACCTCAATGATTTGCCCTTGGATGCCATTTGCCTAACAATGCAGCAAAATATCAATGACCTGATTAGGGCGCCGACCCATCGCCATCCCTCGGCCCAGCCCTTTTCCTAATGAGTTTCTAGGGGTCATTGACCATGAGTGCAACTGTGCTTTCCCCTCCGCCAGCAAAGGTGTATTACGAAGTGGTGCACCACTTACCGGGGCGAGTGCGGTTACGGATTCCCCGGCTGCAATATGACGATCGCTATGGGCGGCAACTGCAAGCTCTGTTTGTGCAAGAAGGGAGTGTGCAACGGATTCGCCTCAACTTGCCCGCCGCTAGCCTGATTATCCAGTACAACCCTGAAGCGAATAATCCCCTTCACCGCTTTGGCCAATTGATTCAAGCGGCAGCAGATGAGTCTCTACCGCCCCTGGCGGGGCTGCTGCCCATGGATAAGTTGGTGTACTCCCCCTGGAACACCAACTACTTTATCGAGAAAATGGCGCTACCCACCTTGGCGCTGGCGATCGTGGCGCTGCTGCCGGTACAAACGCCCTTTTACCCTGCCATTGTCGCCACTGTCATTGTGGTTGTGGCACTACCCACCTTCCAGGAAGCCCTAGAGAGCCTCAAACACCGCCATCTCAATGTCACCCAACTGGAATCCCTGTGGACGATTTTGCATACGCTGCAAGGGGAATACATGGCACCGGTGTTAGCCACTTTTATGAATCAGCTGGGCGGGGCCCTGCGGGATATGACCGCTCAAGTGGGGGAAAAGCAAGTTTTTGACCCCTTCGATCAACAGCGCACCTATTGGGTAGAGCGGGGCGGCGCTCGCCAAAATGTCTCTGTGCGTGAGCTACAGGTGGGCGATCGCGTGATTGTAGCCGCCGGCTCTGCTGTGCCTGTGGATGGTACCGTGCTCTGGGGGTCGGCTGTGATTCAGCGGCAGTTTCTCACAGGAGAGTCGGATCTACTGCCCTGTGAAGCTGAGCAAACGGTGCTTGCTTCTTCCCTGGTGGTGCGCGGACAAATTTGCGTGGTCGCCCAAGCCGTCGGTGAGGAGACTCAGGTGGGCAAAACACTGCAATTGGCTCGCCAAGCGCCCCAGCTGGATACCCGCATTGAAAACTACGCTGAGGAAATCTCCAACCAGGCAATCTTACCTGCCATGGGCATTGCTGCCATTGTTTATGGTGCTACCCTAGATGCCCATCGGGCGATCGCCCCCCTACAATTGGACTTTGGCTCAGGTATTGGCATTACGATTCCCACTGCCATTTTGGCTGCCCTCACCCATGCTCCCCAGGTCGGGGTTTATTTTCGCAATGGCCGCGCCCTTGAACTCCTCGCGCGGGTCAATGTCATTGTTTTTGATAAAACTGGCACGTTGACAGAGGTGAAGGGAACCATTGTCGGGGTCAATCTCCTCAAGCCCGGCCTGAGTGAGCAAACGCTGCTCTATTGGCTTGCCACCGTGGAACAGTCAATCAATCACCCCTTTGCCCTTGCCATCCTTGAGTATGCGGCTGAACGCGGCATTGAGGGAGGCACCTATAGTGACTGGGTCTATGAGCCAGGCAAAGGCGTTGCAGCCACCGTAGAGGGACAGGAAATTTTGGTGGGCACACCCCAACTGATGCGCGATCGCCAAGTGCCCATTGATCTCGATGAACTACGCACCCATGAAGGTGTCCTCTGGAATCGTTCCCTTGTGTGTGTTGCCTGTAACAGTGAACTGGTGGCACTGGTGTTCTACAGCAACCCCGTACGCTCTGAAGCCGCCGGGGTGATTGCCGCTCTACAACAGCGGGACATTGAGTGCTATATGGTAACGGGAGATCACCACGAAGTCGCCAATGCGGTGGGCTATGCCACTGGCTTTCGCCCCGGTCAAATCTATACGAATAGGCTGCCAGAGGACAAAGTCGCACTCCTAGAGAAGTTCAAAAATGGCGGCGAAAAAGTAGTGGCCTACGTGGGGGAAGGCTTCAACGATACGGCAGCAATGGCCTATGCTGATATTTCCATCACCCTTGCTGACGGCAGTGATGCGGCGCGGCAAACCGCAGATCTGGTTTTGATGAATAGCCTTGAAGGACTGGTGCAGGCGATCGCCCTCAGTCAAGAGGTGATGAACATTATCAATCAAAATATTGCCCTTGTAGTCATTCCCAATGTCAGTGTCGTTTTAGCGGGGGTCTTTTTGAGCCTGCACCCCGTAATTGCGGTTTTGATTAGCAATGGGGCAACCCTCTTGGCCGAACTGAATAGCCTGCGCATCCTCATGGACTATCGTCCCGTCAAAATTGAGGGCAAGCCCAGTCGGAGCCGCTCCCAAGCGGGGGTTCTGGATATTCCTTGGAAAAAACGCCCTCGCCGCAGTTTTGATCATTTCGGCAGCAAGTTGAGTTCACCGTCCTTGAGCAATGGCCACCTCCCCTCAGACATTTGACCAACAACTTCAGCAGGTCAATCAACGCCTCAAACTGGCGCAGTTGCGTTTGCAAATTGAACGACGCGGCCAACGTCTCAGCCTACGGGGTACCCTGCCGCCACGACCGGGCAGCCATCGGCTCCGCCCCCACCAACAGCGTTTAAGTCTAGGGTTACCCGCCACCCCCAGCGGTCTTAAAGCAGCAGAGAAGGAAGCCAAAATTATTGCCGCCAAGTTACTCGAAAACACCTTTCGCTGGCAGGACTATGAACGGGTCAAGGGGCTAGGGCGTCTTGGGGAGTTATCCTTGGGCAAGCAAATTGCCGCCTTTGAAACTGCATGGCTAGCTCAGGGGAATCTCAGTCGTACGACATGGGAAACCGCCTATGTCCCCTATCTGCGACAGTTGCTCAAAGCCGCGGCTGCCCATCCCGACTATTCGTTAGCAGAATTGATCTATGGCCTGTTGCAACAAATCCCTGCTGATCAGCGACAACGACAGGTGGCCTGTAGCGCCTTTCAAGGGTTTTGTCGGTTCCTAGGGGTGGCGTTACCGATTCCCTTTGCTCAGTTTTGGGGCACCTATTCACGGCGATCGCTCCAACCACGGCAGTTACCCAGTGATGAGGAGATTCTAGCCGCCTATCAACAGATTCCCAATCCCCAGTGGCGGTATGTCTATGGCTTGATGGCCACCTATGGCCTGCGCAATCATGAAGTGTTTTTCTGCGATTTGAGTGGTCTCGTCATGGGAGACTCGGAAGGAATGATCGAGGTGCAGGAAACCACAAAAACTGGCTGCCGTCCAGTGTGGCCCTTTCCTCCCCAGTGGGTTGAGGCCTTTGGATTGCGATCGCCCCAGTTGCCAAGGATCAATACCGATTTAACCAAAACCACCCTGCAACGCATTGGCCAACGGGTAAATCAACAGTTCCGCCGCTACGGCCTGCCCTTTCGTCCCTATGACTTGCGCCATGCTTGGGCGGTGCGCACAATTCACTATGGCTTACCCGATACCGTTGCCGCACGGATGATGGGACACAGTGTGACGATTCATACCCAAACCTATCACCGCTGGCTGACCTTACGGGATCAACGGCAGGTAGTGACTCGTGTCCTTACTCAATGCGGATACTCTTGAAGTCACTGGGGGGTGGCGGGGGTGCACTGGGGGGCTGATAGTCGCCGTACTGCTTGAGCCAGTCACTCACCGGCTTTTGATCGAGGCTCAACCCCAACAATCCAGAGACAAAGCCCCCCATAAAGGCAACGGGTTTTTGGCTCAACTCTTGAACAAGGGGCGCTAATTCGCTCAAGAACATAGGCTATCTGGCAATATCAGCACAGGTCTTCTCATTGATTGTAGCTTAGGCACAGAGGAGCGCACCTAAAATTTGGCACGGACAACAAATTCATAATCGCCCCCCGGCTCCAATTGGTAATCTTGGGCTTCCAGAAAGCGCCCCAAGGGTTCTTTGATCAGGGCACGTCCAAGGACTGGGGAGATTTGCAGTTTTTTCGCCTTAAATTGCCAACAAAATTCCCACTGGTACTCGCTAGCGCAGACGTGGCCACGAATGTGACCCTCTTGCCAACTTTGGGCAATGATGCGGACATAGGCAGTGGTTTGGGGTAGGGGAGAGCTAGGCACAATATCAATTTGTAATCAATTCGGTTAACGCAATTGGGTGACGATTTGATTATTGATGAGACGCTCTTGGGTGAGCAAGTCATCAACGGTGACCCGCAGCTGGCGATCGCCATCCACTTGAAAGAGGACACGAATGCGATCGCTCCCCGGATACCCAGGGGGATCCAGTTTTGCGAGGGTTTTGCCCTGGGGGCTGTCGTTGAGGGGCTGCACTGTCCGCTCACCCACACTACGGGTAATCAGGCGATCGCCATCAAAAAAGATCTCCACGCCCCCTTGTTCATCCCCCAGTTCACCAATCACCAGTTCAATACTGGGCTGGCCCTCGGTCGAGGCACCTAAAATCACTTCCACGGGTTCAGCCATGGGATAGGGTTGTCCCCGCTGAATAATTGGGTGCCAGCCATGGCGGTTGAGCTTGGCATCCCAGAAGCGAATACCGTAGCTGTGGTAGAGGAAATCCTTGAGCTCTAGCCCTTGGGTCAGCGCCAAAGCACCCATGGCCACGGCTGTAAAGGGATGCTGGGAATTGATCTTTGCAGCCTCAAAATATTCGGCAACCCATTTTTGCACCGCTGGCATTTGGGTGGTTCCCCCCACTAGGAGAACTGCATCGATTATGTCGGGAGTAATGCCTTGGCGGCGGGCCTGTTGTAGCACTTGAGTGAGGGCATGATCGAGGCGTTGGAAAAACTGCTGTTGGCGGAGAATCTCCTCCAATTCAGGCCGTTCAAGGCGCAGTTCAACGGTGGTGAATGTTTCGCTGTCAAAGTACACCTCTTGGGCATAGGGCTGCTGCGAGAGTTGAATTTTTATGCGTTCAGCAAGGCGCAGCAGCAGACTATTGGCGGGCAAGCCGCGCTTCACCCACTCATCCAGAATCCAGTGGTCAATATCCGTGCCCCCCAAATTCAATCCTGCCTTAGCAATCACCCGTGCGGTGTGGGGACGTTGGTTGTCGCTAGCGGCCCACTGGCGATCGCCCCACTTGAGAATAAATCCCAAGGGATGGCTTTGACGTTGATTGGTCTTGAGTTCCACAAGGGAGAGATCGAGGGTACCCCCGCCAAAATCAATCACCAAAATCAGCGGGCGATCGGCCACCCCATAGCCCAAAGCCGCCGCCGTGGGTTCATCCAAGAGGCGAATTTGGGCAATCTCAAATCCTGCGCAGGCCTGCAGTAGCCAACTGCGATAGGTCTCAAAACTATCTACGGGCACCGTGAAAATCAGCCCCTGCTCGAGATCGCCGCCGCTAGTGTGTTTTAGTTCTTGCAACAGGGCTTGCAAAAACCACGTGCCAATGGTTTCAAAGCTCAAAGAACAGCCCTCTAACTCTGGTAAATAGCCCTGTACCGCGGTGCCAATACCGCGCTTAAATCGCGAGAAAAATCGGCGATCGCCCACCACATCAAGCCCGCGATCGCGCACCTGCTGCCCCACCACCACCAGAGGCACACTGGCATCCTCCACATAGACCAAGCTGGGAATCAGGGCAGGCACCTCACCAAAGCCCACCGAGCGTCCGGGGAGCGTTACCGCTTCGGCAGCTTGAGCGGCATTATTCCACCGCGCCACCAACGTATTACTGGTTCCAAAATCAATTGCGTAGGTCACCGTTTGAACACATCAACAGCCTTCTTTAATCCTTACCTTAGCGAGATTTTTTCCCCCTCAGATCCTGAGAGTATGTCACAATAAGAAAGCGATCGCGAAAAGATTTAGGTGATTTTGGGAATGGCGAGCCAAACAGGTGTACTACTTCTCAATTTAGGGGGGCCCGATCGCCCCGAGGATGTGCGCCCCTTTTTGTACAACCTGTTCTCCGATCCCGAAATCATTCGCCTCCCCTTTCGTTGGCTCCAAAAGCCCCTTGCTTGGTTTATTTCCACCAGTCGCGCCCGCCGCTCTCAGGCAAACTATGCCCAAATTGGTGGCGGCTCCCCCCTGCGGCGCATTACCGAACAGCAGGCCCGTGCCCTGAAAGAGGCCCTAGGACGTCTTGGCATTGAGGCGAACTTGTACATTGGGATGCGCTACTGGCACCCCTTTACGGAGGAGGCGATCGCCCAAATCAAAGCGGATCAAATTCGCGATCTGGTGATTTTGCCCCTTTATCCTCAGTTTTCCATTAGCACAAGTGGTTCCAGTTTTCGCCTTCTAGAGAGCCTATGGAATCAAGACCCTGAATTGCAAAAAATTCGCTATACCCTGATCCCCTCCTGGTACAACCACCCCGGTTATGTGGTCGCCATGGCGGACTTGATTCGCCAAGAACTGGATCGGTGTCCCAACCCCGAGGAGGCGGTAATTTTCTTTAGTGCCCACGGCGTTCCCAAAAGCTATGTCACCGAAGCCGGTGATCCCTACCAAGAGGAAATCGAAGCCTGCGTCAGGCTGATCATGGCTGCCCTCAATCGCCCCAATGCCCATGTGCTGGCCTACCAAAGTCGGGTGGGGCCGGTCGAGTGGCTGCAACCCTACACCGAAGATGTCATTCTTGAATTGGCAGCCCAAGGGGTGAAAACCCTGGTGGTGGTGCCCATTAGTTTCGTTTCGGAGCACATTGAAACTCTCCAAGAAATTGACATCGAGTACCGCGAGATTGCTGAAGAAGCCGGCATTGAAGTGTTTCGGCGAGTGCCTGCCCTCAACGATCACAATGGTTTTATTAGCGCCCTTGCCCAACTGGTTAAGGATGCCCTAGCAGCACCACCGCGTACCTTTGCTGAGGTGAATAAGTCCCGCAAGCGGGTGAAGCTTTATCCCCAGGAGCGCTGGGAATGGGGCATGACCTCCGCCGCCGAACGCTGGAATGGTCGCTTGGCCATGTTGGGTTTTCTGGCCTTGATGATTGAACTCATCAGTGGTCAAGGCCCCTTACATATGCTGGGGCTATTGTGACAACTGTCGCCTGCCTGAGAGGGGGAATCTTAAAATTTTCGATACCCTAGAGCTAGTACCATTGAAAAGGGCTATAGTTGTGTCTGAATCGCCCAAGCCAGAATTTGACAAACAAAAGTTCCTATTCCCCATCAGTTCCTACCGCGGCCCATTTACGCTCCAAAATTTGGCCTTTAATGCCAATTTGCAGGAATTTGCCCAACGGGTAAGCTATATTTGTGCCTTGGAAACGGGGGGCAAAATCACTAGCGATGAGGCCTACAATCAAATCAAGGCACTCTGGAAGCAACTGAAAAAATCGCGAGACTTGCTCCTAAATAGTATGCCTCCTGAGGAGGAGACGCCAGAGAGTGATTAATGACGACGATGTCTAACGTTTCACCAGGCACCCTGTTGTTGAGCTTGAGTACGGCTCCTTTTTTGGCTCTGTTGTGTCTGGGTCGGGGTCTTTGGCGCCTGGGGCTATTCCTAAGTGCAGCTAGCCCAGAGATGCTACGGGGCGATCGCCTGCCCCTGGTGGAGCAAGATGAAACGTGAGTCCTAGGGATAAAAGGCAACCTGCGGTAAGCCCATCGTCTCTGGCCAACCCATCATCAAATTCAAGCACTGCACCGCTTGGGAGGCTTGGCCCTTCATCAGGTTGTCAATAGCAGACATGACAATCACCCGGCCAGTGCGCTCATCCACCTCAATACCAATAAAGCAGGCATTGGTCCCCCAGGCCCATTTGGTTTGGGGATAGAGGCCGGGGGGCAGGATATTCACCCAAGGGGAATGGCGATAAAAGGCTTGGTAGATGGTGATCAAATCTTCACGCACCAGACCCGGATCCCGCAGTGTGGCATAGACAGTGGCCAAAATCCCCCGCGGCATCGGCACGAGGTGGGGTGTAAACTGCACGAGCACACTTTGGCCCGCCAAATCACTACAAATAGCTTCAATTTCTGGGGTGTGGCGGTGACGCGCAACATTGTAAGGGGCAAGGGAGTTGTCAGCTTCTGCAAGGAGGAGATGGATTTTGCCCTGACGCCCGCCGCCAGAGGTACCGGACTTGGCATCAATAATTGCCGTATTGGGTTCAATCAGCCCTTGCTTCATTAAAGGTGCCAGGGCCAGCAAACTAGCGGTGGGGTAACACCCCGGACAACCAATGAGGGCACTTTGGCGAATGCGATCGCGATAGAGTTCTGGTAAGCCATAGACCGCCTTTTGTGCCGTAGCCTGATCTGCCCTGGGTTCACCGTACCACTGGGTATAGGTTTTCAAATCCTGAAAGCGATAGTCTGCCGATAGATCCAGCACTTTACAGCCCTGGTCAAGGAGTTGTGGGACAAGCTGACAGGCGATGCCATTGGGCAGCGAGAGAAACACCACTTGGGCGCGATCGCCAATGACCTCCACGGATACGGGCTCCACTGTCAGATGCACCCGCCCCTGCAAGTGGGGATATAACTCGGTGTAGGGACGACCGGCACTGCCTTCACCACCGAGATAAACAATCTCCACTTGGGGATGCTCCAGGAGTAAGCGCACCAGTTGCACCCCCCCATAGCCTGAGGCCCCCACAATCGCCACTTTCACGCGATCGCCCATAGTTCCTCGCTTTTGCTGCGGTTGTTTGCTGAACCACTGCGATAGTGCCATCGAATCCCTGACTTCGCCAAGGGGGTAAACTGCCCTAAGGAAGTTAAGAATTATTACAAAGCTACCCCTATGCTTCTTTCCTCAACCCTTGAATTGCCTTGGCTAGGACAGGCTACAATAACGACGAGTCACCTGTGGGGAATTGGGAACCGATGACATCGCCAATTGATTGGGACTATTTGGCTACCCTTTCGGGGGGCGATCGCGAGTTTGAGTTGGAACTGCTACAAGCCTTTGTCGAGGATGCCCAGCAACGCCTAACGGCTTTGGTGGAAGCTGTGAACCAAGGGAACGTGGATCAAATCAAGCGAGATGCCCATCACCTCAAGGGAGCCAGTGGTAATGTCGGCATTAGCGCCATGCAAGCAGTAGCGGCACAATTAGAACAGTCCACTACCACAGAGACCCTAGGGCAGGCCAAAGCGCTCATAGAGGAGCTACAGCACCTCTTTAACACCGTGGTCAATGAAGTTTCTGCCTAGCCCCTATGTCCATTTTCCCCCCCGATAGTCTGGAGAGTGCCCTCAGCCAAGCCCAACAGGCTACCCAAGCGGCGCTCCAAGAGGGTAAAAACCGCCTGCAAATCGAGATTCTGCTCCCTGATCTCAATCCCATGGGCTTAGCGGCTGGCTACCTGCCCCTGTTTGCGGCAATGGGCAGTGATCTCAAGGTCTTTTTTGCCGATGCTGGCGCTGCTGCTCTTGCTCGTCGTGAATGGGGGGAAACCGCCTATAGTGTGCGGGGGGTTAATGAACTTCTGACACCCATTGAAGCGAGCGATCGCGCCATTGTGATTGTTGCCCCTACCCCTGTGGAGGTCACGGCAATTGAGCAGATGTGTCTCACTGCGGGCGATCGCCCCTTTGTCCTTTTGAACCCAAGGCTACAGGATGTGGCCGTAGTTGGCATTGGCTACGCCGGTCGGCGGTTGCGGGAACGATTTTTGAACACCCTCGAACCCTGCTATTACCTGCGTCCCCTCGCAGAAACCATGATTCTCTGGCGCTGTTATCCCCAACCGTGGCAAATTTGGCAATACAGTGAAACAGCCCCCACCTGCTTAGCAGAATTTGCGCAACGCCCCAGTAGCGAAGACATTGAGCGTGCCCTCACCCCCCAAGGTAACCCCCATGGTCAGGGAATCTTTAGTCGCTTGGCTGCCTTTTTACGAGCACTTCAGAACTAGACACTCTCTAAGGGGTAGCCGGTTCAGTGTTACTCGTTGGCGGGGGTGATACCTCGGGCATTGTGTCTGTCGGTGCTGGCGAGGGCGCCGGTGCCGGTGGAGAGGATTCAACGGCGGTGGGGGGGGCGACGGGCGGCTCGGCGCTCTTTGGGGGCTTTGGGGGGGGTGGAGATAGGGATGGCGGAGGAGTTGGCGTTAACTCTGGGGAGGCTTCCTTAGGACTTGGAGTGGGGGTGGGAGTTTCCGTAGGACTCGGACTGGGGGTGGGAGTTTCCGTCTGCTCCGGGGTGGGCGTCGGTTCCGTAGGGGTGGGTTCCGGCTCTGGGGTCGGTGTCGGAGTGGGGCTGGGCGTCACCTCTACGGGCGGTACAACAGTCGGCAGGGTTGGTGGAAATTCCTGTTCCTGAGGATGCGGGGGAGGAGGAGTCACTGTGTCCACGCGTTGATTGCGCAAAAATAGCCCTAGGCCAATGCCCGCTAGGCTGCCAAGGATGGCCATTCCCAACAGCCACAGCCACGGCGAAAAGTGGCGTTGTCTAGGGGAAGCAACGACAGCTGTCCCCTCCGGTGGCGTATTTGCAAAAACCGTGGATCGGTGTTGCGGCATTACCGCCACCGTTGCCGTGGTTTGACGCGCCACAGACTGCCCCATCAGCAGTTGCAACCAGGCCCGCACCGTTTGGGGACGCTCACGGACATCCAAAGCCATTCCCACTTCAATGGCATCAATGGTGCGCTGGCTCAGATTGGGCTGAAACTGGCGTAAATCCTCGAGCGGCACGCGATCGCGCAGGATCGAGGCCACAGGGGGGCGTCCGGCCAAAAGGGCATAGAGCGTTGCCGCAAGAGCATAGACATCAGTGGCGGGCGTCCATTGGTGGCGGGGTAAATACTGCTCCACCGGCGCATAACCTGCTGACACCAGCCCCGTATTTGTTTCCGTCACCCCAGTGGTGTATTCACGGGCAATGCCAAAGTCAATCAGCACCACCTGATCGGTGCCCTCCCGCAGCATAATGTTATCGGGCTTGACATCGCGGTGCAGTAGGCCATGCTCATGTACCAATTCAAGGGCACTGGCCACTTGGCGGATATAGTGGAGCGCCGTTTTTTCCGGCAGCGGCCCTTCCTCCTGAATCACCTGCGCCAATGTTCGGCCGGGGATATAGTCCATGACAATGAAGGGACGTCCCCCTTCAATAAAGCAATCACTGACACGCACAATGTGGGGATGATGAAACTGGGCAAGACGCTGGGCTTCCTGAATAAACCGCTCCCCCAGATCATGAATTCGCTTTGGGGGTTCCTGCTGCAAGTTCAATGTTTTGAGTACCACCGTCTGATGGAGCAGGGTGTGGGTGGCGCGATAGGTAACCCCAAAGCCCCCCTGGCTCAAAAGGGCATCGAGGCGATATTTGCCCCCTTGGAGGGTTGTGCCCACACTAAGCAAGCTGAGGGAGGACATAGGTACCTTAGGGATGCAATGGAGCAGAGGGAGCAGTGGTTGACAGCGGGGCTGACCGTTGACTGAGAATCACCAAGCGATAGCCCAAATATGCAGGTAAGGTTGCCATCATCATCAAGAGTATCACGGACAACAAAGATTCCCATTCAAACCGCGGCCCGTAGTAACTACGGTAAGGGTCATATTTAGCAGTCGGCTGAATTTTTTCCCTGAGTGCCATGGGTCGCCTAAAGCGCAGGCGGCGATCGTCCAGCTTTTCAAATAAAATCCAGCCCCCCTGGGCTTCCTCTTGGCAGACTTTGCGCAGGACATCGGGATTATGAAATTGGTTGCGGCGCGATCGCAGGATTTTGAATTCCCAACCCGCCAACTTGGGAGATGCTTGATGGTGTTCTTCTTTAGAGGGGTAGGTGGTCAACTGTTCCTCTTCTTTATCGCCTTGTTGACTGAGTTCCTTCTGCCAGCTCCACCACTGATAGTACAGCAGTGCTGACACACCAAGGCTACCACTCATCAGGGATAATAGCAGCACTTCAGCCATGGGGCACAGGGGCAAGAGTCTGTTAGGGGATCATACTCATACTTAGAGGGTAAAAGGTTGTCTTCCCCTCAGGCGCGATCGTCTCCCTCGCCGCGGCGGACAAAGTGGCAAATGCCCCGTTCTGAGGCACTGATAAAATCGCAAAACTCTTGAATCAGAGGGTGCACAAACTGTTCCCGCAGGTGCTGAATGGCTTGGGAGGTGGTCAATTGTGAGCGGTAGAGAATATCTAGGGCCTTTTTGAGGAGCTGTCGGTCTTGGGCAGAAAAGCCGGCGCGCCGTAAGCCCACCACATTTAAGCCCATGATCGTGTTGGTGCTGAGGCTACGAGTCATACAAAAGGGGGGCACATCTTTTTGAATGGCAGTACCGCCAGAAAGCATGGCCAAGCGACCAATGCGGGTAAATTGATGCACAAGGCAGTTGCCGCTGATAAAAGCGCGATCGCCCACATGGGCATAGCCAGCAATTAACGTATTGTTGGCGATCGTCACATGATTCCCCACATAGACATTGTGACCCAAGTGGCTATGGGCCATCAGCAAACAATCATGCCCTACATGGGTGACTGTTTCTGGCTGGGTTCCCCGATGAATCGTCACTCCCTCCCGCAACGTACAGCGATCGCCAATGTGGACATAGCTAATTCCTCCTTGATAAGCCAGATCTTGAGGCAGATCGCCAATCACCGCCCCACTATGCACTTTGCAGTTCTCGCCAAGGCGGGTATATCCCAATAGGGTCACATGGGGAGCCAACTGCGTACCGCGTCCAATCTCCACCGTGGCCGCCACATAGCAAAAAGGACCAATTTCCACCTCCTCTCCAATGCGGGCACCCGCCTCAATCACTGCCGTGGGATGAACCGCCATGACATTCCTGCACGATTGGCTAAAGATTCTTAACATAAAAGAGATTAAGCGATTTTGATCCCCAATGACGAACGACCTGCGGCACTATCTCCAGCTTTTAGAACAGCGGCAACAACTGCGACGCATCACCGTACCCGTTGATCCTGATCTGGAAATGGCCGAGATTTGCAATCGGCTATTGGCCGCAGGTGGGCCGGCCTTGCTCTTTGAGAACGTCATTGGTTCTCCCTATCCCGTGGCGATTAATCTCTTGGGAACCCTAGAGCGGGTCTGCTGGGCAATGAACATGGACCACCCCTTAGAGCTAGAAACCCTCGGTGAAAAGCTAGCGAAGCTGCAGCAGCCTAAGCCGCCGAAAACCCTGAGTCAAGCCCTTGATTTTGGCAAAATTCTCTTTGATGTTGTCCGTGCCAAGCCGAGCCGTGATTTGCTGCCCCCCTGTCAGCAGGTGGTGATCAAGGCTCCCGATTTGGATTTACGGCAACTACCGCTGATTCGCCCCTACCCCAAGGATGCCGGCAAAATTATTACCCTTGGTCTGGTGATTACCAAAGATTGTGAGACCGGCATTCCCAATGTGGGCATTTACCGCTTGCAACTGCAATCCCCAACCACCATGACCGTCCATTGGCTCTCAGTGCGAGGAGGGGCACGCCATCTTCGTAAAGCTGCCGCCCGAGGCAAAAAATTAGAAGTGGCTGTGGCCTTGGGGGTACATCCTTTGATTATCATGGCCGCGGCAACGCCAATTCCCGTGGATTTATCTGAATGGCTCTTTGCGGGTCTCTATGGTGGGGGTGGCATTCATTTGGCCAAGTGCAAAACCCTTGATCTAGAGGTACCTGCCCAGTCGGAATTTATCCTTGAGGGCACAATTACCCCTGGTGAAGTCTTGCCCGATGGCCCCTGTGGCGATCACATGGGGTACTACGGGGGTGTGGAAGCTTCGCCAGTCATTCATTTCCACTGCCTCACCCATCGCCGCAATCCCATTTACTTAACTACATTTAGTGGTCGCCCCCCCAAGGAGGAGGCAATGATTGCCTTAGCCCTCAACCGCATTTACACACCAATTTTGCGGCAGCAGGTACCGGAAATTGTGGACTTCTTTTTGCCCATGGAAGCCCTCAGTTATAAAGCGGCGATTATTTCCATTGACAAAGCCTATCCCGGTCAAGCCCGCCGCGCCGCCCTTGCCTTTTGGAGTGCCCTACCCCAATTTACCTACACCAAGTTTGTAATTGTCGTGGACAAAGAGATCAATATCCGTGATCCGCGGCAAGTGGTGTGGGCCATTAGCTCCAAGGTGGATCCCAGCCGTGATGTCTTTATTTTGGAAGATACTCCCTTTGATTCCCTTGACTTCGCCAGCGAAAAAATCGGCCTTGGGGGACGCATGGGCATTGATGCCACCACCAAAATTCCCCCCGAAACAGACCATCCTTGGGGCGATCCCCTCACCTCGGATCCGGAGGTGGCACGACGAGTCACAGAACGCTGGCAGGAATATGGTCTTGGGGATATTGACTTAACAGCTGTAGATGCAACACGATTCGGCTATGAGCTAGACCCAGCCTTTCGTTGGCGATAATCGGAGAAATAGCAGTTCATACAACATGAAAAATAGAACATGACAAATAGAAAAAAATAGAGATAGCAGGCCCTGGCAACAGCAGTGGCAGACTTTGGCCGCGCCCTAATTCGCCTAGAAACTGCCTGTACTCAGGAAGAGTATTCGGAATTAGAGCGAGCCGGTCTTGTGCAAATGTCTGAGTTCACCCTTGAACTCCCCTGGCAAACCTTGCAAGACCTTCTTTTTTATGGGGGATTCGATGTGAGAACCCCCAGAGAAGCTACTCGCAAGGCCTCTGAGACGGGGTATTTTACCGAGGAAGATGCCGAGATACTGCTGGATGCTTTGGCAAAGCAAAATCGCTTGAGCCACACCTACGCAGAGAAGGGCAAAAGCGGCAGAAGAACTAATCAAACACAGGTTGACTTCTGTCAGGCCCCCACCGAGGACTAAGCAGCATAACGGCCTGGGTTTCAGCGGACAGCGGTACACTTTGAAACACATCCATAGCCAACAGTGTTGAAAGATAGATTAAGAGGCTAGAAAAAAGGAAAGAGACATCGTATAAATTAAGCAGCATGAGAGATTGATTTTATCGCTTGAATCATTCAGGGATTAGGGTGGACATCTCCACTTTTTCGAAAGCCAAAGAATTCAGGACACCAGCTTATTTCAGGGAATTAACACTCACCTGATATCTCAAGCACAGAAGAGACATTGTTCTTCCAGTCCGATAGTGTTTTCTATAAATTCAACCGTTATTAGCTTGACCAGCAAACTCTTTTGATTCTATCCATATCATCGAGTGAAGTTAATTACAGGATTTGACAGAGACCCTCATGGGTAAAGCGTTAATTTCTTTAGAAGATTCTAGAAATAATTGCTGAGAACGCCGTTGTGGTGATGGATAGAGGGTTTACAAATTGGAAATTTTTAGAGGGACTGAGTGAGGGGAAGTGTTTATTTGTTGTACGTATCAAGAATAACATGAGAATAAACTTAAATCATGACAGATATTGAGTAGTTTAATTTTAATAAGAATCAAACGAAGTTTCGTCTTGTGACTAATCTAAATTATCTGAGTGATGCGGAAGTGAGTCAACTATATCGGCAGGGGTGGGCAATTGAGGACCTACGGCAATTTCTGAGGATGCATTTATCCTTATTTTTTTCTGTCAAGTTTTTAGACTTCCTAGGGGCTCAATCCCTCCCTAAAACTGGGTTTCAGGGAAATTCAAGCACCTCCAAATCTGCTAGTCCTAGGGCTGATGGTGTCTGGATTAGGCAAAATTCCGGAGCTAGGAGAACATTTGAATCCAGAGGTGCTTGATCCACCCCCTACAGATCAGGAAAGACAACCCGCACATCGGGATGGACTAAATGGTGCTGCTTGACCACTAAACCCTTGGCAAGAGCAGGGGAGAGCTCGAGGGCGCGATCGCCATGATCGGCGAGGCAGAGGATATAGGGCAAGGTGCTATTCGTCAGGGCTTGGGTCGCTGTCCAAGGCACCGCTCCCGGCATATTGGGCACGCCATAGTGAACCACACCAAAGGCGGTATAGGTGGGGTTGGAATGGGTGGTGGGTCGCAGGGTTTCCACACAGCCCCCCTGATCCACCGCCACATCAATAATGACTGCTCCGGGCTGCATCCTTTGCACCAGGGACTTGGGCACCAAACAGGGAGGACGCTGACCCGGCACCAGAACGGCACCAATCACCAAGTCCGCTTGGGGCAATTGCTCAGCAATCACATGGGAACTGCTGTAGAGGTACTCTACCCGTGCGCCAAAGAGGGTTTCTAGGTACTTTAGACGCTCGACATTGATATCGAGAATGCTCACCTGTGCCCCCAACCCCACGGCTATCCGTGCAGCTTCTGTGCCGACGACACCGCCCCCCAGAATGACCACCCGCCCCGGCCGCACCCCCGGAATGCCGCTGAGGAGTACTCCCCGTCCCCCTTGGGTACGCTCTAGGAATCGGGCACCAAACTGCACCGCCAAGCGACCGGCAATCATGCTCATGGGGGTTAGCAGCGGGAAGCTGCGTTGGTGATAGTGTGTTTCTTCAACACTTTCGTAGGCGATCGCTGTTATCCCCGATTGCAGAAGCGCCACCGTTAGTTCGCGACTGGCGGCAAGGTGCAAGTAGGTAAAGAGCAGTTGGCCAGAACGCAAATAGCGATACTCCGAGGGCAAGGGTTCCTTGACTTTGACCACCAGTTGGGCATCCCAAGCTGCTTGAGCCGTAGCGACAATTTCGGCACCTGCGGCAACATAGGCCTCATCGCGAAAGCCTGAACCCACCCCCGCGCCACTTTCAATAAGAACGTCATGGCCGCGCTCCCGCAGACTTTGCACTCCCGCTGGTGTCAGACCGACGCGGAATTCCTGATCCTTAATTTCTTTGGGGACACCGATACGCATGGCCAATCTATTCTCCGAGGTCGAGAAATTGATAACTACCAAAGACTTTCAGCACATCTGTCGCCTCCCTAAGTGCCAGCAGACAATCAGCCACCACATCGGGACGACCATTCACCTCTAGATCAACAAAGAAGAGATAATCCCCCAGAGCACGTTTGCTGGGGCGCGATTCAATGCGGCTGAGGTTAATCTGGCGATCGCTAAAAAGTTGCAGCACTTTGAGCAGGGCACCGGGGGCATTGGCCTTGAGGCTAAAGGCAATGGAGGTGTGGGTATCCCCCGGCTGTGGCCAGCCTTCCCCCTGTTGGCGACTCACCACCCAAAACCGCGTGCAGTTGTCGGGAATGTCCTGGATTTCGGTGGCGATAATGGGCAATTGATGGAGTTGGGCTGCGCGCACGCTGGCGATCGCCCCCACCCGATCCGACTGTGCCACATATTGCAGCCCTTCGGCAGTGGAGGTCACGGGACACTGGCAAGCCTGGGGCAGATAGGCTTGCAACCAGCCCTGACACTGTCCTAGGGCTTGGGGATGGGAATAGACCGCTTGAATTTGGGCTAAATCTGTGGTTTGGGCAATGAAGGCATGGACAATGGGGCGGATAAAGGCGTGCTGAATGTGGAGCGTATCCAATCGCCACAGCGAATCCAAGGTAATGTTGACACTGCCCTCCACGGAGTTTTCGCTGGGCACTAGGGCTAAATCTAGCGCGCCCGCCGCCAAGGCCTCAAGACAGCCAGCGATCGTCGTCACAGGAACTAACGTTAGGGCTTCTCCCTGATGCCATTGGGCGTAGCTTTGAGCGGCTTCTTCACTATAGGTGCCCACTGGGCCAAGATAACCCAGCCTCACCATAGATGATCCAGACAAGAGGGGTAAAGACTCAAGGGCGCATCCTCACAAGGGAATTTTCAAGATCCTACTTGAAAGGATCCATGAATGAGTTAGACGTAAGCCGGGTTCTGTTCAAAGGGTGGTTATCTATCTGGGACACTTGTTACCAAGTGCCTCTAGCGGCTCTGGCTAGCAAAGAACTGGGGAAAAGACCAACCCTGGTTCCTTAGCGCTAGCACGCCTTGCTTCCAGCCGGGGTTTACCGAGCCAACACCTCACGGTGTTGCTGGTGCGCTCTTACCGCACCGTTGCACCCTTGCCTGTGAGGTTTCCCTCCATCGGCGGTATATTTCTGTGGCACTTTCCTCGCGGTCACCCGCACTGGGCGTTACCCAGCAAGCTTGGTCTTTCGGAAGCCCGGACTTTCCTCAGGAGTGGCAGACTCCCGCAACCACCGCGCTAACTCATTCAGTTTTATTGTACTAGGGGCGCTTGAGCAATACTCCCGAGACCAACGGCAGATAATATGGCGACCCATTGGCTGCGGGCTAGATTCCGCGTGACTGCATTCCCCTGCAGCTCGGCTAAAATCGCCAAGGTTTCGTACCAAAGGCCCGCATCAACTGCTGCCCCAAGGCGATCGCTCCCACTGTTGCCCTGAAGTTTCTTGGCCACATCCGTGGCGGTCTGCACCCGGGAAATTCCCCCACTGACAGAGATAAAGGCGGAGGGATCATCGGCATCAGCACCACACAGCAGGGTAAAGGTCCAGCGGTAGTCTTGGCCAGCTTGGAGTTGCACATTGGGCCTCAGTGCCAGAATCCCCGGTTCAGCGGGCAGATTCACGACCATTGTTGCTAGGGGACGCTGCTCAGCATCCGCAATCGTCACTTCCCCTTGGGTGGCTTTGCTCTTAGGCACAAAAACAAAGAGAGTGGGGGCAGCCACAGCGGTTTGGCCAAAATGAGTATCGGGAAGCAGGGCGGTTAAACGTTCATTACCAGTGACACAGGCACCACGGGTTGCTCCGCCAAAGCGACTGCCAGGAACACCCCGGTTTGGCAAATTCGCCCGCAGCCGCGCCACAAGACTGGCATGTTGGTTAACCACAGGGGGTGTTCCCTGGGCAAGACTGAGAAAACTAAGGGGCAATAAAAACAAGGTCACCGCAGGCACAAGGGCAAGGCAGGAACGCATGGCCAAACTCCTAAGAATGATGGCTCTAGCGTAGCCCTAGGGAGTAGGCCTGGGCAGTGAACTCGGTTACGCTGGGGTGGTGATGGCGATCGCTCCCTTTTTTCACAACTGGCGCAAAATCTTGAGCGCCTCGTCCACGTGGGCTTTGAAGTTGAGCATGGAGTCAAAAACGTAGCGCACCACGCCCGCTTTGTCGATGACATAAGTGACCCGGCCAGGAAAGAGGCCAAACAGAGAAGAGGCACCATACTGCTGACGAACCTTGTTGTCGGGATCACTAAGGACAAGAAAGGGGAGCTGGTGATTTTTCTGGAAGTCCTGCTGTCGGGCCACAGAATCGCCACTAATGCCAATTACTTCGGCCCCCAGTTCTTGAAAGATGCTGTAGGCATCGCGAAAGGCACAGGCTTGAATGGTGCAGCCGGGGGTTTCTGAAGCTGGGTAAAAGTAGAGGACAACGTTCTTTTGGCCACGAAAGTCGGAGAGCTTCAGCCTGCGGCCATCGGCGGCCGTGAGTTCAAAGTCAGGGGCGCGATCGCCCACGCGAACAGCAGTTGCCACCGCCTAATTTCCTCCCAGCCACTTTTGGCCATTCAGGCGCTGCATGACCCCAAAGACCAGGAGATCCAGCGTCACTTTGCGCTCATCCCCCAAAAAGGGTTCAATGGTGCTGGGGGCAATGCCGCCGCTGCTACAGACAAACGCCTTCGGCCCTTGGATATTCCCCTCTAGGAAGTAGAGGCGAAACTGATACATTCCCTTGCTCCACTCACCAATCACGGTGTTGTCCTCTAGACGCAGGGTCACATCCCCCACCTTGGCGCTGAGGGCGTTCTTAAGAGCAGGTAAAAAAGCCTCGTGAATAAACTCAGCAAAGGGTTTATCCTCAATGGCGGGAGGCTTTTCTTTCTTTGGAGCTTGGGTGGGCGTTTCTTCGGCCATAGCGCTACGACACGGTACCATTTCCTCTGCATGATAGCACTCTCCTTTGCAGGCAACGACCATGGGGCAATTAGAATTACGACGCCCAACGATTAAGGATTTAGATAGCATTGTTCAACTGGATCAGGTGTGTCTGGGGGGCTTCTGGTCGCACCAAGGCTATGCCCGTGAATTGGAGAATTCCCACCATACGCTGCTGGTGGTCGCCACCCGTGATCAGGTGTGGGGCTGTGGTGTGAGTTGGGGAATTGCCGATGAATTGCATCTGGTGCTGTTAATGGTGCATCCGCAGTACCGGCGACAGGGTTTGGCGGGCTTACTCCTGTGTCGGCTCTTGCAACTGGGGCACCAGGGGGGCGATCGCCAGTGGGCAACTTTGGAAGTACGGGCTAGCAATGAAGCGGCCCAACGCCTCTATCAGCACTTTGGCTTTGAGCTGGTTGGACGGCGTCCCCACTACTACGACAACCCCTCAGAAGATGCCCTGATTCTTTGGCGCAATCACCTCAATACTCCCGAAACGGGTCAGGCACTTCAGCAGCACTGGCAGCATTGGCGATCGCGGGTGGAGGCACAAGGTTGGTCCCTCAGCGATTGCACCTAGAGCTCCCTAGGGAGCCTAGAGATGACAGCCTAGAGATGACATATTGCGCTTTGTTACGGCGCTTTCCCCTACCCTTGGGCGGGCGAACGATAATGAAAGGGACACGTTTGGGAGACCTGTCTCATGAACTTGCTGGAACAGTTGCGACAAATGACCGTGGTGGTCGCTGATACGGGAGACATCCTCGCCATCCAAAAATTCACCCCCCGCGATGCCACCACGAATCCCTCGTTGATTACTGCTGCTGCCCAAATGAAGGAGTACCAGCCCATTGTGGATGAAACCCTGCGCCAAGCCAAGGCGGATTTGGGCTCTGGTGCCACTCCCCGCGAGATTGTCTCCCTTGCTGTGGATCGCTTGGCGGTGGCCTTTGGCTTGAAAATTTTGCAGATTATCCCCGGTCGGGTCTCAACGGAAGTGGATGCGCGGCTCTCCTACGATACGGCAGCGACGGTACAAAAGGCGCGGGAGTTGATTGGCCAATACGAAGCCGCAGGCGTGGGGCGCGATCGCGTGCTGATTAAAATTGCCTCCACCTGGGAAGGCATCCGCGCTGCTGAAATTCTCGAGAAAGAGGGCATTCACTGCAATTTAACACTGCTGTTTGGCTTCCATCAGGCGATCGCCTGCGCTGAGGCGGGTGTGACACTGATTTCCCCCTTTGTGGGTCGCATTCTCGACTGGTACAAGAAAAAAACGGGCCGTGCTGAGTATCCGGGGCCTGAGGATCCGGGGGTGATCTCCGTCACCAAAATCTACAACTACTACAAGAAATTTGGCTATCCCACCGAAGTGATGGGGGCCAGCTTCCGCAACATTGGCGAAATTATTGAACTGGCAGGTTGTGATCTGTTGACAATTTCACCGGCCCTGCTGCAAGAGCTGCAAAACACGAGCGGCGAGCTAAAGCGCAAGCTGGATCCGGCGATCGCGGCCACCCTTGCCATTGAAAAACTGCCCATGGATGAGGCCACCTTCCGCAAGATGCACGCGGCTGATGAGATGGCCAGTGAAAAACTCGAGGAAGGGATTAAAGGCTTTACCAAGGCTCTGGAAACCCTTGAAGATCTCCTGAGCCGACACCTGGCCCGTATCGAGGGGGAAGCAACCCTCACCCATGCTGCTGAAGAACTCTTCCATGTTTATGATCTTGACGGCGATGGCATTATTACCCGCGAAGAGTGGCTGGGCACCGATGCAGTCTTTGATGCCCTCGACGCCAACCACGATGGCAAGGTCACTCCAGAGGATATGGGAGCAGGTCTGGGAGTTGTGCTGCACTTGGCTCAGGCAAAATAGAGAGTGCACTCGGTAGGCTTGCATTGGCATCCCCTGTGCGTCACAGTGGAAGAAGCGTTCATAGCTGATGCACCAACAATGTCCAATTCTTCTCCCTCCTTCCAGCAATTCCTCAGGGATTGTGAGCAGCTGGGGCTACTGCGCCTTGTCGTCACCAACGATGTTGCGGTTTTGGAGGTGCGATCGCCCCTCGCCAAGGTCTTCTATGCCGAACTGCCCAAGGGGTGCTATGCCAATATGCACACCGAGGACTTTGAGTTTCACCTGAATATGGATCAGGTGGCCAAAATCCGCTTTGAGGAGGGGCAAGCCAAACGGGGGAATTTTCCCACCTATGCCATTCGCTTTCTCGATAGCAATGAAAAATCCGTCCTCAGTGCCTTTTTGCAGTGGGGCAAACCCGGCGAGTATGCTGAAGGCCAAGTGGCCGCTTGGCAAGCCCTACGGCAGCGCTACGGCACAGAGTGGCAGCCGGTAGTGGCAGCCCTTGAGGCAAAAACCGCCAGCGCAACCCATGGATAGGCATTTATGAGAGTCGTTGTAACCGGCGCTACTGGATTTGTGGGGCAGCAGGTCATCAAAGCCCTCAGCGATCGCGGCGATCAAGTGGTTGCCCTAGTACGCTCCCCTGGGAAAGCCGCTAAACAATTTGCTGGCATGTCCCGTGTGGAATTGGCGGGCTACACCCCCAAGGCCGCCGGGGATTGGTTCTCTGCCCTTGAGGGGGCGGATGCAGTCATTAATTTGGCAGGTGAACCCCTTGCCAATGGCCGCTGGACAGCTCAGCGCAAGCAGGAGATCTACGACAGTCGCGTGGTAGGGACGCAGCAATTAGTACAGGCGATCGCCCAATGTCAACAGCGACCGCGGGTGTTGGTCTCCACCTCTGCCATTGGCTACTACGGCACCAGTGATACAGAAACCTTTGTTGAAACCCATGCTGCGGGAAATGATTTTCTAGCCAAGGTCTGTGTGGACTGGGAAGCCGCTGCCCAAAGGGTCACGGATTTGGGCGTGCGGTTAGTGATTCTCCGTTTTGGCATTGTCCTTGGGGCGCAGGGAGCACTGGCCAAGCTCCTCTTGCCCTTTCAGTTGTATCTGGGAGGGCCTCTGGGTTCTGGTCAGCAGTGGTTTTCCTGGATTCATCAGCAGGACTTAGTGCGCCTCATTCTGACTGCTGTGGATCAGGTGGCAATGCAGGGGGTTTACAATGCCACCGCTCCGGAACCACTGAGAATGGCGGACTTTTGCCGTGTCTTAGCAGAGGTGATGCAACGCCCCTCGTGGTTGCCTGTGCCCGCCCCCGTGCTGCAACTGCTGCTTGGGGAAGGGGCTGATGTGGTGCTCAAGGGGCAGCGGGTCTTGCCGGAGCGGACGCTGGCTATGGGCTTTCAATTTGACTACCCCAATGCCAAGACGGCTCTAACCAACCTCCTCAAACCACGATATACTGAGAGGCCCGACTAGTTTTGTGCAAGATGGTGGAATTGACCCCCGCGGCTATCCAAGAGTTGGAACGTCTCCAAGCCCACGGCATTAGTCGAGGCCAGGCAGCCATTCTGCGGATTCAGGTACAACCCAGTGAGTGCGGTGACTGGCGCTATGATCTGGCTCTTGTGGCCGAACCTAAACCGACGGATTTGCTGACCCGGTCCCAGGGCTGGACGATCGCGATCGCGGCTGAAGCGGCTGAGGTATTGCGGGGTTTGCGGGTAGATTACATTGAAGACTTAATGGGGGGCGCCTTTCGCTTCCACAATCCCAATGCCAGTCAAACCTGTGGCTGTGGTATGGCCTTTCGGGTAAGCAGATCGTAGGGTTGAGGATCAGTATGGGCAATACCTTTGGGCACCTATTTCGCGTCACCACCTTTGGTGAATCCCACGGGGGTGGGGTGGGGGTTGTCGTGGATGGCTGCCCTCCTCGGCTAGAACTCTCGGAAGTCGATATTCAAAAGGAACTGGATCGCCGCCGCCCTGGTCAAAGTCGTCTCACGACCCCTCGCCAAGAGAGCGATCGCTGTGAAATTCTCTCCGGCGTCTTTGAGGGCAAAACCCTGGGCACCCCCATTGCCATTCTGGTGCGCAACAAGGATACTCGCCCCGAAGATTATGCGGACATGGCGCAGGTCTATCGCCCCTCCCATGCCGATGCCACCTATGATGCCAAGTACGGTATTCGCAACTGGCAAGGGGGTGGGCGTTCCTCGGCCCGGGAAACTATTGGGCGCGTTGCAGGGGGGGCGATCGCCCGCAAAATTCTTACCCAGGTGGCGGCTACGGAAATTATTGCCTACGTCAAGCGGGTTAAGGATATTGAGGCGGTTGTGGATCCCGATACCGTTGCCGCCGCTGCCGTTGAGGCCAACATCATGCGCTGTCCCGATGCCGCCGCCGCCGAAAAAATGATTGCCCTGGTGGACGAAACACGGCGGCAGGCCAACTCCATTGGCGGTGTCATTGAGTGTGTGGTTCGCAATGTCCCTGTGGGCTTGGGCTCACCGGTTTTTGACAAGCTGGAAGCAGATCTTGCCAAGGGAGTGATGTCCCTGCCTGCTAGTAAGGGCTTTGAGATTGGCTCTGGCTTTGCCGGTACCCTGCTCACGGGTCAAGAGCACAACGACGAGTTCTACACCGATGCACAGGGGCGAATTCGGACCCGCACCAATCGCTCCGGGGGGATTCAGGGGGGCATCTCCAATGGCGAAAACATTATTTTACGGGTAGCCTTTAAGCCCACGGCGACCATTGGTCAAGCGCAGAAGACCGTGAACCAAGCGGGTGAAGAGACAATTTTGGCCGCAAAAGGGCGGCATGATCCCTGTGTGCTGCCGCGGGCGGTGCCGATGGTTGAGGCAATGGTGGCCCTGGTTCTCTGTGACCATCTGCTACGGGATCATGCCCAGTGTCACCTGCGCTTCTAGCGACTGCGATTGAGGGCAATCAGTAACCGCAGGATAAAGATAAAGAGGTTGATGTAGGTCAAGTACATCGAAAGGGCAGCAGAGAGATACTGATCGTCGCGGTAGGTGCGGGGCAGCACAAAGAAATCCACCACCGCAGCCCCCACAAAGAGTACGACGCCGATGCCAGAAATCGCAATTTCTAGAAACGTAGGCGTAAAGACACCAAAGAAGCTGAAGACTAACTGCAGAAGCAGCACCACCAGCAGGGCAATAATCCCCAGTTGTACCGTTTTGGCAAGGGCAAAGCCATCGCGCTCCGACAGATTCGAGCCAATAGGGCTAGCGGCCAGAAACGTGATGCCGCAGCCGGCGGCGGCAATGATGATGCCCATAATGCCCACTGTACTGAGGGCAACCGCAATCAAACCAGAAAGGGTATAGCCCGACAGCAGGCTGTAGGTGGCCAACAGGGGCAGTGCCAGCCCATTATTCCCTTTGCGAGCTGCTCCCTGCGCCACAAAAAAGAGCACCAGCTCAGCAATGATTGCCCCAATGAACGTAGGCATGAACAGTTGGGGGGCAGCACTTAGAACCCCAAGACCGCCCCAGCTGCCGATGGCGGTGAGAATGAGACCCCCACCCAAAAAGGGTAGGGCATTGCGAATCACATTAGGGCCGACAATTGCACTACTGCGCGCTTCGCGAATTGCCTCTTGAAAATTACTGGTACTACTCACGGCAATCCTCCAAGGGGGTGAATAGACAACACGGCCAGATGGCATAGTTCTATTCTGCCAAAATTCCCAAGGGCACCTAGCTGGCAACAACTGCGGAGGGCGCTGGTGGCGGTACGGTTATCTCTAATGGCCAGTGGCATTGGGTTAAGACACTTAAGGGCAGATGTTCCACCCTTGGGTAGTATCCCAGCCACTGACTCGCTAATTGGGCAAATTGTTCGGGTATCCCACTGACATAAAATTGCACTTGGCCTTGGGGGCAGGGAGTCGCCAAATTCATGGCCTCTAGTTTGCGCACGGCGGCGCGGGCAACTGCATGGGCAGGATCAAGGTGATGAACCGTTGTGGGCAAATATTGCTCAATCACATGACGCAGGTGGGGGTAATGGGTGCAACCATAAATGAGGGTATCGGGGTCAAATTCCACTAGGGGGCTTAGGGTCTGCCGAACAATGCGATGGACGCGATCGCCCTCTAGGCAATTGCTTTCCACAAGGGGGACAAACTCAGGACAAGCCACTTGGGCGATCGCCACCCTGGGGGAGAGTTCCTGAAGTGCCCGGGCATAGGCACCACTTTTAACGGTTGCGGGAGTGGCAATGACCCCAATGCGCTTTCCTAGCGTGACCGCCATTTTAGCAGCGGGGACAATCAAACCCAGGATCGGAAAGGAAAACTCACTGCGCACTTGTGTCAAGGCAAGGGCTGAACTGGTGTTGCAGGCCATCACTGCCATCTTGACCCCCTGGGAATGCATCCACCTGAGAATCTCCCGCACATATTGGAGGATTTCACTGCGACGGCGAGTCCCATAGGGCAACCGTGCTGTATCACCAAAGTAGAGAAACGATTCTTGGGGTAAAAGGCTTTGGAGTGCCTGTAAAACCGTTAGGCCCCCCACCCCACTGTCAAACACGCCAATCGCTCCCAGGGGATTGAGCCTTAGGGATATCTTGTGCCAGTTGTCCACGCGAACCTCGACCTCACACCAACAAACATGGCGTTGCCCCCTGCAGCAAAAGGGCAACCACAGTCAATCTACCGCCCTTTTTACGGCAATGAAACCCGCTCAAAACCGCCAGCGCCCTTCTGGGGAAGGAAGGCCTCCCCTGGATGGACTGTATATCTTGGCAAGGGCTGTAGTGCCACTCTAGCAGGTTTTGCCAAGAACCGAATGTTGACCCTAGGACTGAACATAGAGTGATATACATTGAATCACAGACTGTCAGTGGCTGTAGGGTTAGTCACCCCCTACTGGGGAATGATGGTGTGAGGATAGGAACAACGATGCTCAGTCAGGAACAGCTCACCAGTTCCCATGAGTGTGAGCGCGCATGGATTGAAATTGATTTGACAGCCTTGGCGGCTAATACGCGCAGCTTGCGCCAGTGGCTGGCACCGCCAACGGAACTTTTAGCCGTGGTGAAGGCAGATGCCTATGGTCATGGTGCGCCCACTGTGGCACAGACGGTTTTAGCCCATGGTGCGACTTGGCTAGGGGTGGCAACGATTCCGGAAGGGATTGCCCTACGGCAGGCAGGGATTACAGCGCCGATTTTGGTCTTGGGATCCGTCAATTTGCCCGTCCAGGTGCAGATGATGGCTGAGTGGCAGCTTCAACCTACCCTCTCTACACCCAAGCAAGCCCTGATTTTCTCCGACTACGCCGATCGCCGGCGCGAACCCCTTGATGTCCATTTGATGATTGATACGGGTATGTCTCGCTTGGGCTGTCCCTGGCAGGATGCAGTGGGGTTTGTGCAGTTTGTGCAGCGGCTACCTCACCTGCGCATTCAGGGGATTTACTCCCACTTTGCCAGTGCCGATGATCCGGATCCCAGTTTGATGCGGCAGCAGCAGGCCTACTTTGAACAGGTATGGGCACAAATTGCCGCCCTGGGTTTAGGCCCTGTGCGCCGTCACATGGCCAATTCGGCAGCAACATTGGCGAACCGCAGTAGCCACTACGACATGGTGCGCATTGGCTTGGGCCTCTACGGGGTGTATCCTGCCCCCCATCTACGCGAAGTTGTTCCTTTAAAACCAGTGATGCAGGTGCGATCGCGCATTACCCTCTTGAAAGAGATTCCCGCTGGCACCGGCATTAGCTACGGTCATCAATTCATTGCCCCGCGGCCGATGAAAATTGCCGTTGTGGGCATTGGCTATGCCGATGGAGTGCCGCGTCTTCTTTCCAACAAGCTCGAAGTCCTAGTCCAGGGAAAACGGGTGCGCCAGGTGGGGGCAATTACGATGGATCAACTGATGATTGATGTCAGTGATATGGATGGCTTACAGGAGGGGGATGTGGTAACCCTCCTTGGGGAAGATGGCGGCGACTGCCTGACGGTGGAGACTTGGGCGGAAGCCCTCGGCACAATTACTTGGGAAATTCTCTGTGGCTTCAAGAACCGCTTGCCGCGTATTCCTGTCTCCTAAGTTTTGCTAGACTTCTTTGGAAGTGAGTTTACCAATGTCCTCAAACCAGAGCTGGGGATACTGGGCAATAAAGTCGCGCATTAGCCGCTGGCATTGCTCCAAGTTCAGGTCAATCACCTCAACGCCGTGGGCTTCCATAAACTCCCGTGCCCCCGCAAAGGTCTGGGATTCACCAGCAACCACCTTTTTGATGCCAAACTGTACCACCGCACCAGCACACAGATAGCAGGGCATCAGGGTTGAGTAGAGCACTGTATCATCGTAGCGACTGATGCGACCCGCATTGGCCAGACAATCAATCTCCGCATGCAGAATTGGGCTGCCCCGCTGGACCCGCTGGTTGTGACCACGACCAATGATTTGGCCATTGCGCACCAAGACGGAACCAATGGGAATGCCACCTTCTTTGAGTCCTTGTTCTGCTTCAGCGATCGCCGCCGCCATAAATTCGTCCATCATAAATTCGTCCATAGTTATCCACCTGAGCAAATATTGATTATGGTGATTAATTCCTAGTAAGTCTATTTTTTTGAGCAGCTGTCTTGTTTTGCTATGATGCAAGCCAAAATCTGGTGGTGTCAATGCCCATGATCAAGTTTTTGGTAACGGGTGGCGGGGGCTTTATTGGCGCCAACTTTGTGCGCTTAGCCCTTACGGAAGGCTGGGGGGCGGTGCTCAACCTTGATAAGGTGACCTATGCCTGTCATCCCGGTACCTTGGCCATGCTGGAGCAACTGCCCAATTACCAATTTGTGAAAGGTGATGTGGGCGATCGCCCCCTTGTCCGGGACTTGTTGCAAACCTGCCGGCCCGACGCTGTCATTCACTTTGCGGCTGAGAGCCATGTCGATCGCTCCATCAATAGTCCGCGCGACTTTATCCAAACCAATATTGTGGGCACCGCTAATCTCTTAGAAGAAGTTAAAACCTACTGGCAACAGCTGCCCTCCGGAGCCCAGGAGGCCTTTCGCTTCATCCACATTTCCACCGATGAAGTCTATGGCAGTCTTGGCCCCGAAGATCCGCCTTTCCGAGAAGACACCCCCTATGCCCCCAACAGCCCCTATGCTGCTTCAAAGGCCGCCTCTGATCACCTGGTGCGTGCCTACCACCACACCTACGGGCTACCCACCCTCACCACTAACTGCTCCAACAACTACGGTCCCTACCAGTTTCCAGAAAAACTAATTCCCCTAGTGATCTGCCAAGCCTTAGGGGGGCACCCCCTGCCCATCTACGGCGACGGCCAAAATGTGCGCGATTGGCTCTATGTTGAGGATCACTGCCGTGCGGTCTATACCGTTTGGCAAAAGGGACAGGTGGGCGAAACCTACAACATTGGCGGCAATTGTGAAAAGCCTAACCTTGAGGTTGTGCAAACCCTCTGTGATCTGCTGCAAACCCTGGTACCCCGGTCTGGCTTAAATTACCGCAGTTTGATTACCTTTGTGAGCGATCGCCCCGGTCACGATCGCCGCTACGCCATTGATGCCACTAAAATTCAGCGGGAACTGGGGTGGCAGCCCCAAGAAACCTTTAGTAGTGGCTTAGAAAAAACGGTGCGGTGGTATCTTGCCCATCAAGACTGGGTGGAAGCAGCGCGTACCGCCGACTACAGTGCTTGGCTGGTCACCCACTACGGCAGCGTTCTCAGTCATCGCCCATGAAAGGAATTATTCTCGCTGGCGGCTCAGGTACACGTCTCTATCCCCTAACACAGGTACTCAGCAAGCAACTGATGCCCATCTATGACAAACCAATGATTTACTATCCCCTCTCCATCTTGATGCTAGCGGGGATTCGGGAGATTCTCATTATTTCCACCCCAGAGCACCTCTATCTTTTTGAGAAACTTCTGGGGAATGGTCATCAGTGGGGCTTATCCCTCAGCTATTGTGTCCAGCCGCAGCCCAATGGCTTAGCGGAAGCCTTTATTTTAGGGCGCGAATTTTTGCAGGGGGAACCCGTGTGCCTGACCCTTGGGGATAATCTTCTCTACGGCCATGATCTCTCGGAGAAGTTGCAGCGGGCAGCTCAACTGACAGCAGGGGCAATGATCTTTGGCTACCGGGTGGCTAATCCGCAGCAGTACGGTGTTATCGAATTCGATGCCAGCGGTCGCGTTCTCGGTATCGAGGAAAAGCCAGCAGTGCCCAAGTCCAACTATGCCGTGCCGGGGATATATTTTTACGACCATCAGGTGTGCGATTTGGCCGCTCAGCTGCAACCTTCAGCGCGGGGAGAACTGGAAATTACTGACCTCAACCGCCTTTACCTGGAAAAGGGACAACTGCGGGTGGAATTGCTCGGACGGGGCTATGCGTGGCTGGATACGGGTACCCATGATCTGCTGCAACAGGCCAGTAGCTTTATTCGCACCCTAGAGGAACGGCAAGGGCTTAAAATTGCCTGTTTAGAGGAAATTGCCCTGCACCGGGGTTACATCACACCGCAGCAACTCTATGAACTGGCACAGCCCCTGCGCAAAAGTAGCTACGGCCAATATCTCTTGCAAGTTTGGGCAGAAGTAACAGGAGGAATGCATGGTCAAGGTACAACCGCTGGCGATCGCTGACGTTCTCCTTCTAGAACCCCGTGTCTTTCGCGATCAACGCGGCTTTTTCTTGGAAAGCTTTAATCAACGAGCCTTTATGGCGGCCACAGGTTTGGCAGTGACCTTTGTCCAAGACAATCACTCCGCCTCCCAGCAGGGGGTTTTGCGAGGACTCCACTACCAGCACCAACACCCCCAAGGCAAACTGATTCGCGTTATCGAAGGAAAAATTTTTGATGTCGCCGTTGATTTACGGCGCTCTTCACCCACCTGTGGTCAATGGGTGGGAACTTGGCTGAGTGCCGAAAACTTCCAGCAATTGTGGATCCCCCCTGGCTTCGCCCACGGCTTCTGGGTGCAATCCGCCACCGCCCAAGTCCTCTACAAAACAACAGACTACTACAATCCAGGGGATGAACATACCCTACTGTGGAATGACCCAACCGTTGGCATTCAATGGCCCATTGATAACGAACCTCTCCTTTCTGCCAAAGATCAACAGGGCAAATCTTTTAGCGAAGTTCCCCTATTCCCTTGACATAAAAAATCCCTCCCCACTTGGAGAGGGACCCTCAGACGAGGATAGGATTGCTTACGCCCTACAGAGCGTTACCACGGGGGAGTACCTCTTCTGGGAAGACAAAGTTTTCATGGGGTTGGTCTTGGGGGGCCATCCAAGCACGGATGCCCTCATTCAACAGCAGGTTCTTCGTGTAGAACGTCTCAAACTCAGGGTCCTCCGCAGCCCGAATCTCCTGCGAAATGAAGTCATAGGACCGCAGGTTCAACGCTAGACCCACCACGCCAATCGCACTCATCCACAGCCCCGTCACCGGCACAAACAACATGAAAAAGTGCAACCAGCGCTTGTTCGAGAAGGCAATGCCAAAAATTTGGCTCCAGAACCGGTTTGCCGTCACCATCGAGTAGGTCTCTTCCGCCTGGGTCGGGCTAAAGGCTCGGAAGGTGCTGGCACTCTCTCCATCTTGGAAGAGGGTATTTTCCACCGTGGCGCCGTGGATGGCACACAACAGGGCACCCCCCAGCACACCGGCTACCCCCATCATGTGGAAGGGGTTCAAGGTCCAGTTGTGGAACCCTTGGAAAAATAGCAGGAAACGGAAGATGGCGGCAACCCCAAAGCTGGGGGCAAAAAACCAGCTGGATTGCCCCAGGGGATAGATCAAAAAGACGCTGACAAAGACGGCAATGGGGGCGCTGAAGGCAATGGCGTTGTAGGGACGGATGCCCACCAAGCGAGCAATTTCAAACTGCCGCAGCATGAACCCAATCAGACCAAAGGCGCCGTGCAGGGCAATAAAGGTCCACAGACCGCCCAGTTGACACCAGCGGGTGAAGTCCCCTTGGGCTTCGGGGCCCCACAGCAGGAGCAGGGAGTGCCCCATGCTGTTGGCGGGGGTGGAAACGGCAACGGTGAGGAAGTTGCACCCTTCCAGGTAGCTGGAGGCCAGGCCATGGGTGTACCAGGAGGTCACAAAGGTGGTCCCGGTCAGCCAGCCACCCAGCGCTAGGTAGGCGCAGGGGAAAAGCAGGATGCCTGACCAGCCGACAAAGACAAATCTGTCCCGTTTGAGCCAGTCGTCGAGGATGTCAAACCATCCCCGTTCCGCTGGCGCTCGTCCAATCGCGATCGTCATAAAACTCAACTCCGAAGGGAAGTGATAAAGGCAGATTCGTGAGCTAGCTCAATGGCACGATAAGAGCCAAGTTTACGAATCTTAATAACGACTCTAATCTAGCAAACACGTTTTGTGGATTTCAACAAAGCATATCCGGTGGCGGTGACCCTGTATATGCGATATAGCCCTTTTCCAAAGGATAGGGGTAGACAACGGAAGCCTTCTCCTGTCTATCACGCTCTTTTGCTCAGGGTGTTCACTTGCTGTGAAAGGGGCTGTAAGATACTGGGTGTCTCTTGTGCGCAACTTTCCTATGGGTTACCCCCTTGTAATGCCCACCATTCCGGCAAAAGTCTCAGTTTTGGGATTTCCCCTCCATTTGGTGGACAATGCCCCTGAGTGGTTGCTGATGCAACAGCGAGATGGTCATGGCCAACACGTGATCACGCTCAATTCAGAGATGGTGATGCTGGCGGAGCGCACACCAGAGTTTGCTGACGTTTTACACCGTGCTGATTTGGTGATTCCCGATGGGTCGGGGGTCATTCTCTACTTGAGGTTACATGGCCTCTCTGTGCGCCGTCTGCCGGGGATTGAATTTGCCGAAGCTCTATTGCGACTCGCCAATGACTCTCCGCAGCCCAAACGGATCTTCTTTTATGGGGCAGCACCCGGGGTAGCAGAAAAAGTGGCTGCGCGCTGGCAGCGAGAGCTGCCGAACTTAAAGATTGTTGGCGTGCAGTCGGGTTACCACGATGCGGATATGGAAGCCGCCCTCATTGAAAAGCTCAAAGAAACCCAACCCCATATTATCCTTGTGGCTTTGGGGGTACCGCGTCAGGAATATTGGATCGATTGCCACCGCCATATTTGTCCCCAAGCGATTTGGGTCGGCGTTGGCGGTAGCTTTGATGTCTGGGCAGGGGTTAAAAAGCGGGCACCCAAACTGATGCAAAAACTCCATTTGGAGTGGCTCTACCGTCTTTACCAAGAACCCTGGCGTTGGCGGCGCATGCTGGCGCTACCCCAATTTGCATGGAAAGCACTCCTGAGTCGTTTGCATGGGCGACAGCGTTTTTCATCCCGATGACAGCAGTGACCCCCGTGGTACCCCCCTGTGAACCAACCTCTAAGGGGGCCATCGTTGCAGAACTGTATCAAGTCACGAAGTCCTTTGGTGGTGCGTTGCCCTGCTTACATCGTGTCAGTTTGCAACTGCGACGGGGAGACTTTTATTTTCTCACGGGTGCCTCGGGGTCGGGTAAATCCACCCTCTTAAAACTCCTCTGCGGTCAACTCCGACCCGATCAGGGCATCGTTCGCCTGTTTGGTGAGGAAGTCAATCCCCAGCAGAATCAGCGGATGGCACAGTTGCGGCGGCGCTTGGGGGTCATTTTTCAGGACTTTAAGCTGTTGGGCGATCGCTCGGTGGCAGAAAATGTGGCTTTTGCGCTACTGGTGCGCGGTATTCCCAAAGCAGAGATTCAGCAGCGGGTGCAAACGGCGCTCAAACTGGTGGGACTGAGCCACAAAGCCAATGCCAACCCCCAATCTCTTTCGGGGGGAGAGCAGCAGCGGGTGAGCATTGCGCGGGCGATCGTCGGTGGCCCTGAGCTATTATTGGCGGATGAACCCACGGGCAATCTAGATCCGCAAACGAGCCGGCAAATCCTTGCTCTGCTCGATCGTCTGCATCAACATGGGTTAACAGTCCTCTTTACGACCCATGATTTAGCCCTGACCCGCCTAGTCCCCCATCGGATTCTCCATTTGCACCATGGCAAACTTGAGTCCCTTACCCACCCTTGACTTTTTGCTTCCGGAAGTGCGCCGCAGTCTCTGGCGCGGGGGATGGCTCAACGGCGCCGCTGTGATCGCCGTGGCCGTGACGCTGTTTATTTTTGGTTGGGGCTGGCAAGTGTCCCACCTCCTTGGCGCCAGTGTTGAGTCCCTTGGCAATCGCTTAGAAATTACTGCCTATGTGTCGCCTCAGCTTTCTGCTGCCAAGGTAGCCAGCCTCAAGGAACAGTTGGCGGCATTACCGGCGGTAGCCGATTTCACTTGGATTGATCGCGATCGCGCGTGGGCAGAATTGCAAGCTGATTTGGGCCTCAAAAGTGAAGAGGGCGGCTTAGACCTCTTTGACACCAATCCCCTCAGCGATGAAATCAAGATCCGCGCCCAGAGCCTCGAACAGGTGGCTCCCTTAGCTAACCAAATTGCCCAAAAAGAAGGCATTGAGTCCGTGCAGTACCTTGAGCGCGCCCTAACGGGTCTGCAAAGTATGCAGCGAGTGGTGCGGGGCGTCACGTTCATTTTGGTGCTGCTACTGAGTTTAACGGTAGTTGCTCTGGTGAGCGCTATTTTGCGGTTGATTATCCTTGTGCGCCAACCCGAAATTGAGATCATGACACTCGTGGGTGCCACCCAAACTTGGATTTATACGCCCCTATTTATTCAAGCGGCCAGTCTAGGTGGTGGTGGCGGTGCCTTGGCGTGGATGGCTGGCTGGGTAAGTAGTCAACAGCTTCAGCAGTGGTTAGCCCAACAGGCCAGCTTTCGCGCCCTTGCCAGCAAAGTTTCCCTGGAATGGTCAGCGGACTTAGGTGTATTCCTGATCATCATTGGTGTCATTTTGGGGCTGGTGAGTACCCGATTGGCACTGCAAACCACAGCCCCTATGCCACAATAATTGGGGCAATGACGATTCATTGGGAACTTATGACGCAATCTACGGCCGACGAAAAGGCAATCGTTCAAAACTACTTCAACACGACTGGCTTCGATCGCTGGCGACGCATCTATGGCACGGACCCAGTCAGCAAGGTGCAGGCGGATATCCGCATGGGACACCAACAAACAATTGATACCGTCCTGGCATGGCTCAAAGCTGATGGCTCCCTCAAAGGTAAACTCATTTGTGATGCTGGCTGCGGTGTCGGCAGTTTAAGTATTCCCCTTGCCAAGCTAGGGGCACGGGTCTATGCCAGTGACATTTCCGAAAAGATGGTGGCCGAAGCCCGCGATCGCGCCGCTGTTCAGTTAAATGGCCACCATGAACTCATCCTCAGTGTCAGTGATCTTGAAGCCCTGCGGGGAAAATACCATACCGTCATCTGCCTCGACGTCCTCATCCACTATCCCGACAACCAAATGGCAGGGATGCTAGCCCACTTGAGTTCTTTGGCCATGGAGCGGCTGATCCTCAGCTTTGCCCCCAAAACACCAAAATATACGCTGCTGAAGAAGATTGGTGAATTCTTCCCCGGCGCCAGCAAGGCCACCCGTGCCTATCTCCACAGTGAGGAATTTATTGTGGAGATTTTGCGCAACTTGGGTTGGCGGATTGAGCGCAATGCCATGACCAAAACTCGCTTTTACTTTTCGCGACTCCTAGAAGCAGTGCCCGCCTAAATGACGAACCTCAGCCTGAGTTTGGCAGAACTGCAAGCCTTAGGGCGCCAGTGGGGGACATGGCTGCCGGCGGGGACAGTGCTCCTGTTGGCGGGGGAGCTAGGGGCAGGAAAAACCACGTTTGTGCAAGCCTTGGGGGAGGGATTGAACATTGAAGATGTCATTCAAAGCCCCACCTTCACGCTAATTCAGGAATACCCTGAAGGGCGTGTGCCCCTCTATCACTTTGATCTCTATCGCCTGGCGCCTGCTGAAGTGGCGGCCTTGGCGCCAGAACGCTATTGGCTTGGCGAAGAAATTGATCCGGGGATTGTTGCCATTGAGTGGCCCGATCGCCTGCCGACCTTGCCCCCAGCTTATCTTAGGCTCCAGCTTCAACGGTGGCGGGAGCGCACCCATCTAACGCTAGAGGCTGTAGGGGCAGCGACAGGGCTGTTGCCCAGGTGCTTAAATCTTTGAGGGCGCGATCGCGATAGGCGGCATAGCGCAACGCCTTTTGCCGCACTGGTTGCTCTAGGGGTGGCAAAATGCCAAAGTTGGGGGGCATCGGCTGGAACCCTTTGCTCTCAGTCGTACTGATGTAGTGAAAGAGGGCACCCGCCATTGTTGTTGGGGGCAATACCAAGGGTGCAAGTCCCCGTGCCAAGCGAGCGGCGTTCGTTCCCGCTAGCCAGCCCCCTGCTGCCGCTGCCGTATAACCTTCGGTGCCGGTAATTTGACCCGCTGCCAAGAGGGTGGGGCGATCGCGAAACTGAAGACTGGCCCTCAACAACTTCGGTGCATTCAAGAAGGTATTGCGGTGCATCACCCCCATGCGCACAAACTCCGCCTGCTCTAAGCCGGGGATCATGCGAAAGACCCGCTGCTGCTCCCCCCAGCGCAGATTGGTTTGAAAACCCACTAAGTTCCACAGTTGGCCATGGCGATCCTCCTGGCGCAGTTGTGCCACCGCATAGGGACGCTCCCCCGTACGTGGATCCCGCAAGCCCACAGGTTTCAAAGGGCCAAAGCGCAGGGTATCCACCCCTCGCCGCGCCAATTCCTCTACGGGTAGGCAAGCCTCAAAAAATTGGGCATTCTCGCGCTCAAAGTCCTTTAGGGGCGCCTGTTCGGCTTCACAAAGCGCCTGCCAAAACCGCTGGTATTCTTCAGCCCTGAAGGGACAGTTGAGATAAGCCGCTTCGCCGCGGTCATAGCGGGAAGCCAAAAAGGCCACCTCACGGTTAATGGACTCCCCGACCACAATTGGGCTGGCGGCATCAAAAAAACTCAGGTAGTCCAGTCCGGTAAGGCATTGAAGATCGGCACTCAGGGCTTCACTGGTCAGGGGGCCGGTGGCCAAGACCACAATCCCGCTTTCTGGGAGGCGGCGCAGTTCTTCGCGCCGCACTGTCACAAGGGGATGGCTTTCGAGGGTTTCAGTCAACTCACGACTAAACTGGGCGCGATCCACCGCTAGGGCGCCCCCGGCAGGCACTTGATGGCGATCGGCAGTAGCAATAATCAGTGACCCGAGGGCACGCAGTTCATGGTGTAATAGCCCTGTGGCGCGATCGCTCGCCTTGGCACCAAAGGAATTACTGCACACCAACTCTGCCAACTCCGCCGTATGGTGGGCTGGACTAGCCACGTGCGGGCGCATTTCATAGAGGACCACCGGCAGACCGGCACGGGCAATTTGCCAAGCCGCTTCTGTACCGGCTAAACCACCACCAATGACCGTAATCCGTTCCATTGCTATCCTTCTGGGGGAGACTCTACTGCAATATCCGAGGTCGGCAACGCCTCTGTGGCCTCTGGCTTAAAGACCAAACGCAACAGAGGTGGCGCAATGAAGGTGGTCACAATCACCATCACGATAATGCTGGCATCTAGAGCCTTTGAGAGCACACCACTGGCAGACCCGACAGCAGCAAAAATTAACCCCACCTCACCCCGCGGCACCATGCCAATGCCAATCGCCCAACGGTTAATGCCCGGCTGACCAAAGACCGTTGCTCCTGTTACCACTTTACCCACAATGGCCACCAGTACGAGGAAGGAGGCAATGATCAGACCGGCACGATTGGCTGGTTCTAGGGGATTCAGAACACTAATATCGGTGCGTGCGCCGACACAGACAAAGAACACCGGCACCAACATATCGGCAATGGGCAAAATTTGCTCCTCTAGCTCCCGCCGTTTTTCCGTTTCCCCAAGAACTAAGCCAGCGGTAAATGCACCGAGAATCGCTTCCAGTTGCAGAATTACAGCGACATAACCCAGGACAAAGGCGAAGATCAAGGAGGGAACCAGCAAGTTACCGCGTGTGCTCAGGCGATCGACCATCCCCAAAAACAAAGGACTCAGCAGCCGCCCCACGACAACAGAACCCACCAAAAACACGACGGAGCTAATAATCAGATAGATCACATTGCTGATCTCGACTGTGCCAGTTTTGGCTAGACTCGCCACCACTGCCAGCACAATAATGCCAAGAATGTCATCCAGAACCGCTGCCCCAATAATGATTTGACCTTCCGGGGAAGTCAGCCGTTGAATCTCTGCAAGCACTTTGGCCGTGATCCCGATACTGGTTGCCGTGAGGGCGGCACCGGCAAAGATGGCGGGGACCAAGTCCACATGAAACAGGCTCACCAGACCAAGGGTGCCAGCGGCAAAGGGAGCCACCACCCCCACCACAGCAACAACGGCAGCCTGAGGCCCCACCTTCAACAGTCCCTCTAAATCCGATTCTAGGCCAATCTCAAAAAGCAGGATCATGACGCCAATTTCCGAGAGGACGGAAATAACTTCGCTGGCGGTATTGGCAACTACTGAAGCGACAGTGCCATCGATGCTTGCCGTCTGTTGGATAAAGGTCGTCAGGACGGCGGGCTCGGTTGCCCCCCCTTCAGAAAAGACCAGTAAGTGCAAGACGGAAGTACCAACGACCACACCCCCTACCAGTTCTCCCAGGACAGGTGGAAAGTTAATGCGGGCACAAATTTCACCGCCGACTTTGCTGGCAAAGTAGATCACCACTAGACTCAGCAGCACAGCTGCCGAGATCAATGGACCCACTTCCGCCAGATTCACTGATTCTGCTCCAACATCGGCAAGCAAAGGTTGCAAAAGTAACGTTATCAAGGGCATAGCAGCAAATGTTAAAAACTCTTTAACTAAGTTAAGCACGCCTTCCCCTTCTGCTCAACCTTAAACTTACACTGAACTCAACTTGGCTCTTTGTTGTCTAATTGCAAGGGGATTTCATATGGTTACCATAGTTTTTTATACCGGCGATCGCCCCCGCCTTTAGGAATGCGTATTCATGATCCCCATCAGCGATAGCCCATTCACATGGGACTTCAGATGCAGAAACTGCTCTTGAATCTCTGATAACAGGGGAGCAAAATCTAACCAACATTTCTCAAATGGCTAAACAAATTGCGGATCTATTAAATTAATTAAATTAAGTGACCTTTTATTTTTGGCTCTAAGGACAACTGGCCAATTGTCAGCCTTCTGCTCTACATTGACGGATCGCGATGTTCAAATTGCTGTCGTGGATAGGGGGAGCGGTATTCCAGAAGCGGCGCTTCCCCATGGATACGAGCGCTTTTATGGTATTTACCGAGATCAGGAACAACCGCGGGGATTTGGTTTGGGGCTAGGGATCCTCCAGCAAATTCTCGATGCCCATCAAGGACAACATAGAAATTCAAAGTTGTGTGGGTCAAGGAACGAGTGTGTTTATTGACTTCTCTTAAGAATAATTTCTGATGATATTTCTGTCATTTTTTGTCCCCTGAGTTATCAGCTAAGATATTTAGAAAAAATAGTGATGAAACGTTTATGGAGCTTTGGTTTTCCTCTCTTTGTCGGTATTACGGAGGTCGCTCTTCCGCCAACAACTGAGAGCCTTGCCTAGTCGGCAACACCGATTCGCAACTTGACGAACTTTCAGGGGATGACCATTCGCGGCACAGTTCGCAGCGTCGTTGGTAATCAATTCATCCTCGATAACAGCACTGGCCAAGTGATTGTGGAGGCGGAGTCGCGTTGGTTTTACCAAATCAATCCCCAGCCGACCGAAACCGTTACAGTTGTGGCCAAATAGGGTAAACGTGATTTTGATGCCTTCAGTATTACTCGCGCCAATGGTGAGGTGATTAACATTCATTGCCACAGTGGCCCTCCCCCTTGGGCGGGTGGCCGGCGGCGCCTGTAGCAACGACAGGGATGCAAGAATCAGCCAGCCCACCCCAGCCGCAAATGGGAAATTTTGCCAGGCACCGAAACTCTGGATTGATAGCGGGGGCGATTGCCCCTTTTATGTTTAGCGATCGCTAGCCAAAAGCAGCATAGAAACCAGCTCAGTTGCATTACTGATTCTTGGGCTCAGGCATGAGTTTTTCTAAACTTTCCTTGAAAGGATTCTTGGTATAGTAAAGGCGTTTACGAACTACTGTCCACTCATCATTGGGTTAGCCATGCTACTGAAGTCCACAACACGCCACGTTCACATCTATGCCGGCCATGTGGTAGATGGTGAAGTTCATCCTGATACCGAAACGCTGACGCTGAATGTGGATCCCGATAACGAATTGGAGTGGAACGAAGCCGCCCTTGCGAAAGTGGAAGCCAAGTTTCAGGAATTGGTGGCCAATGCTGCAGGGGAAGACTTGACGGAATACAATTTGCGGCGCATTGGCTCAGACTTGGAGCACTTTATTCGCTCCTTACTGATGCAGGGGGAAATTGGCTACAACCTCAATAGTCGTGTGCGCAACTATAGTCTGGGGATTCCCCGCGTAAATCACGGCTAGATTCACAAACTCTCGATTGCGAAATCATTGAAGCTTTGACAGCGGCGCTTCCCGCTACTGTTCTCAACATTGGGATGCATAAAGGGGGAGCGATCCTGTACTTGTGTTTCGGCGGTGTGATCTCTTTGGGGAAAAGCGGTGTTAAACCGTAATTGGCCAAAAAAAAGAGGCCATTACTGACCTCAAAATGACACTTTGACCGCTGAAAATTGGGAGAAAGTTAAGGTCTAGAGGAGACCCCAGAAGTGAAGCACCCCTTGTTTGGTGATCAGTTCTGTGAGCAGTGCCGCCACAAAGCCAATCATGGCAAGGCGACCGTTCCAAATTTCAGCTTGGGGGGTAAATCCAAACACCCATGCATTCCGGTCTTCAGCTTTAATGGTTTTGGTATCTTCCATGGTTTTGACTCCTGATCGAACCCTGTACCCTCACTGTAACAATTCTTTACCAATTCCGCAACAACTCTTAATATATTTTTCTCTATTGCTGCCCTAGAGAGCGATCGCGGTACCCCTAATCAATGACTGTCGCCATTTTCACGTTCTCTAGCTTGGCGAGGATTTGGGGCTTGTAGTTTTCAAATTCTGCCTTAAGGAGATTCCGGCTCACAACCGCTGGGGCTGAACTGGGTAAGTTTTTACTGGTTTGCAGCCAGTCCCGTAGGAGTTGCCGCTGGAAGGTTGCGATCGTAAACATGCGGACATTGAGGCAGTGTTGCGGATCCTCAAGGGAGAAAAACAGCAGCGGGTAATAACCCGTTTCTGAAAGCAAAAGGCAGAGTTCTTGGTTGCGTGGCAGTTTCATATCCAAATAGCAGGGCAACCAGCGGGGACCTTGCTTGGGATCATAAATAGCGGTAATCCAGAGGATCATCGGGTGGGGACTGGTGGTGAAGAGAAACTGGTTGTAGCGAAGATTAAGCATGCGCCGATCAATCTCGGACCGAGGCAACATCACCCACAGCGACGCCGCTGATTCCCGTTGCGCATACAAGGGCATGGGAAAGACAATTTCCGCTACGGGTTTATCCGCAGGCCAAACACTTTGCCAGCAGACTTCCTCAACCGTTGCAAGGGCAACAGGCGGTTGAGATTGGCGTTCTGAGGGTTGAGATACCTTGGCGGCAACCTCTACCCCCGGCTGGGTGACTCGAGTACTGCCAAACTGTTCCTCAAGGGCTGTGAGAACTTTGATAATTTCCGCAACATCTTGGGGGCGATCACTGGGGGATTTGGCCATACAGGCCATGATCAGTTCCTCCAGGGCAGGGGGAAGATGCAGCCCCGGACTCGCCACATTGAAGGGAATGGGCTTTTGAAAGTGGTGCGCCTTAAACCAACTACCGATAGAGTGGCTTTCCGCCTGAATGGGCATCTTGCCTGTGAGTAACTCATACATGGTGATGCCCAGACTGTAGATATCAGAGCGGTGATCCAATTCCCGCCCTTCAATTTGTTCTGGCGAACAGTAGGCCAAAGTGCCCATAAACGACGAGGTTTGGCCCTTTTCAGAGACATCCCCCAAAAATTTGGCAATTCCAAAATCTAATAGCTTGGCGAGTTCCCCCATCGTGCCATCCTGAATCACAAGGACATTACTGGGTTTGATGTCACGGTGAATAATCGGGCATTTTTGACCTTCGATGATAATTCCCTCATGGGCTACCTGAAGAGCAAGGCACATGTGCCGTGCAATGCGCAGAAAGCGGCTTAAAGGCAGGGGTTCTTCTAGGAGCAAATCACTGAGGTTTTCCCCCTCTAAAAATTCCATGACGTAGAAGGGAATTTCCTCATTGTTCATGCCGTAGTCGAGCACCCGCACCACGTGCATAGTTTTCTGGCCAAGGAGAGCACCCGCCCGCGCTTCTTGGGCAAAGCGGGTTTTCATGCGATCGTTGAGCAGGGTTTGCGACAGGAATTTAACGGCAACGGGAACACCCCCAAGCAGAATATCTTCTGCGCGATAGACCCGCCCCATTGAGCCTTTACCAATTAACTCCGTGAGCCGATACCGGTTCATGAGGACTTGGCTGATGTTGGTGTCGCGGTGGGGTTCTGACATAGTTGCTTCGGAGGGAAAGCGGCTGGCGAGATCGCAAGCAGGTAAGGCTGACGTTGCTTGGTTGTTACTCCTAGGTTACTTAAATATTATCTCTGGAATTTTTGGGTTCTGTCTCTTTCTCTAGATCAGGAAGAAGGATAAAGACCACACCGCCACTACAGGAAATCTCCGTCACCGATCGCCAGTGACTCGCGGTATAGATATGCACATGAGCAACTGTCCTCCGTCGCCAACTGCGCCACATCTCACCGGCAGCACAATCATAGAGCTGGTAGTCTTTGGGAATGGGGGCACGGGTAAGGGGCACCAGTTGTGCTTTGTTGTAGGCAAGGTCCGGAAAAAATGAACCCTGGATCAATGCTTGTCGCAAAGATTCCCACGCGTCGCAGTAGTGCTTGACGATGATCTGTGGTTGACCCCCTTCACTTTTGCCTGTGGCAATGACGCCAGCTCGGTTGTCCACCAGTTGCAAAGTCCCTAGGACAGACTCAATGCGATAGTTGGGGTTGGAGGCAAGGCTCTCAGTACCATTGACAACATCGGCAACCAAAACAGCAAACAACTCGTTGTCATCCATGAATTTACTCCTGATCCTGACTTTTCACCAGTTTACTTTGCGGCTGCGGTGGCAGAGGAGTGGCTCATTAGTTTTTGCTCTTGTAAAATTAAAATATCTGCAAAAATTTCCTTTCTGAGGCGATCGCAAACCTCCGTATAATCATGGATTGATAAGGTAGCTGCATGGCTGCCTTCACTGGACTCTTACGCAGGGTTATCTCCCACACTTTGATTGCTTTGAGATGCTTTGACTTCTGAGGTTAACCATGAAATATCGCATTTTAATGGCGACTCTGCTGGCGGTATGTCTAGGGATTTTTTCCTTGAGCGCCCCCGCTTTTGCTGCAAAACAGACTTTAACCTATGACGATATTGTCGGTACAGGTCTGGCCAACAAGTGCCCCACCCTGGATGATACGGCGCGTGGTGCCTATCCCATTGATAGCTCCCAAACCTATCGCATTGCCCAACTGTGCCTGCAGCCGACAACATTTTTGGTCAAGGAAGAGCCCAAGAACAAACGCCAAGAGGCCGAATTTGTGCCCACAAAACTGGTGACCCGCGAAACCACGAGCTTGGATCAAATTCAGGGGGAACTCAAGGTCAACAGCGATGGCAGTCTGACGTTTGTGGAAGAGGATGGGATTGATTTCCAACCAGTGACAGTGCAAATGCCCGGTGGTGAGCGCATCCCACTGCTGTTTACGGTGAAAAACTTGGTGGCGAGCACTCAGCCCAACGTTACCAGTATCACCACTTCAACGGATTTCAAGGGGGAATTCAACGTTCCTTCCTACCGCACCGCCAACTTCCTCGATCCTAAAGGACGGGGCTTGGCCTCTGGTTATGACTCGGCGATCGCCCTTCCCCAAGCAAAGGAAGAAGAACTGGCTCGCGCCAACGTTAAACGCTTCTCCCTCACCAAGGGTCAAATTTCTCTGAATGTGGCGAAAGTGGATGGCCGCACCGGTGAGATTGCTGGCACCTTTGAAAGTGAGCAACTCTCCGATGATGATATGGGTGCCCACGAACCCCATGAAGTAAAAATTCAAGGGGTCTTTTACGCCCGCATCGAACCTGTCTAGGATCGACAAGTCCATGGCGACTCTTTTAGAACTCAGGGAACTGCGGGTCGCCTACCCTGGAATAGAGACATCATCTGCTGCAACACTCGTGGTGGATGGTGTTTCTTTTTGTGTAGCCGCAGGGGAGCGGTTTGGCTTAGTCGGGGAGTCGGGTTGCGGCAAATCCACAATTGCTAAAGCCATTTTGCAGTTATTGCCACCGCGGTCACAGGTTTTTGGCGAGATCGCACTTCAGGGGCAATCCCTTTTGGGCCTGACTGCTTCCCAATTGCGGCGGCTGCGAGGTGAGCAAATTGGCTTGGTCTTTCAGGATCCGATGACGCGCCTCAATCCGCTCATGCGCGTCTATGACCACTGCGATGAGCTATTGCGGAGTCATTGGTCTGCTTGGAGCCGTCGCCAACGGCGGCAGCGCGTTATTGAGGTGTTGGATCGAGTAAAAATTCCTGCCAATCGCCTCCATCAGTATCCCCATGAGTTGAGTGGGGGGATGCGTCAACGGGTGGCGATCGCCCTTGCCTTGCTATTGAACCCACCCCTCCTCATTGCCGATGAACCAACAACGGCCCTGGATGTAACCGTTGCCGCAGAAATTCTAGATGAACTCACACGCCTGTGCCAACAGGAGCAGCGGGGGCTGTTACTCATTTCCCATGATCTGGCACTCATGGCCAAATATTGCGATCGCCTGGCGGTAATGCACCAAGGCAAGATTGTGGAACTGGGAGCGGCTCAGCAAGTGCTGCAACGGCCACAGCACCCCTATACCCAATCCTTACTTGCAGCTACCCAACTCACCTTTCCACAGCCTCCACCCTTGGACACTGCTCCGGAACTGCTGCGGGTTGAGAATTTACAGCGGCACTACCGCTTGGGGGGATGGTTACAACCGCAAACCACGATTCGGGCGGTGGATGGCGTTGACCTAACGCTGCGGCGCGGGGAAACCCTTGGCCTTGTTGGTGAGTCTGGCTGTGGCAAAAGTACACTTTCGCGCTTAATTCTGCAACTGATTCCTGCCAATGCCGGTGAAGTGGTCTTTTGGGGGCGCAATTTAACTCAATTGTCAGCGGCCCAACTGCGCCGAACCCGCCGTGATCTGCAAATGATTTTCCAAGACCCCCATGCCTGCCTGAACCCCAAAATGACCGTGGAGCAAAATTTGCTGGAGCCACTGCTCATTCATCGGCTGATGGGGAAACGGGCTGCCCAGGAACGGGTGCGCGAGATGCTGGTGCAGGTGGAATTGACCCCCGCGGCCGCCTACCTTCATCGCTATCCCCATGCCCTATCGGGGGGACAACGCCAGCGGGTGGCGATCGCCCGCGCCCTAATTACCCAGCCGCAACTGGTGATCTGTGATGAACCGGTGAGTATGCTCGATGCCCATATTCAAGCCCAGGTGCTGGCGCTGATGCAAGAGTTAAAGGAACAGTTGCAACTGACCTACCTCTTTATCACCCACGATCTGGCGATCGCCCGGCGCTTTTGCGATCGCGTTGCGGTAATGTATCGTGGCAAAATTGTCGAGCTTGCCCCCACGGCACAACTCTTTGCTTGCCCGCAGCATCCCTATACGCAAAAACTCCTAGCCGCTGCCTTGTCTTAACACTTTTTTTGCCGTTTCTTAGGCTCAACCTAACTTAATTTCTTTGAGGTTTCCCTAACCTATGAAATGTGACCTAAAGTAAGGGAATTCTCAGCGAACCATGGGCGAGTATTTTGGTGATCTGTTATCCCGTGCCTTGAGCCGCCGCGCTGTTTTGAAAACAGCCCTCTTTGGCGCTGCGGGTTTGACCCTTGCAAGCTTACCTAAAGTCGGTGTGGCTGCAACCTCCCTAGGATTTTCAACGATTTACCCTAATGCAGACGACAAAATCACCTTGCCGGCGGGCTTTGAGCATGGCGTGGTCATTCGCTGGGGGGATGCCCTCGATGGGGGTGAAAACCTAGACTGGAACCGCATTCATCAAACAGTTAGGGCAGCAGATGTGCAGCGGCAACGGTACTGCTTTGGCTACAACTGTGATTTTGTGGGGTATCAGAGGACACCCAACGGCAAACATCTGCTAGTGGTTAACCATGAGTACACGAACCCTGAACTGATGTTTGAAAGGGTGGGCGATCGCCCGAGTCAATGGCAAGCGGCCCTCCAGCGGGAAGCCCATGGCCTTTCAATTGTTGAGATTAGCAAAAACGCCAATGGTGGCTGGCGGTATGTCAACGCCTCTCCCTATAACTATCGGATTACGGGGTCAACCCCCTGTGAAATTTCTGGCCCTGCCAAAGGGCACCCCCTCCTGAAAACGGCCGCTGATCCGACCGGCCGGCGCGTCAACGGCACCCTCAATAACTGCGCAGCGGGCAAAACCCCTTGGGGGACAGTCTTGACCTGTGAGGAAAATTTTCATAGCTATTTTGGGGGGAGCGATCGCAACCTCACAGAGCTGGTGAAGACCTTGCATCGGCGCTATGGCCTTCCCAGCCCGCGGGCCGATCGCTATGGTTTTTACTTCTACGAAGACCGTTTCAACCTTGAAAAGGAACCCAATGAGGCCTTTCGCTTTGGCTGGGTTGTGGAAGTGGATCCCCTCAATCCTACTCGCTTGCCCATCAAACGCACCGCTCTAGGGCGCTTTCGCCATGAGGCTGCAACAACTGTCATTGCCCCCGATGGACGAGTCGTCGTCTACATGGGGGATGATGAACGCTTTGAGTATGCCTATAAATTCATTACCAAGGGCAAGTACCGAGCCAACAACCGTGCCGCCAACTTGAACCTGTTGGATCAAGGCGATCTCTACGTTGCGCGGTTTAACGACGATCTGACGGGTGAATGGCGCCTAATTGCCCGTGTCAGCGATAACAAAATTATGCCAAATCCCAGTTTGCCTGATATCTTTCAAAAGGAGCCGGCGCTGTGCTTTATCAATACACGGGGGGCAGCCGATGCCCTTGGGGCAACAAAAATGGATCGGCCAGAAGATTTTGAATGGAATCCTGTCACTAAAAGTGTCTGGCTTGCCTTGACATACAACGAAAAGCGTAAGGACAGCGATCGCGCCAATCCTCGCCCCGAAAACGCAATGGGCCATGTGATTGAGATTGTGGAGCAGGGAAATAATCCGGCTGCCTTGCAGTTCCGGTGGGCGTTGCCCTTGCTCTGCGGCGACCCCACCGCCCCAGAGACAAGCCGTCAGTTAGTGCTTTATGGCCGACCCACCAACACTAAGGTGCCTGCCATCTCCGCACCCGACAATTTTACTTTTGACCGCGCTGGCAATGTCTGGATTGCTACGGATGGCAACGGGGCATCAAGTCGCCTCGGCAAAAATGATGGCGTTTATGTCCTCAGCCCAGGGCGCCGCGAACTGAAGATGTTTCTCTCTGCTGTGCCTGGCTGTGAAGTTTGTGGGCCGGAGTTTAGCAGTGACTACAAAACCTTCTTCTGTGCTATTCAACATCCAGGGGAAGGGGCAAAGTCCACAGCGGATCTACCAACGCGCTGGCCCTATGGTGACCAAGTCGTCGTGCCGCGCCCTTCGGTCATTGCCGTGTGGCGTCAAGATGGCCGTGAAGTGTCAGCCTAGGGTTTATTGATTCCTTTGGGACGCAGGGGGACCACGGCAACCGCACGGCGGCGGGTGCTTCTGGAGGTTCTGGAGTGAGCGTTTGTCGCACCGGGGAAGGCCATCACCTCTGCCTGCTGCCCTTCACGGGCACAGCGAATCAACAGGCCAGCGATCGCCATACTGGCCATCATTGAGCTCCCCCCATAGCTAAAGAAGGGAAAGGGTAATCCCGTTGTTGGCAACAGACCAATCGCTACACCGATATTAATCAGGGCTTGGAGGAGCATCATCACCGTTGCCCCCAAGGCAGTGAGCTGGATCAGGGAATCCCGCGCCCGATTTACCACTCGCATTCCCAGCCAACCATAGGCCACCAACAGTGCCAACAGCAGCAGACAGCCCACCAACCCTGTTTCTTCGGCATAAACCGCAAAAATAAAGTCGGTGTGCTGAATCGGTAAGTAGGAGAGCTTTTGCTGGGAAAAGCCATACCCGGCACCCAAAACGCCCCCTGAGGCCACTGCCAATAGACTCTGTACTAGCTGGTAGCCATCCCCCATCGCATCCGCCCAAGGGTTCAGGAAGGACATGACCCGCCGCCGTTGGTAATCATTAATGCTGATGCTGAGAACCGCTAAGCCCAAGCCACTCATGGCCGTCAACAGCAGGGGTGCCAAAGGCAAACCTGCCCCGAGGGCAATTAGCCACAACGTAATGCCACAGAGGGCGGTGGTACTGAGGTTCGGTTGAATTAAAATCCCCAAGAGTGTCAGGGCAAAGGCCGTTAACCAAAACCAGCGCGCCTTCAGGTGTAGCCGCCGCCAAGCGCTAAACACCCAAGCAGCTTGCAGGACTAAAAAAGGCTTCATCATCTCCGAGGGCTGGAGTTGAAAGGGGCCAATACTAATCCAGCGGGTGGCGCCCATCACCGTTGTCCCGACCCCCGGGAGTCGCGTTGCCCAGATGAGTAGCAAAAACAAAAAGAAGCCCGGAATGGCCATCTGGAGCGATCGCCGCAAGGGTAACCGTAAAAACAGTTGAAACCCTGCCCAGCCAAGGGCAAGCCACAGTAACTGGCGCGTAAAGTAGTACAGCCCATCCCCTGTTTCAGCCAAGCCCACGGGAAAACTGGCGGAAAAGAGAACGACTAAACCAAGACCAATCCATACAAGGGTCAACCAGTGGAGCAATCGTGCTTCCAGCCTCCACTGCCGCAGGTCGCCAACTGCTTCGCTGGCCCGTCGGCAATCGCCAAAGGGGAGAAAACGCCACCAACTCACGCTTGGATGACCCTCACTGGCACCTGCCACTATAGGTATCTCATATTCTAGAAAAGGGCTGTATCTAATCTGGCACAATTATGATGCATCTTTGAGAGCCACTGCCCGTGACTGTGCCCACTATTTCTGAACGCTTTGAGCAATGTCGTGCTCGCCATCGCTGCGCCCTCATCCCCTTTTTGACTGCCGGCGACCCGGATTTAGAAACTACAGGTGCTGCCCTCAAGGCCCTCGATGACCATGGGGCCGATGTCATTGAACTGGGGATGCCCTATTCGGATCCCTTGGCCGATGGCCCGATAATTCAGGCAGCCGCCACCCGCGCTCTGCAACGGGGAACCCGCCTTGAGGCAGTCTTAGAAATGACAACGGACTGGCACCGGCAACTGAAGGCGCCGCTCATTCTCTTTACCTACTACAATCCCGTCTACCATCGGGGGGTCTCTTCATTTCTCAAAGCAGTTGCCCAAGCCGGGATCAAGGGGTTAGTGATTCCTGATTTGCCCCTTGAGGAGGCGGAACCGGTTCTTGCAGAGACCGCCAATTTGGGCTTGGAATTGACCCTGTTGATTGCGCCCACCACCTCGCCCGAACGGATGCAGGCGATCGCCACCGCTTCCCAGGGATTTATTTACCTTGTCAGCACCACTGGCGTCACTGGCATGCGTCAAGAAATGGCCAGCCGCGTTCAGGAACTCTTGCGCACCCTACGGCAGATCACCCCCAAGCCCATTGGTGTCGGGTTTGGCATTGCCAGTCCAGAGCATGCCCGCCAGGTACGGGATTGGGGCGCCGATGCCGCCATTGTCGGCAGTGCCTTTGTTAAACGTCTGGCAGAACCGGGTCAGGGGGTTGCCGCTGTTGCTGAGTTTTGTCAGTCACTCCGCACCGCCCTCGATACGCCCTAGGGACGCACCGTCAAGGAAAAGTAAATGCCATCGGACTGCAAACTACGGGTTTGCCCCGGCAGATCAATTAATGGTGCTGCATATTGAAACTGCAGATCTAGGTTTCGGGTGGGCTGTACCAAGAGTCCCAAGCCGAGACCGGCAATGACATTGTTGGCAACGGGACCCGCTGGATTGCTGCTATTGTTCCAGACTACCCCCAGATCAAACAGCGGCCCAAGGGAAATAATCGGGCGACGATTGGTAGTCCGCAGCACTGGGAAGCGGGCTTCCCCCGAAAACCGCAGGCCATTATCCCCAGCGAGCGCGTTGGTTGAGTAGCCGCGCACCGACAGCGGCCCCCCAATCACAAATTGGTGGAAGGGCAGGAGATTGCTGGGACTGAGTTGAACATCGGTGCGTAAAATCAAAAAATTGTCTGCCCAAAGGCGTTGCTGCCGCTGCCCTTGTCCTAGCCAGCTAAAAAAGGTGCCATCCGGTATCGGACTGGGATTTGCTGTGGCCCCCAAAATAGGCAGGCCAACGTTAAACTGCGAGCGCAAGACCCATGCCCCTTGGGTGTCGCGGCGAATATATTCTTGGGTGAACTCTAGCACACGGGAAGCACTGTAGCCGGAAGCATCAGCCCCGGCGGAAATGGGGGCTGGCACTCCCGCCACAAACGTTTGCCCGGACTGCATCAGGAAGCCAATGCCAAAGGCCAGTTCCTCGCGGATATTGCGAATCACGGGTTGGCGAAAACTGGCTTGGTAAATAGAAGACTCACTGCGAATATTCAAGGCCGCAAGGGCGGGGGGGCGGGTAATTTCGCTATCCGCTTGCAGCGTGCGAATGGTGAGGGTACCATTCATGGCATTGAGGGGGAGGCTGTAGCCAAACTCCACAGTGTTGGATGCTCCCCAATCAAAGGTGCCGAGATTGTTACCGATGGCGTAGGAGCCATAGACGCTATCGCCGCGACCACTGAGGTTGTTGTATCCCAAAAAGGCCGTGGCCCGATGGGGGGCGATCGCTGGCGGTGTATTGTTATCCAAACCAAAAGCCGCATTCAACCAACGGGCAGGTACCACCCGCACCACCAAAATACTCTCCTGGGGTGTCGTGCCGGGTCGCAAACTCGCAGAGAGATTGGCAAAAAGGGGATCCGTTCGCAACAGACGCAACTGCTCTTCAAGGCGATTGGAGTTGAGGGGCACACCTGCACCAAGGGCAATCCGGCTGCGAATATAGCGCTGGATAATCCCTTTATTCCCTTCAATACGAATATCCTGTAGGCGGCCTTCAAGAACTTGAATCCTGATTACCCCATCCCGTGCTATCTGCTCGTTCAAAACGGCGCGTGAGGTCAAATAGCCCCTGTCTAGATAGAGTTTTGTAATGGCATCGGTGGCTCTCTGTAGCTCCGCAAGCGTTACCTGTCGCCCTTCGAGGGGCTTGATAATTGGATCAAATTCCGCTGCACCAAAGATAGTACTGCCTTCAACAATAATTTTTTGTACAGGTATTAAAACAGTTTCTGACGCCGGGGGTGGACTAGGGAGTGAGGGGGGTGGTTCAAGAACTGGCGGCGGGGTGGCTGGCAGAGGGGATGCCTCCGGTAGGGCTGGCTGAATATCCTGTTGGGTGGGGGTGGTAATCGGAATCCCTAACGCTGGTAACGCCACTGACGCGCTGCTGAAAATAGAGAGAATAGCAACGGCTCTCAAGAAGTTTGTTTTCACTTCCTCAACTCCAATATTTAATAGTGAGCTTTAGATTTAGATGAAAATAAATGCAAAAACCTGTATGTTTTTCCTCAGGGCCAAGCCCAAACAGCCACCGGCGTGAGGAGTTATTGATTTCTGCCTTCAGATTTTAGCGGATGATTTGTTGTTGTTGGCAACTCGGAGCGATCCGCTCCCCATCCCCCTATCAACCTGTTTCAAGCGGGCGGAAGCGCCGTTTCAGCAGTGCTGTCGGGGTTATCAACGAGGGCAGATTCATCAATGGCCAAATCAAACCAAAAGGTACTACCGACCCCCAATTCACTAATTAAATGAATTTGCGTATTGTGCTTGTGGATAATATCTTGGACAATGGCCAGCCCCAGCCCCGTCCCCTCTAGGGTATGCACGCGATTCTCGACGCGGAAAAAGCGCTCAAAAACACGGGGTTGATCCTCTGGGGCAATCCCCATACCCGTGTCGGCCACTTCAATGCGCACGCGTTCCTGCTCTGGATCGCTAGGGGGATGCCAGACATAGGCACGAATTGTTACCCGTCCATTTTCGGGTGTAAACTTCAAGGCATTGCCCACCAAGTTAGTGAGGGCACCAATGAGCAGATCATAGTTGCCCCAAACCGGTGGCAGGGGGGTTTCCACCTCGGCAGTTAGGGTAATGGACTTATTGGCCGCATTGAGTTGGTAGGTGCGCATGATCTGATCAATCACCTGCGCCATCTGTACGGAGCCAAACTGATAGGGGCGACCCGATTCGAGGCGGGAAATATCGAGAAAATCATTGACAAGGCGCGTCAGGCGATCGGTCTCGTGGTTAGCGGTTTCTAGGAATTCCTGTTGCTCTTTTTCACTGAGGCTGCTGCCGTACTCTTGAATCGTTTCGATGATTGATTTGATATTGAATAGAGGTGTACGCAACTCATGGGAAACATTGCTAATCAATTGTGCTTTGGCTTCGTTGAGTTCCACTTCCCGGGTAATGTCCTGAATTGTAATCGCAATGCCTTTGGGCTTTTCCCGCTGCACATCCATAACCGTTGTCAGCAGAATCCGTACTGAGCGCGAGCTAGGTTCTTGCAGCGTTACCCGAAATTCTCCCCCTTCTGACTCTCCGCGGGAGGCTTTGTAAAGGGGACAGGTGAGTTTTTCGCACACCGGTGCTGGAAAGCAGTCCAGGGCATTTTGGCCAATGACGTTCATCCCCTCCCAATTGAAAAGACGCTGCGCTGTGGGGTTGACAAGAATAATCCGCATGTCGGTATCTAAGAGAATTGCTCCATCAGCAATGGTGGACACCAAGGTGTCTAGTTTGGCTTTCTCGGCTTGGAGTTCTTCAATGTTTTGGGCCTCGTAGGAGGCGAGGCGCTCAGCCATGTCATTAAAGCTGGTGATCAACTCCCCCAGTTCACCGCCAAAGGGCAGGTTAATGCGTTGCTTAAAATTCCCCGCTGCAATGTTTTTCACCCCCTGCACCAATTCTTTAATGGGTTGGGTAATGGTGAGGGCGTTGAAGACCCCCCCCAAGATCACCATGATCCAGAGGGAGACAAAGACAGCGATCGTGAGATCCCGCGTGAGATTGGCAGAGGCAATAAATGTTGGGTTCGGGTTAATCCCCAGGGCAACAACCCCTAAGTTTTCGCCATTAAAGGTTAGGGGAACAAAGACATCGGCAACTAGACCATTGGGGGTTTGGTGTTGGCGCACGAGGGGTTCTTGGCTAGCACGGTAGGTCTCTGGCAGTTGAATACGGCGGCGCAATGTCAGGGCACTTTCCACTTGGGGGGCAGAGTAGGGCAGGCCATAGTAAATTTCCCCGTCGGGATCCGCATAGAGGATGTAGCGAATACTGGCACTGCGCTCATAGAATTTACGGGAAAATTCAGCAACAGCGGCGGTATCCCCTTTGGCCACCAGGGGCGCCACATCAGCGGCTAGGAGTAACCCTAAATCGCGACCATAGCGGGTGTCATTGAGGTGGGCATTGGTTTGAATCGTGTTCACCGCCCAGAAGGTGAGGCCACTCATGATGATGGAGACCACGAGGGTTGCTGTGGCCATGAGGCGGGTTTGAATCTTGAATTCTGACCACCAACGGGCAATTCCCCGCAATTTATCGCTCCAGCTCCCTTGGGTTTTCTCCGTTTTTAAAATCACGATTGTGCCTAACGTACCAAAAATTTTCCCTGATTCTACGGGATTTGGGTTACATCTTTATTGTGGCATCTGAGAGAGGTTCCAAGCGGGCAAACTCTTCAATGCGGCGGCTATAGCGTTGCAGCATCTGCTCACTCCAAGGGGCGTCAGGACTATTCACGTAGAGGTGTACCAATGGCTCACTGGCATCGGGCAGAATCAGTACCCAATGGTCAGTGTTGGGTTCACCAATTTTGACGCCGTCAATGAGACTTAAATGGTTGCGGGGATGGGTTTCCACTAAGTGGCGCATCAATGACCCTTTGGCAAGCCAAGGACAGCGAATCGGGCGGTGATAGTAGTGGACGCGGGGCAGTTCTTGGCGTATGACTGTGAGGGGCTTGCCAATCAGTGCCAGCAGTTCGAGCAGTGTGGCGATCGTAAACATGGCATCAAATCCCGGATGCAGTTGCGGGAAGATGAAACCGGTTTCTGCGGACCCCCCTAGGACAACGCCACTGTGGTGTTGGCAGGCTTCCATGAGATCAGTCGGCTTGGTACGACTGCGGATAATGTGTCCTCCCTGCTGGCGGGCGATCGCCTCCACGGCGCTAGAGGTTGTGACCGGCACCACGATGGTGCCCCCCGGATGAGTCAAGAGGGTCAAGTAGGTCATCAAGGCCGTGAGTTCTTGATCACTGAAAACCTGACCGGCATTGTCCACCAAGGTCAACCGTTCGCCATTGGCGGAGACTTGCACTCCTAAACTTGCAGAAAGGGCTGTCACCACCTGTCCCAGTTCCCGCAGGAGTCGCTGTCGCTCCAGAATATTTAGGGGAGTTGGGTGGAGGGTGGCATTGAGAACAACGGCATCGCAGCCAAACTTACTGAGGATCTGGGGCAAGACAACCCCAGAAACGGCATAGGCATAGTCAATAACAATTTTGGCGGGGCTACCATAAAACAGTTGCGTATTCAGCCACTTTTCAAAGCCTTGGGCATAGGCGGCCACGCAGTTGTTGGGGTGGGTCATGACACCGACATCCATCAGTAGGGCACGGCGAATCTCTTCGCGGAAGTAGGCGGTTTCGATTTGCCGCTCTTTGGCTCTACTGAGGTTGATGCCTTTGTGGTCAAAAAACTCAATCAAAAGCTGATCGGCGCGATCGGGATGGGCGCGCACATGGATCCCGCCGCTGACTGAAAGGGTTTGGGCAGCGAAGCGGGCAATCGGCAGGGCGATCGCCTCCAAATTGAGAACCTGAATCCCCACCGACATCAAACCCGACATCAGGGCATGGGACACCATCCGCGATACATTGCGCTGATCCCGCGACACGAGCACACTGGTTCCGGGCTCAAGAATTGAGGCATAGGCTGCCGCCAGCCGCACGGCAAACTCCGGTGTAATGTCCACATTAGCCACGCCGGCCACTCCTCGCTGCCCAAAGAGATAGCGCTGCCCTGTTGTGCCCCAGATCAGACTTTCATTGACAATTGCACCCGCTTCAATACGTTTTCCTGGCCAGAGCCGCACTCCCTGACTCAGACTGGCTTCCTCCCCCACCACACAGCGACTGCCAATAATCACCCCTTCCTGTAGTCTCACATGGCGATCAACATGGACATAGC